>NZ_CP038469.1:907594-1210126 GCF_004684345.1 Citrobacter tructae
GCGAGCGTAACGGTGAGTCTTACCCGGTTCAGGATGACGCTCACTGGATTGAGCGCTTCCAGCACTTGTGGAACCAGCATCGCGATCGCCAAATAAGTACTGAGGCGTTAGTGCGTTCGGTACTGACGGTCAAAGAGCATTGGGAGCAAGACCTGACACAGGTTTCTGGGCTGGTAGAACAGGTTTCTGCCGATCTGGACATGATTCTGGTCAAAGGCATGCGCGAAGCCGTTAAGCCGCTGTGTTAATACCCAAACCCGGTTCAGGCCGGGTTTTTTACACTACTTTATTAGTTACAACATACAGTGTTTTTTATAATCAGAATACAGTCTGTAACTATAGTGCCACTCATTTCTGACAGGCTTAAATAGAGGGCATTTAGTGCCGAGAGGTGCTTGCAACATTGATCGTGATCACGTTTAATGGCCCAGCTTTCACATTTTCCGAAGATAACCATGATCGTTCGACCTCAACAACACTGGCTGCGTCTGATATTCGTCTGGCATGGTTCAGTTTTATCCAAGATTTTTTCGCGTCTGCTGCTGAATTTCCTGCTTTCCATCGCCGTCATTATCATGCTGCCGTGGTACACGATGCTGGGTATCAAATTTACCCTGGCACCATTCAGCATTCTGGGCGTCGCGATTGCTATCTTTTTAGGGTTTCGCAACAACGCCTGTTATTCGCGCTACGTTGAAGCTCGACACTTGTGGGGACAATTGATGATTGCTTCCCGTTCGCTACTGCGTGAGGTAAAAACCACGTTGCCGGACGATGGCGAACTGGGGCAGTTCGTGCGCCTGCAAATTGCCTTTGCCCACTGTTTACGCATGACCTTGCGTCGTCATCCGCAGGCCGAGCCGCTGGCGAAGTATCTCAGCGCGTCAGACCTGCAAACCGTCTTTGCTAGCCAATCACCGGCCAACCGTATCCTGCTGCTGATGGGCGAGTGGTTATCCGTGCGCAGGCGCAATGGTCAGCTATCTGATATATTATTTCACAGTTTAAACAACAGGTTAAATGATATGTCTGCGGTTCTGGCGGGCTGCGAGCGCATAGCAAATACGCCAGTGCCATTTGCCTACACGCTGATACTGCATCGCACGGTCTATCTGTTTTGCATTATGCTGCCATTCGCATTAGTGGTAGATCTGCACTATATGACACCGTTTATTTCAGTGCTGATTTCATATACGTTTATTTCTCTCGACACATTGGCAGAAGAGCTTGAAGACCCGTTCGGCACAGAGAATAACGACTTACCGCTAGATGCGATTTGTAATGCGATCGAAATTGATTTGCTGCAAATGAATGATGAAACGAGTGTTCCCGACAAACACATGCCCGATAAGCATTATCAACTGACATAAAAGAATCAGTTTTCGCAATGTACTTTTTGCCACCAGGCCGGCTTCATATCTGAAAAAGAGTGAAACTCTGGTGCCAGGTCTTCATCATCCGGTTCGTCAAATCCGCCGGCTAAAAGTGCAATAATTGGGGCGTCATCGATGGCACCCACGGAACTTCCACACTGCGGGCAAAAAGCTCTGCGGGATGTTGCTGAAGAGCGCCATATCGCAGGCTGACCCGCAGTGCCCGTCCATTCTACGTTTCCGGCATTAAACTCAATCCATACCACGGTGGGCGCGCCCGTGTGCTTGCGGCAAATATCACAGGAACAGGTATGTGAATTGTTGGGATTCGTCGCGGTAAAACGAATTGAACCACATAAGCAACCACCAGAATAGATTTTGGTCATGACTACTCTCGTCAGTGAAACGTTTTCAGACACTAGCAGATGACCCGTGTTACCACTAGATTCTCATCTAAAAAAGGCGAGGGCGCGCATAGATGATAAGCGATAAATGTGCAAAGGGGCCGGTATTGCATTAAATGCGCTTAACACTCGCGTTTGGCAACGATAAACAAGCGTGGGAACGCCAACAGGATTTTACCGTTTTCCTGAAGTGGGTATTGCTCCTGCAGAAGTTCATGGTAGCGAGCCAGGTAATTACGTTGTTCACTTTCACTCAGATCCTGCAACCAGGGACGTAAACCTGTCGCACTGACCCAGTCGATAATCGACTGATGCGAATCCATAATGGGATAATAGGTCGTGCGCCAGATATCAACGTCACAGCCAGCTTCAGTCAAAATGTCATAATAGGCATGCACACCGGGAAGTGGTGCACGGCCCCGATCGGGATAACCTTGTTCATAGGCGACTTCACGCATCAACACGTGTGTCGGCTCCAGCCAGTTATCCGGCATTTGCACAGCAAGCACGCCGTTACGTTTCAACTGTGAGACAAGATGTGGGAACAATTCATAGTGGTCTGGTACCCACTGCAATGAAGCATTCGCATAAAGCAGATCCAGAGGTTGCTCCACCTCGAACGCACCGATATCGGCTTCAACAAAATGGCAGTTTGGTAATGCTACACGCGCCTCATTGAGCATATTAGGTGATGAGTCTACGCCTGTTATTTTGGCCAAAGGCCAGCGATGATGCAGTAATGCAGTACTGTTTCCCGGACCGCAACCCAGATCGGCGACTGTACGGACATTTTCCAACGCCACTCTGCCCAGTAATTCAGCTGCGGGCCTTGAACGTTCGCTGCCAAATTGCAGATAAAGTGTAGGACTCCAGTCAGCCATGTAGGTGCCTCCAGTAAAAGATGGGATCACATTACGTCTTCACATTAAGATTACGACATTATGGGCAGATTTTGTTAATTCCAAAGATATTTGCGCCGGGAGTGCAAAAGTACGGCTCGCTGTTGACCATAACATGAAGATAAGGAATGAAAATATGGAAGAGTCATAAAGAAAAAAGAATTGAGCACGTTTGATGACAAGATGATCCGTGTACGGGGTTCGTCGCCAGAGAAAGCGCTTTCAGAGGCCATCGGCAACCAGCCCAAGGATAAGGATAAGGATAACCATAAGATGTCGTATTTTTCCTGACATTACCTTGGTGCGCATAATGTATATTATGTTAAATTGATTTTTAAGGAACCACGTTACCTGGCTCATACCCCCTACCATTCATCTATAACCGTTAGTGGCGGCAAAACACTGATGGTGAGCGACTGGTAAAGAACTGCCAGGTGCTGTTGTTGAGCCGTAATATGCTGAAGTAAAAAGGCTCTTTAGCCTTGAGATAAAAATCTGGCAGCGTTCTTGCCAGTAACGGGTGAACCTTCAGCCCCCCTGAACTGGATGCTACATTTTCTGATAGCAGGAAATAATCATCATCTTTGCGGGTGAAGGAAAACCAGACATTCTGATTTACCGCCAGTGTCTCGCCGTTATTATCGATAATTTGCCCGCGTAAAATAGCAACCCCGCGAGAACCATTAAAAACGTACCTGACAGAAACATCGCCACGAATATCTGGATACTCCATCAATAATTCGCCAGAACAATCGAAATGTGAACGCTGCCAGTTCTGCAACATTAATGTAGCCGTGACCGTTACCGCCACCGCAACGATGAGGCAAAGACCCCATTTTATATTACGTACCCACATTTCTGGACTCCTTGAAATAATAGTGTGTAACGCAGTCATTATCCCGCCAGTGGCTATATTGCTGCCGACAGGTTAATGCAGAAATCCGTGGAAAATTCGGATACAGCGTTAGGTAAATCCAGGGGTAACTTTGACAATCCAGCGTACTGGTCCGTATAAATTGCTGATGCTTATCGAATTTCAGCACATCCTGATTAGCGTACCAGTGACATCCCTCCCCTACACTTAGCGGCACATAATGGCTGAGTCTGGCATCAAATTGCGTCTGCCAGGTTACGAATGAGGCTAAAATGCAACTGACAACACCCGCCATTATCCACCATAACGTAGGAGTACGCGGTGCTTTTGGCAACGCGTTTACCGACGAATTTGATGAGTCTATTGGCTGTTCTCCAGGAGACTCTTCTGCTTCCTGCTCCAGCACGTCTAGTTGTGGCTCAAGACGGATCCCTACTTTGGGCACGGTAACGATCAGCTCTTCATTCAGCCCAAGCTCTTTAAATGCGCGGCGCAGCAATGAAATGTTCTGATAGAAGGTATTATTGGTGACTTGAGCACCGTTAATAAACCAGACATGCTCAAAGAAATAATCGCGCTCAATAACCTGGCCCTGTTGCTGAATTAATAATAGTAAACAACGGGTTGCCGGATTACTTAACGTTTGACGTTTAGTCTCATCTAATTTCGCGTACAATACGTTTCGCTCTGGCCAGAATACAACAGTGCCGTTGAGCAAAAATATTTTTGCCATCATGATCCCTGAATGTGGGTTTTTGTCAATTTAGCTGAAATGAGTTCATCCTGCATTAATTTGCAACAGTTGAAAATCCCCAACGATTTCCTTCATCGTTAATCACTGTGAAGTTTATCTTATTATTCCTCATTTCAGGAGTGGTCATTTTAAAAATCACTCGCCGAGAATGCGGTGAAACCACTATTCCAGTTGTGGAATAGTCTCCAAAAGTTACCTTGGCCAGGGTTATGTTCCATGAACTGTCATTTACCGCGTAAATTACCCCGCCTTCGTAGCGAAAACTCAGAAGATTGATGGTTTCTTCAGTTAACACCCCTGTGTTTTTCGGTCTCCATAGGACTTTTAGCTGATTTCTAAGCGCTAAGCGTACTTTTTCTCCTGCCTGAGGGTCTTTCATCTCTGGGGGGATTTGATAAACGTTTAGCCAGAATAACGATTCTCGATCGTCGTCAAGCCCCTTACCTGTGGTCATGATCCGCAGTTCCCGCTGCTCACCCGGTCGAATTTTTAGCACTGGTGGCAGTACGACAAAAGGTGCTCTGGCTTGCGATGGCCCCTTATCAGGCGAACCGTCATCCACCCAGCTCTGTACGACTACCGGATAATCACCGTCGTTTACCAACATCACCGACCGCTGCGTTTCACCATGGTTGAAAATTACGCGGGTTGTGTTGATATTGACCGCTGCCTGTACGCTGAGCGCAAGCATCCAGATACTACTGAATACGCAGTAAAACTTGGACATGCGACTGGTAACTCCCCGCCGTTAACGTATCTGCACCAAAGCTCGCAAGGCGGGCTTCGAAGGTTTCGTTGTAGTGATTCACGCCATCCTGGCTACCATTTTGCTGCGTATTATTGCCAATTACCGGCATCCAGCCGCCTTCTGTACCACTGCCAGCGGTCGATACCGCCATAAAATTTACTGGATTACCTGCCCGGTAAACCTGAACGCCTACGCCACGGGCATGTCCGGCAGCACCATATTGCGTATCCAGCAGCCAGGTCACCGTTTTGCCGGTGATCAAATTAAATCCCCAGGCACTATTAACACTGCTTTCCGGCGCAAGTAGCCCCATCGCCACATTATTCTTTCCTGTCGCCACACCAGATACGACCGTTGACTCGCAGGCGAATCCTATCTGGAATGGTGCTGATGAATATTCCCCACGTCTGAGCTGGGCGACGGAAATTGGAGGCAGATGCACTACCGGCGTAAAGTCCGTCACCTGACACATCGCCGCCCGTTTGACGGTAATGCCGTTATTGTACAGGCTTATCACCGATGGCCAGTCATTGGCCCAGCCCGCCCAGTTTCCACCGCGATGTGGCTGCCCTACTTTTATCCCCCAGGACGTGGTTCCCGGCCCGCGAAACACCACGTAAGCATTGGGATTCACGTAACTGTTATAAGTCGCGGACTGGGCCTGATTGACGTAATAGCGTGTATCCAGTGTTTTGATAAGCTCTGCGCTTATTGTCGAGAAATTTTTGGCCTTAATCAGGAAGTTACCATTGGTGTCGAGATCCAGATTTTCCAGTGGACGCTGTTGCCAACTGTCGGTAAAGACGCTGCCCGTCGCGTCATGGGTCAGGCGCAATGCCACATTCTTCATGACGGTTAAACGCGCCCCCGATACATCCGTTGCTTCATACCAACCCGCGTAGGCGTCATCGCCATTGGTTGACCAGGCTTCATAGAGTTGCCCAACGGTATCCGGCGTGCAGCGGAAAAAAACTTGCTCTGGATCGTATCCACCGCCTTTGTGCGCATAGGTGGTGAACGGGATCCCGCCGCTGGATGTCAGGATCGTCCCCGCCGGTTGGAAGCTGCTATTGCTGGTCACATCCACCGATTTACTCAGACCCGGTAACAGACCATTCCAGGCGTCATTTCCGCCGCCGGATCGCCAGTCATTGGCGATGCCATCCGTACTGGCACTGAGTCGGTGCGTTCCCTGTGCGCCGCTGCTCCCCGATTTGTACGGATAAATAATGTATTCGCACGCGGCCTGCGCCCCGGAAGAAAGCAAAGCCAGTAGCAGAAGAAATCGCTTCATGATCATCCTTTCACCACGCAGACTACCGTTAATGCAATGAGCGGTTCTTTGCGCTGTTGTTCGTTAAGTATCCATGGCAGCGAGCAGTCACTGCCTTCTAACGTCAGTTGTCCCTGTTCACCCTCGACACGGGCATAAACCTGATTTCCCTGAGCGACCATACCGACAATGCGTCCCCGCTCATCGGTTACGGATGCCCCCACCGGCAGTGCCGCTTCGTTATCCACAGTAATGAGCAGCGGATAGCCCGAAATCGTCGCAAAGCGCAGTTTTACTGCGGCTCCCGCCATCGGTGCAATCCGACGCTGGTTCTCTTGTAGCTCTGCATTAGTGTTCATTTCACTTCCATCGAGGGTCACATTGTTATAGCGATAAGGTGTTAACGACGGTACCAGCGCATAACCGCCGCTGTTCACCGCTGCCCCTTGCCCACCGCCAACTCTCGCCCCCATTGCGCCTGGCGCTTCTATTAATGCAAAGGTGTCGCCTACCCACGGCCCGGCGACCACGCCATGACGATGTACGACCACCGCACCGCGTACACCGGCAGACCACTGCTGATAGTTTTGCGACTGGGAAACGCTGCCGTTTAGCGTACCGAAGGTGGTATTTTTTTGAAGCGACCCACTCCAGTCGCTCACACTGCTGGACTCGCTCTGTCCTTGCTGCCAGCCTGCAGAGACCGCGTAATTGAGACTTTCTTTGCTATCAAGTGCACCGGACAAGGCGACTTGCGCGCTGCGTCCGGCCTGCTGTGCCTGACTAGCGGAGAGCGCCAGCGTGTGCTCTCGTTCACCAAAGCTGAGTGGTATTGAGATCGTTAGCGTCGCCATGTTCTCTTTTTGGCCCTGTGAGTTGTTCCCGTTGCGCCACCAGGTATCCTGTCGACTAAAGGACACGCCCAGCGCCATACGGCCAAGGGTGGTATTGTACCCGGCCTGAAGCTGAGTGCTGTTTCCATGGCCGCCGTAGTAATCCATCATCGAGCCTGATAACCACAGGTTTCCGTAGCCGCCCAGCGTCTGGTTAACGGTAGCGGTAAACTGATTTTTCTGACGCAGCGTGTCCGAACGCCACTGCGCATCGCCTTCGCTGACGTTTCGCTCACCCAGCACATCACCGTAATCACGGTAGCCCTGCGTGGAATAGCGATAACCGGCTAGCGCGACGTGCGTTCCTGTCGGGCTGAACGTTTTGCTCCAGTTAGTTTGCAAACGCCAACCGCTTAGTGACTGGGAGGCGATCCGCGCCCGCGAACCAGTAAGATCTACGCCAAAAGCACCGAACGTTGTTGCCAGGACACCGCCCATCAGCAGCGCCTGGTAATCGTCACCGATACGCAAGGCACCGTTTGCCGTCAGCAAATTGGTTACCCCACGCTCCAGCGTGAAATCGGTAAACAGACTGTCGGCTGCACTGTAATCACGGGTTTTTCCCGCAACCAGGCCGTAGCGCCAGACGCCAGGACGCAGCGATAAAGGTACGCTGGCGTAAGGTACGGTGTAGCCACTTTGTTTGCCGTCTGCGCCGGTGATTTCAACCTGTAAATCCCCGTCCCAGGCTGTATTTGGTAGATCATCGAGTACAAAGGGTCCCTGCGGCACGCTGGTTTCATAAAGTGTACGACCATTTTGCTTGACCGCCACGCGCGAGGGTGTAGACGCCGTGCCGCGAATTTCGGGGGCATAGCCGCGTCGTGACTGTGGCCACATCCGCTGATCGGTTTCCAACTTGATACCCGTAAACGCCATGCTGCCGAGCAGGTTGCCTGGCGTGTAGCTTTCGCCTACGGTCAGTACGCTTTCTAGTTTCGCTATCGGATGCTGGAGCCAGGTTTGCAGCGCGTCCCAGCGTTGGGTTTCACGGTAGTCGTCACGCCGCCAGTTAGCGGAGGACTGCTGGCGAAACTGCCAACTGCCAATGTTGAAGCCGCTGTTAAGTCCCAGCCAGCCGTAATCACTTTGCAGTCCGTTATTTTTGTTGTGATAAACGTGAAGGTTGTAGTTGCTGAACAGTACACTCTCACCGCTCTGCCACTGTGAAGGTGGAACATAATCCAACGGTGTTCGCTTAAGCGCAGCCTGCGGCACGCTAAGATTCAGGCGTAGCAAACCCTGATCGAAATCCCACTGCCCGCCGCTGATGCGGGCTGCAGGTTCAAGGCACGCCTCGGATAGTCCTTCCGTCGCTGTAACGCCCTGCTCATCCCAAAATTTGACCGGAAGACAGGGGGCAATGCGCCCTTCCGAATTCTGGCGAAACAGCACATCATCCCGGCCAACGTACTGCCCATTCAGCCAGATATCGACACTGTAACGTCCGGCGGCAACGCTCCCTTGATCGTTGAACTGCGCCAGCCCTTTTTCGTAGCCACTACCGAGCAATAAGGTCTCATCAAAGGTGTATTCGCTTGCAAAAACGGGGGCAGCGCCGGACAAAAATAGCCACCACCAGCGCGGATTAATGGCCGACATTGCCCGGATTCTCTAGCATCACGCGTCCGGTTAAGGCTGCGCCCTGGTCATTAATCCAGCGCATCCGCGCTTCGCCCAGCAGCGAGATCGTCGTTGGCCATGATTCTGTCGTCCACGGCGCGATGGTTTCGCCCTGAATACGCTGCTTTTTACCTGCACCATTGACTTCAAGTGCGGAGAGCGCGAGGTAATAGCCACTGTTATTGCGCAAAAACAGCTTGCCATTCTGGATCCAGACCCTACTGGTACTTGCCATCTCCAGCGGTGAACCCACCAGTCCCTTTGGTCTGAGCAGCACTTTTACGCGGCTACGCACCAGCACTAACAGTTGATTGTCTGCTTGCGCGCCTTTATCTGCCGGCGGGATCTGAATAAAGTTAAACCACCACAGCGATTCTCTGTCCTGTGCAACCGGTTTGCCAACATAACGCAACCGCACAGTTTGCCCCGCTCGGGCCGCCAGCCGGAAGACTGGCGGCGTGGTGACAAAAGGAGCATTTGCGGTTTGCGGCACAGATTGCGCATTGCCATCATCCAGCCAGACCTGAACCACGCTGGGGAAATCATCGCGATTAGTTAATTGTACGCTGACTTCCCGGCTATCTACTGGATAGATAATCCGACTGCCGGTCATCACAATGCTTGCCTGCGTGCTCGCGCACATCAGTATTCCGGCCAAAACTATCGCTAATCCTTTCATCACACCGAACTCGCTTACAGGTAGGAAACGGCGTATTGCACGGTACCGACAACCGTACCAGCGGTCGTACCACCGTTCGGACTGAAATACTGCACAGCGAAGTCGTGTTCTCCAGAAGTACTGCCTGCCGCTACGGTGATGCCAGCAACCGGTGTTGTATTACGCAGATCAATAGCAGTGGTGCCGCTACTGTTTGTCATTAACTGCAACTCGACGTTTTGCGCCGTACCGGTATTGGCCAGGTTACCGCGTTCGGTCATATTATTGGCAATGAATATCGTCTTAATATCCAACGCATCAGCATCGACAGTGCAACCGGTCACACCGAGGGTGAATGTTGTCAGTCCTGTTGAGGAAGCTACAGTCGCGAGTTCACTTTTAGCGACAGAAGGCAGCAATACAACCGGTCGCGCATTTACACCGTTAACGGTAACTTCGCAAGTTTGCTCAGTCACTTCGCCTTTAAAAGTGATGGTATTCGCTGAGTCAGCATGCGCGACCTGAGCAAATAACAGCGCCAGACTACCAGCAACAAATATATAGCTGGCATGTGGAATATTGATTTTCATATTGTCTGTCCTTAATAAAAAATACACAGGCATCCTGATGATGTTACGCAACAACCCCTCCGCAGAAAGCGGAATATTTAACTTAAGGGGAAAACAGATGCCAGCAAGGTCTTATGGCATCATAGGGGTAACCCTACGATGATTGTTAGTTTAAGAATAATCGCAGAGATTAAAACCTTTTTTATCTCAAATGGGATAGGTAGCGATCTTAAATAAGATAAAAATGTTTTTATATGATCATAACTGTTTGTTTTTGCTTGCTTAATAAAAATAACATGTGTTTAAGAAAAATTTTTCTTAGGACCATGTGAGGCAGGTGAAATTCAGAGGTTTCACAGATTAATCATGTTAATGACCAACAGAGATCGTTGGGGGCACTTAAATATCACGGTAGATATAAGTTCGCAGGGGGAATTTTTTAGAGAAAGTGTTGTTGATAAGAAAAATAATAAGCATGGTTTATTTCTGAACGGTACTGGCGTGCTACATAAGTGAGAGATAATAATGTAGTAATATTCTGAGGTCTACCCTGCTCGTCTGTGAACCCTTAGCAGCGTAAAAATAAATTGACATCAATTGAAATGTAAAGAAATGAAAATTTACGCTTACTCATCAAAAAGTATGAGTGAAGTCGCTCCAGGAAAATCCATAGTTATGATAATCACAAAAATGTAATGTGAGATAAAACCCCGACCCGTTTAAACATGACGAAACCATCGTCTTGTAACACTATGCGCCTTGAATATATCTACAAATTCAATGGGGAAAAAGGCTGTCTGCCATTCTTTGACGCTGAATCCATTAGTAAAGTGGGCATTATTACGTTAAGCAAAAACTTCAGGAGAATAACTCTAATTACGTAGTTAATATTTTAAGTATTTCAATAAATGGACTTTTGCAATGCACTAACAACTAGCAATTAAATACGACTCATTCTCATGTGTATGTTGTAAACAGAAGAACCGAGTGATGATAGCTAATTTAAGGTAAAGATAGGGGTAATTATTATGGCCTCACAATATGACTTTACTGTCACACTGCACGATCTCGCTTTTATTCTCAAGCAGATCAAAATATCTGAAGCAGCGACTAATCCGGATGGCACCGTCAATGGCGATGCGCTTCGTGATTTAGTATCCAGCCCGCTGTTACCCTACGGACTCCGAACTGTTGACGGATCATGGAATAATCTCCTGCCGGGTCAGGAATTATATGGTTCTGCTGACCAGACAATGCCGAGGCTAACGGCATTGAACTGGCAGGATGCGGATGCGATGACCAGTTACACACAAATTGGTGGCACGGTTATCGATGCAGATCCCAGAGTTATCAGTAATTTAATCTCAGATCAAACGGCGTCTAACCCGGCTGCGCTCGAAGCATTCAACGAACTAAAAGATGCCCCTGGTGGCGGGACTACTACAGGAAATGGCAGTTTATCTATCCCTAACCAGTCTCCCGATATTGGTCTCTCCCCCGCTTTTAATGGCTGGATGACTTTTTTTGGACAGTTTTTTGACCATGGCCTGGACTTAATACCAAAAGGGGGAAACGGCATTGTCTTCATTCCGTTGCAACCCGATGACCCTTTATATGTGGAGGGATCACCAACTAACTTTATGGTATTAACACGAGCCGAAGTTGATGAAAATCATGATACTGTAAACCTGACTACCCCATTCATTGATCAAAACCAAACCTATACTTCCCATCCTTCGCATCAGATTTTTATCCGTGAATACGTATTAATCGACGGTAAACCAGAGCCTACTGGTAACCTATTAGGCGGGGCTAACGGTGGTCTGGCAACCTGGGCTGACGTCAAAAACCAGGCTGAACACTTGCTCGGTATTAAACTCACCGATCAGGACGTTTTTAATGTTCCTCTGCTGGCGACCGATCGTTACGGTAATTTGATTTTAAGTGAAAATGGTAAAGTGCAGATCGTCACTACCGCCGGGTTAGTCGAAGCGAACGGTAGCGTCTTATCCGCGAATACGCTGCGTACCGGACATGCTTTTCTTGATGATATTGCGCATACTGCCGCACCAAAATCGGGCCTGGTGGCCGACAATGATGATGTCATTGGTGGCACACAGGCTGCTGGAACCTATGATGATGAAATGCTCGACCGCCACTTTATCACCGGCGACGGCCGCGGTAATGAAAACATTGGCTTAACCGCTGTCCACGCCGTATTTCACAGCGAACACAATCGCCTGGTGGAGCAATATAAAACCACCCTGCTGGAAACCGGCGACGTTGACCTCATTAACCAATGGTTGATGCCGAACCACCAAATAACCGAGCTGCCAGCAGATACCAATACCCTGGTGTGGAACGGTGAGTATTTATTCCAGGCAGGACGTTTCTCCACGGAAATGCAGTACCAGCATCTCGTTTTCGAGGAGTTTGCGCGTACTGTACAACCTGCGGTCGATCCGTTTGTCTTCTCAAACACGGCAGATATTAACCCACTGATCTTTGCCGAATTTGCGCATGTCGTTTATCGTTTCGGGCACTCTATGCTGACAGAAACCGTGGCGCGTACCGACATTGACATGCAAAACGGTGATATCGGCCTGATAGCGGCGTTTCTTAATCCGGTGGCATTCAATGAAATTAACGGCGCCACCGTTTCTGATGAACAGGCTATCGGCGCGATTGTGCGCGGTATGACGCGACAGGTCGGCAACGAAATTGATGAATTTATTACTGATGCCCTGCGTAACAACCTCATCGGTTTGCCGCTTGATTTAGGCGCGCTTAACATTGCCCGTGGACGTGATACGGCAATGCCAACGCTGAATCAGGCCCGTGAGCAGTTCTTTGCCTTAAGCGGTGATAGCCAACTTCGGCCCTATACCAGTTGGTCTGATTTTACGACGTACCTGAAAAATCCCGCCTCGATCATTAACTTTATGGCCGCCTATGGTCAGCACGAGCTGATCCTCAATGCTACCAGCCTTGAAGGTAAACGCGCGGCGGTTAACTTCTTACTGTTTGGCGACGCCAACAATGCCCCACCTGCGGACGCGATGGATTTCTTCAACAGTACCGGTGCGTGGGCGACGAAAGAAACGGGCCTGAACATGATCGATTTCTGGATCGGCGGGCTGGCTGAACGCAAAAACGAATTTGGCGGCATGCTGGGTTCAACCTTCAACTTTGTTTTCGAAACACAAATGGAAATGTTGCAGGACGGCGACCGTTTCTATTATCTGAGCCGCGTTCAGGGCCTGAACATGCTCAACGAACTGGAGGCCAACTCGTTTTCCGCTCTGGTCATGCGTAATAGCGATCTGGGTGAAAATGGTTCTTCTCACCTGCCCGCCAACCTGTTCCAGACGCCAGACCATATTTTCGAAGTGAACCGCGTCCTACAAACGGAAATCGATCCTAAATGGGGGAATCCGCTGAAGGACCTGCTCTCACCGCTCCTGGTGCGCCGCGATCCGGGCGCTGATGTGAACGGTGATGGCTTTGCTGACGGTGGATATCTGAAATATACCGGTGATGGGCACGTCGTACTTGGTGGTACGGCAGGCAACGATACGTTAATCGGAGGGAAAGGCATCGACAGCCTGTGGGGCGACGGCGGCGATGATCGTCTGGACGGTGGCGATGAAGCGGATGTGGTTCACGGCGGTGACGGTGATGACATCATTACTGACACCGGTACGCCAGTTGGCGATGCTGACTTCCTTCACGGCGATGCCGGACACGATGTCATCTTCTCCGGTAACGGTAACGATCTGGTTTTTGGCGGCAGCGGAAGTGACTTTGTGGTCGTCGGCGAAGATGCCCAGGAAGTCTTCTCGGGGCAAGGTAATGACTTTGCACTGGGGGGATCGGGCGCTGATACCCTGATGGGGAACGAAGGTGACGACTGGCTGGAAGGTGGTGACGGATTTGACACCCTTGCCGGGGACAACTCTGAGCTGTTCTTCAACAGTACCATTATTGGTCACGACGTTCTGAATGGTCAGGGCAACGACACTGACTACGATGGTGAAGCCGGTGACGACATCATGGTTCAGGGCGCGGGAATTCAGCGCAATAACGGCATGGCCGGTTTCGACTGGGCTATCCATAAAGGCGACCCGAACGCAGCGAACTCTGACCTTGGGATCCCGATTTTCGTCAACCAGCAGGAATTTATTCTGCGCGACCGTTTCGACCTGGTTGAAGGACTGTCCGGATGGAAACACAACGATATCTTAACCGGTACGGAACAGCCGCTCGGTACGGCACCGGTTCAGGGCGTTCCCCTCTCCAATAATCTCACTCAGGAAGGTGCTGACAGAATTGACGGTCTGCAAGCCATTCTCGGCGTAGAACGCTCGGCTAATCCGAACGCGGTACTACTGAATCCTGATGATGGTAGCGATATTTTACTCGGCGGCGGCGGCAGCGACCGCATTATGGGTAAAGCCGGTAATGACATCATTGATGGTGATGCATGGCTGAACGTACGCATTGCCGTCACCGGCATGGCGGGACTGACCAGCGCCGAAAGTATGGCCGAGTTGAAATCGTACATGCTGGCGGGCACGCTGAAGCCGAATCAACTGTCCATCGTGCGTGAAATCTTGCATGAAGGTGATGGTACTGAAACTGATGTGGCAGTCTACCGCGATCTCAGCACTAACTATGCCTTTACCCGTATGGCTGACGGTAGCCTCAGGGTTGACCACGCAACGCCAAATGCCGCCTTGAATCTGGATGATGGTACCGATCGTCTGCTGAACATTGAAAAACTGGAGTTCGGTGATGGTCAGCAGTTGTGGGTAACGGCGCAAAAAGCGACGGGCAACGTCAATATCAGTAGCGCAGCGCCTTCGGTGGGCGACTTACTGCGCGTAAACGTGGCGAACTTGCTGGATGGCAACGGGCTCGCGGCAAATACGGTTATTACCATGACCTGGCAGGCGCTGGTTAACGGTCAATGGCGCGATCAGGCTACCGGCGTGGAGTTCAGGGTGCCGGGTACTATCCAGGGCGCTCCGCTGCGTGTCGTCGCCAGTTTTAACGATCAAATGGGCGATGCGGAAACCTTAGTCTCTGCGCAAACCCAGGCGATCTTGCCTCGTAATCAGGCGACCACCGGCGTGCCGGTGATTAATGACCTGACGCCAACCGAGAGCCTGACGCTGACTGCGGTAGTTTCGGGTATTGCCGATGCCGATGGTCTGAGCGGCGGTAATTTCAGCTACCAATGGAGAATGAGTTCCCCGACCGGGTTCGTTAACATTATCGGTGCGACCTCGGCCACCTATACACCCGGCCAGGCGGCTGTAGGACGGACGTTGCAGGTGGTGGTCACCGTCGTTGATGACGAAGGCAACCCCCCGGTTGTTCTAACATCAACAACCACCCAGCCGGTTGGTGACCTGATTGTTGGTAATAACGGAAACAACACCCTGACCGGTACCGCCTGGAGTGACATTCTGCGCGGTGAAAACGGTAATGACACCTTGTCGGGTGCTGCGGGAGATGACCTGCTGGTTGGTGGAGCCGGAAACGACAACCTGTTTGGTGACGCCGGACAAGACACGCTGCAGGGGGATGCTGGTGACGATACCCTCGACGGCGGTCTGGGGGCAGATAGCATGACTGGCGGTACCGGCAATGACACCTATATCGTGAATGACTTTGGCGATGTGGTGATCGAAGGTCTGAACGGCGGGACGGATGTGGTTCGCACCAGTCTCAGCAGCTACGACCTGAGCGATAACGTGGAAGAGTTGGTGTTCACTGGCAGCGGCGGTTTTATCGGTACCGGGAATGGTCTTGCCAACATCATCACAGGTGGCGCGGGCAACGACCAGTTGTTTGGCATGGGAGGCAACGACCAGCTGTTCGGCGGCGTCGGCAATGACTTCCTGGATGGCGGTGATGGCGTTGATAACTTGCAGGGTGGAAACGGCAATGACGTCATGATTGGCGGCGCAGGTGCCGATACCCTTTCCGGCGGCAACGGCGACGACATTCTCAATGGTCAGGAAGGCAATGACAATCTGGATGGCGGTACTGGGAATGACATCTTCGCCTTTGGCACCGCCTTTGGGCGAGACCGTATTACCGGCTTTGATAGTAACCCTAACGGCGGACAGGATTATCTGGATCTGGTCTTGCTAGGGATTAATGCGGGTAATTTTGCCAGCAGCGTATCCATCACTGGTAGCAACGGTAATACAGTCGTAACTATCGGTACTGACAACATTACGTTGGTCGGCGTCAATTCGAGCACCGTCACTATTGGTGATTTTTATCTGGAAATGCCAAACACCCTTGCCAGTAACAACGGCAATGGATCGTTGATCGTATAAGGAGAAGACTATGTCGCGCCAGCATACGCCAACAGAACTGAATAATGCATTAAAAGGAACGAAACCCACTTTTCTTATACTGTTGTTTTTTAGTTGTGTGATTAATATGCTTATGCTGGCGCCGGCAATTTATATGCTACAGGTTTACGACCGCGTTCTGGTGAGTAAAAACACCACGACGCTATTAATGTTAACCCTGCTCATTGTCGGCTTATACATTGTTATTGCCATGATTGAATCAGCTCGGGCTAAGGTCATGGTTCGTCTGGGAAATCGGCTGGATGTGAAGTTAAGCCAGCTGATTTTTAACTCGGCGTTTAAAAGAAAGATTGCCACCGGTGATAACAACCCAGCGCAGTCAATCGCAGAGCTTGATCAGATTCGTCAGTTTCTTTCTGGCAACAGTCTGTTTGCCCTGCTGGATATACCGTGGACGCCCATCTATTTATTCATCGCGTTTCTTGTCCATCCCCTGTTGGGATATCTCTCCCTGGGCGGAATATCCTTACTGTTTATTCTGACGCTGGTCTCTGAAATAGCGACTAAACGCCCTATTCAACAAGCCCATGCGTTGACCATCAACAATGCCACCAAACTGAATAAGCAGCTGCAAAATTCCGATACCATTGAAGCAATGGGGATGCTCTCTACCATCAAATTTCACTGGCAGGAACAGCATGACAAAGTGCTGGTACTGCAAACGCAGATCGCCGATAAAACGGCAGGATTAAGCAGCCTGAGCCGTTTTGTTCGGGTTCTCCTGCAATCCATTGCGCTGGGTGCCGGTGCCTTACTGGTGATCGGGGGGCAAATTACCCCCGGCCTGATGATTGCCGCCTCGATTATTCTGGGGCGAGTCCTGAACCCAGTTGAGCAAGTGATCGGCAGCTGGAAGCAGTTTGTGCAGTTTCGCAGCGCGTGGCACCAGCTCTCAACGCTGCTGAAGGAGTACCCGGCACCGAAAGATGTCCTGCCCTTGCCGAAGCCAAAAGGGAATATCAGCGTCGAAGGCGTCTTCGCGGCGGCACCCGGTCAGCATACGCCGCTGTTGCGTAATATCTCATTTCAGCTTGAACAAGGCGAAGTGCTGGGGATTATCGGCCCGTCTGCATCAGGAAAAACGTCGCTGGCCAAAGTGCTGGTCGGCGTATGGAAACCGCTATCGGGAAAAGTCAGGTTAGACGGCGCGGATATTTGTCAGTGGGATAAAGAATTGCTCGGCCCATCTATCGGCTATCTTCCCCAGGATGTCGAATTGTTTGACGGAACAATCGCGCAAAACATCGCCCGCTTTACGAAGAATGACAGCGAACTCATTGTGGCTGCCGCACTGCTGGCTGGCGTCCATGAGATGATCCTGCGCTTACCCCAGGGATACGACACGCTACTGGGATCTGGCGGCCACCAGCTCTCCGGTGGTCAGCGACAACGTATTGGGCTGGCGCGCGCTGTCTATAACAACCCTGCATTTCTGGTCCTTGATGAACCGAATGCTAACCTTGATGACGCCGGTGAATTCGCCCTCATCAAAGCCATTAATACCCTCAGAACACAGGGGCAAACCACCGTTATCATCTCCCACCGGCCCACGCTGCTCGGTGTGGTCAATAAAGTCTTGCTGCTCAATGACGGCGCAATCCAGGAGTTTGGCACCCGCGACCAGGTGTTTACCACTTTACGCCAGGCCAACGTATTAAAACCGGTGGCGACAGCGTCTTCATCCAACAATGAACAAAAACGCGAGGCATGAAGATGAAAAAGAACCATGAAGGGTCTGGGAATTCGGGTTCCGCTGGTGTGGATACCAATATTTGGGCGCCAATCATTCGGGGGATCGTTGTCATTATTTTCGGCGTCGGCGGCTTTCTGCTCTGGGCGGTGCAAGCGCCGTTGGATGCTGGGGTTGTTGCGGATGGCACGGTGACCGTGTCAAGTAACCGGAAAACCATTCAACATCTGAGCGGTGGACGCGTCACGGATATTTTTATCAAAGAAGGAGACCTGGTCAAAAAAAATCAGGTGCTCGTCCGTCTGGATAAAATGCAGCTCGATATGCGTTTTAGTGCGTTAAACGCCCAATATATTTCAGCAAAAAGTATCGAAGACCGGCTGATGGCAGAACGAGACGGTCTGGAAGAAATTGCCTTCAATAGCACGCTGACTCAGCAATTTTCCGGGAATAAACGTCTGACAGAGGTCAGAAACTTGCAGGCCAAACTCTTCGATACCCGGCGTAAAACGATTCAGGATGAATTGTCGATGATTCAGGAAACGCTCGATGGCCTGATCGGGCAAACGGATAATTTAAACAAAATAAAAGGCTATCGCGATCATCAGTTCACTCTGATTAACCGGGAACTCGGCGCGATTCGTGCGCTGAGTGAAAAAAACTACTATCCGAAAGCGCAATTACTGGTGCTTGAGCGCGAGGCAGCTGAAATATCCAGCAGTGTCTCAGAAGATATTTTGAATATTGCCAAACTCAAATCTCAGCAAAATGAACTGAAAATCAAAGCGTATCAGGCCCGTCATCAGTACCTGCGTGAGGTGGAGTCTGAACTGACCGAAAACCAAAAAGAAGTCGCCATGCTGGAAGATGAACTAGTGTCCACCCGCCATGAACTGGATAATACGGAAATTCGCTCGCCCATTAACGGCGTGGTGCTGGACGTTAAGGTCAGCACCATCGGCGGCGTTATTCAGCCAGGCGAACATCTTATGGATATTGTCGCCGCCGGACAACCGATGCAAATCGATGCCAAAATACCGGTGCATGCCATCGATAAACTCGCCCCGGGGTTAACGGTGGATGTGCTGTTTCCCGCCCTTAACCACGCGCTGTTGCCGTCGGTGCCTGCGCATGTATTAACCGTTTCCGCAGACCGTTTAATTGATGAGGCCACGCAGCAGCCCTATTATCTCGCCGAAGTGCAGGTCTCTTCTGAAGGTGCGCGCTTGCTGGGCGATTACAAAATTAAAGCTGGGATGCCCGCCAGCGTAACGATTAAAACCGGTGAGCGGACATTTTTAAGCTACCTGTTCAAACCATTGCTCGCCCGTCTGGAACTGGCGTTTAAAGAGTACTGATCATCAATTCTATACCGCCACAGGAACCCTGGTGCTCATGTGCGAGCATCAGGCCTGTTTATGCCATTGCTGGTCGCCCTGCTTTCTTGTAACCTTCCCCCTCGCAAGCCTACTGCGTGCGCGAATGATTAATATAGAATCACTGAACTGGACTTCATATGAATGCTCATACTTCGAAAGACCCTTTACATGGCGTAACGCTTGAAATGCAGGTCAATGCGTTGGTTGCTCGCTTTGGTTGGGCTGAGCTGAGCCAGCTCATTAACATCAACTGTTTTAAAAACGAACCCAGCGTTAAATCCAGTTTAAAATTTCTGCGCCGCACGCCGTGGGCGCGTGCTGAAGTTGAAGCGCTGTATCTTGATTCCCTGAATGATGACGCCCAGGAAAACACAGAATCTCCTGCCTTTGACCCCTGGGCTAATAGTCGTATTAACAAGAAATAAGAGCCTTATCAGATGTCAGCATTCGGTTTTATTTCAGGTCATTACCAGAAAAGGCTGGCGAATCTTCTCGCCCGTTCTCGCAACATACTCCCGATAACCAACGTGAAATGGTTTGCCGTGCTCGTCGGTAGCATGCTCTTACTCGGCAGTTGCTCTTCCGAACCGCCGGTGTCAAAAACGCCCCCGCAACCTCCGCTGACTAAACCGCAACGCAGCCTGGAACCCGTGCGTGGTGTTTGGTTGGCGACGGTTTCCCGTCTGGACTGGCCGCCGATGGCCTCCGTTAACGTTAGTTCGTCTGCTACCCGCATTAGTCAACAGCAAAAAGCGCTAACGGATAAGCTGGATAATCTAAAACGCCTCGGGATCAACACCGTGTTTTTCCAGGTCAAACCGGACGCCACCGCGCTGTGGAAATCCAAAATTTTACCCTGGTCAGATACCCTGACGGGCAAGATTGGTGAAGATCCGGGTTACGATCCGCTGCAGTTTATGCTCGACGAAGCGCACAAGCGCGGTATGAGAGTTCATGCCTGGTTTAACCCCTATCGCGTGTCCGTCAACACGAAACCGGGTACCGTGACAGAGTTAAACAACACTCTGTCGCAACATCCATCGAGTGTCTTTGTCCTGCACCGCGACTGGATCCGCACGGCTGGAGAACGTTTTGTCCTCGACCCTGGCATTCCTGAAGTCAGGGACTGGGTAGCCAGTATTGTGGCTGAAGTGGTAGAGAATTATCCCGTCGACGGCGTACAGTTTGATGACTACTTCTACACCGAGTCACCCGGCTCGACGCTTAACGACGCCCAGACCTTCAGAGAGTATGGTCAGGGATTCGCCTCGAAAGCGGACTGGCGGCGGCATAACACGGAAAAGTTGATCGAACAGGTTTCGCAAACCATCAAGAAACTGAATCCTGAAGTGGAGTTCGGCGTCAGTCCGGCAGGCGTATGGCGTAACCGTTCGCACGACCCGGCCGGTTCCGACACGCGTGGTGCGGCGGCGTATGATGAATCCTATGCCGACACTCGTCGCTGGGTACAACTGGGTCTGCTGGACTACATTGCCCCGCAGCTTTACTGGCCTTTTGCCCGCGATGCCGCACGTTATGATGTGCTGGCGAAATGGTGGGCAGACGTGGTCAAGTCAACCAACACGCGCCTGTATATTGGCGTTGCACTGTATAAGGTCGGTGAGCCGTCGAGAAAAGAACCCGACTGGACGGTTAACGGCGGTGTCCCTGAACTGAAAAAACAGCTCGATATGAACGAGTCTGAACCACACATCAACGGTACGATTCTGTTCAGAGAAGATTACCTCAATCAACCGCAAACCCAGGACGCGGTGACCTATATCCGTAACCGCTGGGGGCAGTAATATTGCCACTATCCGCCGCTATGGCATTAAGCGGCGGATATTTTCATTCATTCGTTTCTGTAGATCGTTCAGCGTGGCAGGCGTAATTTGCCCGGGATACCGGTCTTTGGCGATCTGGCTAAAATTCGCAGCAACCGTACACACTTTCTCTATTATCTCAGCGACGTTAGCCGCAGATAATTCAGCTTCTTGTTCACCCAACCCTGCGAGATGTTTTCTTTCAATATCCAGCGCTTCCCCCAACACATCCATTTGATGATATCCGCCAGGCCCGTCGCAGTAGGTGACATCGAAAGCGGGTGCCAGTGTCCAGTGACCTTCTGCCGACATTAAATAGGCGAAGTTTTTCGGATGGTCATCCCGGTTATTGAAGGCCACATTAAAAACGACACGTTCAAATGCCTTCGCTTTCTCTCTGACATCATTGGTGCAAATTTGCGTGGCGCGCAAAAAATCCCGGTAATCAAGCGCGCCAGGCACCTGATAATTGGCACCGGTGAGCGCCGCCAGACTTTGCATCGGAATGCGCATCTCCTGGTTGCGGTCGAACCGGCGGGAAGCAAATGCCGCCTGTCCACCTGGCAGACTAAAATAGGCCGTATCAGGCGTGCTGATTGCGCACTGGCGTAAGCACTCGGCATAAGCGGCCTCTATTGCACACACTTCTGCGTGTTCATATTTTGCCGGAAATTTAATTAGCCAACTCTCGGCGCCTGGAAACGGGACTGTTGTGAATTTAAGCGTGACAGTGTCACGATATAATAACGCTTTTGGTCTTGCTCCTTGTGGTGATCCCCCCATCTGGAGCAGTCTTTGCAGAAACTCTCCGCCCTCTCCACTCAGCACTTCCTGAACTTCAGAGGCGAGCTGGTCGAGGGGGACGTCTTCTTTTGATAACTGCTGGGCGTCTGCCTGTACAGGATGAAACGTCATCGATCCCATGGCGTTACCACCCACCCAAGTGAGTCGCTCCAGAGGGCCAATGCGGGCGGCGTTTAATCCACGGCGCTTAAACAGCCGATCCATCAGCAACATCCCCCAGCCATCGGGCAGTGAGTCGTAGACCGGACCGGGTAATCCCAACTGATGCGCAGGAAAATCTCGTCGCAAACGTGGTCCATTCAGCGGCAGCATTAACCGGGACAACTCCAGCCCTCTGCGTATGGCTTCTTCGCTGTATTCAAATGCGATCAACGGTCGCCCGGTTAACGCCGTAGAGGAAATCAATTTCCCCCATAGCCATTTTTCACCCCAGCCTTCATAAAAGACATCAACTTGTTCAGGCATCCGCGTTTTTCCTTTTCACCCGCTGACGCGCAGCGCTTTTCTCATAACGTAAGATATCATCCAGACTGTCAATTTTAGGTTTGAACAGCTCTGCAAGTGCGTCGCCATAGCCTAACACCATGGCCACTTTTACCAGATTCTCAAATCCTACGTTCTTACCGGCTTCCAGATTCGAGACCGTGTTGACCCCAATTCCCGAACGGGCGGCCACATCGGCTTGCGTCATCTGCTTTGCCAACCGCTCTTTGCGTAACCGATCGCAAAGCAGTTTGACAATATCGGCGGGGGTTTGAAGGGATAAATCCATAATATTGGGCCTTATCTGTGAAAAATGACCTTTACACCCAATATTATAGAGTTAAACGAAGGAGGATACAAAATTACGTAAGACACAAAAAAAGAGAGTTAACGCCGTTAAACCAATATAAGAGGCGTTATATTGGATTTATAGTGAAGGAAAATAAGGGGCATTAGTCTATACAGATACACACCAGATGACCGCGCTGAAGTTGGATTGCCCCCTGCCGTTTTAGTCTGGCAAGTGAATCCATAATGGTACTGCGCGAAAGTCCGGTTCGCTCTCTGATGTATTGTGCTGCAGAGATTCTTTTTCTAATCTCTTCAGGCTCTTGTTGCAGCAGTTCGAGGTGTCCCCAGACCATATCCGTTGCGCTCCGACTGGTGATGAGGCGATCGCGTTGGCTCATCACCTGGATGATATAGGCTTCGACTATCGCGACCGATTCCCATAACTGATCGCGATTAACGACCGTCATAAAATCTGTTTTCTTGACCACATGTGTCGTACAAGGACTGATGGCCTCAATATCATAAAAATTATGCCCGGTGGGGAGAAAAAATTCGGCCATCCCCAACATTATCGGTGCCTGCTGGCTTGCCAGAACAAGCCCGTCAATGCGCCGCCTGATCACAATCCTTCCTTCGGTCAGCAGCCAGATCCCGTTCTCTCCCTGAGAGTCCATGATAAAAGACCCACTGCGATATAAGGATTGAGGTTCGGAAAGGGGTAATAATGCTTTGAAAAGCCTGGCGATATTTATCGACAGAAGTTCTGCGCAGCTACCCGATTGTTCAGGAGGATTTGTCATAGCACACTCAAAATATTGATTTTGTCTTTCCTCAATCATTATCCGTATTAGGAAAAAAATCAAATGAGGAAAATCCATTTTTGGATTGACTTATATTTGAAGTGTTTTAGAAAGTCCTGTTTTATATTTTTAACATATTAAAATTATTTGCCATTAAAAATATGGTGATAATGCACGCTAACAACAGGAGTTTTTATGTTACTTAACTATATAGCATTAGCGATGCTCGTTTTCGTGTTCTTAATTATCTTTTATGGCGTACTGATATTGCATGATATCCCCTATGAAATTGCCAGGAAACGCAATCATCCCCACCTGGATGCTATTCATGTGGCCGGTTGGGTAAGCCTGTTTACGCTGCATGCAATCTGGCCATTTCTGTGGATATGGGCAACGTTATACAGCGACAAAAATGGCTGGCATGGACATTCTCCGCGCAATGACACGGAGGTGCTCACTGCACGCATCGCATCATTAGAGAAAACACTTGAACAAATGGCACCCTGCGACGTGCAGGAATCGAAGGTAAACTGAACGTGGAAACATTATTAATATTAACCTACGCTGCTATTGTTTATGTCATTTTCAAAATATTTAAAGTGCCATTGAATAAATGGACGGTACCGTCGGCGGTACTCGGTGGAATAGTCATGCTGGGGGCGTTAATTCTCACAATGAATTACAATCACCCTTATACAGAGGAGGCACAAAAATTGGTTGTCGGCATTCCGGTGGTCCCGCAGGTCACTGGCGTGGTGTCCGAAGTTACAGATAAAATTAATACCCCAATCAAAAAAGGTGAGATCCTTTTTAAAATCGACCCTACCCGCTATAAAGCCAAGCTGGATAAACTTGAAGCGGATATCGTCACGGAAAAACATGACGTTATGGCGCTGGAAGAAAAACGCAACAGCGCACGTCTTCAGTTTGAGCAGGCGAAAGCTGAGCGTGATAAGTATTACAACAATTATCAGCGTTATCAGCAAGGAAGCCGGGCGAAGGTCAACCCGTTTACCGCCAATGATATTGATACGGCTCGTCAGGATTATCTGGCACAAAATGCCGCGATGGATGCCGCCAATGCTGAATTGAACAGTATTCAAAAAGAACTCGACAGCAGTATCAATGGTCAAAATTCGCAGATCGCCAGTTTACAGGCACAGATTGATGAGGCGCGATTTAATTATGAACAAACCATTGTTCGTGCCCCAAGCGACGGTTATATCAGCCAACTTTTGGTTCGTCCGGGAACGTATGCCTCGAGGTTGCCTTTTAAACCCGTGATGGTATTTATTCCCGCCCACAAGAATCAAATCGTGGCGGCTTTCCGCCAGAACTCTATTTTACGTCTGAACGTGGGCGACGATGCGGAGATTGTCTTCAATGGTTTGCCCGGACAGGTGATCGAAGGAAAAGTAGTAAACGTGGCACCGGTGATCCCAACTGGGGCTTATTACGCGCAGGGAACGTTACAGTCGTTGAATGTGGCGTCAGGGAGCAACAAAGTGCTCGTCAGTATAGATGTCGATGATAATCAGGCTGAACGGCAATTGCCTGATGGTGTGACTGCACAGGTTGCCGTCTATTCCGCGCACCATTTTGAAGCCTTGTCATTGTTACGAAAGATACTTTTACGCATGACCAGTTGGATGCACTACCTCTATCTGGATCACTAATTGTGTATCCGGGCGCAGAGATTGCGCCCGAATACGTTTTTTACGGCAATCAGGCAACTGCAGGCTCAGGCAATCTGAAAGTAGAAACCAGCAATGCTAACTGTTCGGCCTCTTCTTTAAGTACCTGGGTGCGAGCGGCAGCGTCATCGATTAACGATGCATTCTGCTGCACGGTGCTGTCCATTTCGGTTACCGCCAGTGTGACTTCAGAAACGCCTTTGCGCTGTTCTTCCCCTGCTACGCGAATTTCGCCCATCAACTGCCGAACCTGGCGCACATTGTTGACCAGTTCTTCCAGGCGTTCGCCGGCATTGTGAATTTGCTGACTGCTACTGCCAACATGAGACACCGACTCATCGATCAATGCTTTGATTTCCTGGGCGGCTGTCGCGCTACGCTGCGCCAGCGTGCGAACTTCTGATGCGACAACGGCAAATCCTCTGCCTGCATCGCCCGCGCGGGCTGCTTCAACGGCGGCATTCAGGGCCAGAATATTGGTCTGGAAGGCAATGCTGTCAATCACCGCGACGATTTCCACCATTCTGCCGGATGAGCCGCTAACGTTATCCATGGTGGAGATAACGCCTTGCATCACATCGCCGCAACGGTTGGCCGTTTTCGCGGTATTGTCAGATAGCTCATCCGCCAGCTGCGTGTTGCTCGCATTTTGATGAACGGTTGCATTTAACTGTTCCATCGCTGCCGAACTTTCTTCCAGTGCAGCAGCTTGCTGCGTAACCCGTGATGAGAGTTCCATATTGCTGTCTGCCAGGCTGACTGCGTTATTAGCGACCACCACGCTACTGCTTCTGACGGTGATCAGAATGGCTGCAATTTTATCAACAAACAGATTAAACGCCTCAGCGATAGCTGATATCTCATCTTTGCCGCGCACATCGAGACGACGGGTAAGATCGCCCTCGCCCTGGGCAATATCATCGAGTGCACGACGCGTATCGTCCAGACGTGAGATCAGTCGGCGAACCACCAGCCAGGAACCCACCAGCAGAACCGTCATAATCGGGATCAACACTTCCAGCACGTCCTGCATCATTACTTTGGCGAGACCAACAATGCGTGATTCCGGCGTGACCAGTCCCACAACCCATCCGGTGTCCGCCATCGGGAACAGCATCACCCGCGACGGTGCATTCAGCACGTTGTCATTTTCCAGCGTAATGCTCTTCACACCGTCTGCGACGCGAAGCGACTTCAGGCCATTCTCGACCGGAGCCAGCCATTGTGCGCTGCGGGACAGATCGCTAAATGTTTTATGATTATCGTTATCGGCCTGTGGGAAATACAGGATCTGCCCCTGCTTATCAACCACAAACGCATAGCCGCCGGTGCTATTGCCCTGCTGCTGCATAAAGGTGGCGACGTTATCCAGACGAATATCAGTGGTCGCCACCCCGGCGAATTTGCCCGAGAGCTGGTACGGGATACTGCAGGTCACCATATTAACGCCGGAACTGGCATCCTGATAAACATCAGACCACAGGCAGCTATTCTGCGACTGCCCTTTGGCATGCTGATACCAACTTTCGTTATGATAACCACTTGATCCATCAGCATTATAATCATTGGAAAACACCAGTTTTCCTTCGGCATTACGCGCCCAGAAAAAGCTCCGTTTCTCCACGCCGGCGCTAAACGCCCCCGGCTCAGGCCAGATCCCGCCGCCGGTAATAATCGAGTGGTTATCTTCACCAATCAGATGCGGCACTACGCTTTGATACAGGGATTCATCGTTAGGCAGCACCTCGGCCAGTCGTGACAAACTGACAGTTTCGCCTTCAATGCGCGATAACACGGTACTCAGTTGGCGGGTTAAACCTTGCCCTGTCTCTTCTATCAGGGCGGTATTGATCTCAACGACGCGCGGCTGACCGCGCCAAAGCATAATGGCAACAATTACCAGGGTGGTAACTGCAAGCAACAGAATGCCGCCAATGGTTAAACGTGTAGAAATACGAGTAGGATACCAGGCCATACAAACTCCTTCTGCAAAAGGCTAACTTTTATGCAGTATCGGCACCGGAGTTTATATCTTTATAAGGTTTTCTTAAGTATTACAAAACAAATAAGTGACATTGTCACATATAGCAAAACCCAGCACTTTGACTGGGTTTTAATAAGCCTTTAATCTTATTTGGATAATTCTTTTTTGATCTCAGCTTTTATTTTGCTTAATTCGCTCTGCGGATGTTTTTTGCAAAGTTCAACGGTCAATGGAACCGCAGTCGTGATCGTTTCGTTATAGTCTACGAAGTCACCACCTTTGAAGTCTTCATCTTCGTTCAGCACCCAGAAGGCAACTGGAGCCATAGTTTGCGGGTTCAAATCAATAAATTCCTGGCAGCTCATGCCTTTCGGAGTCACTTCAGTTTTAGTTGTTTCTGTTGCTGCACTGACGCTGACACTGGTTAACAGCGCGGCAACCAGAATACCTGCTGTAGAAAGGGAGAATTTATTCATCGTAGTACTCCATTTATAATATAGATAATATCTACACTTGCGCTTTAAACCGTTAATGTAGTTCGAGAAAAATAATACCCCTACCGTCAAAATAATAAAGATTGTGGTTGTTGATATGGCTGAAACTTATATTTAAGGTGACCAATTCTGATGTGAGAGTGGAAATCTCCCCCACAATGTGATCGTTCCGACGAATTCAGCAGATTCATACCCCACTTCCCCTGCCGTTGCACCAAATCTGAACTACGCTGCACAAATGTTGATCATTGGTTAATTAAATAACTCATTTTTTAACAAGTGCCCCCAGTAAACCGGAGGCGCAGACATGGCACGCGTCCTGCATTGTTAATCCAGTAACAGCGAAACGGTATCTGACAGACAACTAACAGCGAGACGGTAATGACATCAAAACCTGAATTATTCGCCCGCGTAGAACACACTTTCAGCCAGCTAACGCCCAGTGAAAAGCGCGTTGCCGGTTGGTTGTTAGCACACGCTGCACAGATCCCATTCGAAACTGCCGACGGTATTGCCAAGGCGACAGGAACCAGTGGTATTACCGTTGGACGCTACCTGCGCAAACTGGGTTTTCGCAATCTTGAAGACGCTAAAGCTAGCCTGCGTGAACTGCCCGCAATTCCCTATCAGCCCTGGGGAATGAATGAACGGCTCGATTTCTGGCACCAGCAGCAAAGCCTGCCGGACCGGGCACAGCAGTCGCTACTGCTGGAAATTGACGCCATTACCCATGTTTATCAGCTGGCGCAAAGCGAGACATTTCTGCGCATTGCGCGGCAGCTGGCGCACGCGGAGGCCGTGTATATCCTCGGTATTCAGTCGACCCGTGGGATCGCCAACGCCTTTTTCAGCCATCTGGAATACCTGCGGCCAAAAGTCAGTTACTCCGAAGGCCTTTCCGGTAGCTGGGTTGAGTCGCTTAATTCAGGATTTAACCAGCCTTATGTAGTGATAACCGATACGCGCGCCTACTCCGCGACGTCACGACAATATTGCCGGGTCGCCAGCGAACGCCACATCCCGCTTGCGCTGATAACCGACGTCTGGTGTCCCTGGGCCAGAGACTACGCCATCGATTTACTCCAGGTGAAAACTGACACCGGACATTTCTGGGACTCGCTCGCTCCCATCAGCTGTCTGTTCAACTTATTACTCTCCGCGGTGGTGGCGCAATTGGGCGACGCCCTCGCCGGACGTCTGCAAACCAATCGCCAACTCCAACAACAGTTTGGTCAATTCGAACAATAAACAGGAAACGTGCTATGCCAGAGACTTCTGTACTGGTCGACCTGTCGGTGATCTTTCCGTCACTGCATATCGATCTCAAATACGCCACTAGCGATAACATTACCGGCGCACCTGTCTACCGGGAAGCGCGCTGCCTGTTACACACCGATGCGGTCACTGGACTGGCCAAAAGCATCAGCATTGCGCACCTGGCGGGCCTGAACCTGGTGGTATACGACGCGTATCGCCCACAGCAGGCGCAGGCGATGCTGTGGAATGCCTGTCCCGACCCACAGTACGTTGTGGACGTGGCGATTGGCTCCAATCACAGTCGGGGCACAGCCATTGACGTCACGCTGATGGATGAACGTGGCAATGTCCTCGATATGGGCGCCGATTTTGATGAAATGCACGATCGTTCCCACGCCTGGCACCCTTCGGTTCCGCCGCAAGCGCAGCGTAATCGACTGTTGCTAAACGCCATTATGTCAGGTGGCGGTTTTGTCGGGATCAGCAGCGAATGGTGGCATTTTGAATTACCTGACGCTGCCCGCTATCCCCTGCTTGAAGACTGTATTGCGTGCTTCCCTGCACCACAAATAACAACATCACACCCCTTTTAATTCTGGAGCCTGGTTATGAAGACAACACATGCCTTAACATCGCTGTTTCGTCCCGCTCTGATAGCGCTCGCATTAGCGGCGGCCCTGCCCGCCGCGCAGGCTGCAGTGCCCAAGGATATGCTGGTGATTGGTAAAGCCGCCGATCCGCAAACGCTCGACCCTGCCGTCACAATTGATAACAACGACTGGACGGTGACCTATCCGTCTTACCAACGTTTGGTGCAGTACAAAACCGAAGGCGATAAAGGTTCTACGGAAGTAGAAGGTGATTTAGCCAGCGGCTGGAAAGCGTCTGACGATCAGAAAGAATGGACCTTCACCCTGAAAAACGATGCCAAATTTGCCGACGGTACGCCGGTGACGGCAGAGGCGGTGAAGCAATCTTTTGAACGTTTACTCAAAATTGGTCAGGGACCTGCCGAAGCGTTCCCGAAAGATCTGAAGGTTGAGGCCATTGATGCCAGTACGGTGAAGTTTACCCTCAGCCAGCCGTTCGCACCGTTCCTGTACACGCTGGCGAATGACGGGGCTTCGATAATCAACCCGCTCATCTTAAAAGAACATGCCGCTGACGATGCGCGTGGTTTCCTTGCACAGAATACGGCGGGCTCGGGTCCCTTCATGTTGAAAAGCTGGCAAAAAGGACAGCAGTTGGTTCTGGTGCCTAACCCGCACTGGGCGGGGCCAAAGCCAGTATTTAAGCGCGTATCGGTGAAAATCATCGGTGAAAGTGCCTCCCGCCGTCTGCAACTGTCGCGCGGCGATATCGACATCGCCGATGCGCTGCCTGTCGATCAGCTTGCCGCCTTAAAACAGGAAGGCAAAGTCAACGTCGCGGATTACCCGTCGCTGCGCGTGACCTACCTGTACCTGAACAACAGCAAAGCGCCGCTCAACCAGGTGGATTTACGCCGCGCCGTTTCGTGGTCAACCGATTATAAGGGGATGGTGAACGGGATCCTCAGCGGCAACGGTAAACAAATGCGCGGCCCGATCCCCGAAGGCATGTGGGGCTTTGATGAAAAAGCAATGCAGTACAGTTTTGATGAAGCGAAAGCCAAAGCTGAGTGGGACAAAGTCGCGACCAAGCCTGACAGCCTGAGCTTCCTGTACTCGGATAATGATCCAAACTGGGAGCCGATTGCCCTCGCCACCCAGGCCAGCCTTGGCAAGCTGGGGATCAAGGTGAAACTGGAGAAACTGGCGAACGCCACCATGCGTGACCGCGTCGGTAAAGGCGATTATGACATCGCCATTGGCAACTGGAGCCCGGACTTTGCCGACCCGTACATGTTTATGAACTACTGGTTTGAGTCCGATAAGAAAGGCTTACCGGGTAACCGTTCATTCTATGAAAACGGCGAGGTCGATAAGCTGCTGCGCAGTGCGTTGTCAACTACCGACCAGGTTGCCAGGACCAATGATTACCAGCAGGCACAAACTATCGTGATTGATGAAGCGGCCTACGTTTATTTATTCCAGAAAAACTATCAGCTGGCGATGAACAAAGACGTCAAAGGATTTGTATTCAATCCGATGCTGGAACAGGTCTTCAATATCGCCACCATGAGTAAATAATCTCACCACGTTTATGCGGAGCCGCATTGGCTCCGCAAGGGGAAGCCAATGACTTTCTGGAGCATTTTACGCCAGCGCTGCTGGGGACTTATCCTGGTGGTAGCCGGTGTTTGCGTGATCACCTTTATTATTTCGCACCTGATCCCGGGCGACCCCGCGCGGCTGCTGGCGGGCGATCGCGCCAGCGATGAAATTGTTGAAAATATTCGCCAACAGCTGGGCCTGAATCAGCCGCTGTACGTGCAATTTTTTCGCTACGTCAGCGATGTTTTTCAGGGAGATTTAGGCACCTCGATTCGTACCGGGCGTCCAGTCATGGATGAGCTACGCATCTTCTTCCCCGCCACGCTTGAACTGGCCTTTTGTTCTTTGCTGCTGGCGCTGATTATCGGTATTCCGCTGGGAATTTTATCCGCCGTCTGGCGTAACCGCTGGCTCGATCACCTTGTGCGTTTGATGGCGATCACCGGTATTTCGACGCCAGCGTTCTGGCTCGGTCTCGGGGTTATCGTGCTGTTTTACGGTCATCTGCAAATTTTGCCTGGCGGTGGACGCCTCGACGACTGGCTGGATCCGCCGACGCACGTTACCGGGTTTTACCTGATAGATGCGCTGCTGGAAGGCAATGGCGAGGTGTTTTTCAATGCGCTCCAGCATCTGATCTTACCCTCTCTGACGCTGGCCTTTGTGCATCTGGGGATTGTCGCCCGCCAGATTCGCTCCGCCATGCTCGAACAGCTTAGCGAAGATTACATCCGCACCGCCCGCGCCAGCGGTTTACCGGGCTGGTACATCATTTTGTGTTATGCGCTACCTAACGCGCTGATCCCCTCAATCACCGTTCTCGGTCTGGCATTGGGCGATCTGCTCTACGGCGCGGTACTCACCGAAACGGTCTTCGCGTGGCCGGGTATGGGCGCCTGGGTGGTAACGTCCATTCAGGCACTCGACTTCCCGGCGGTGATGGGATTTGCCGTGGTCGTTTCCTTTGCTTATGTGCTGGTCAACCTGGTGGTGGATTTACTCTACCTGTGGATCGACCCACGAATTGGACGTGGAGGTGCTGAATGATGCTCTCGCAAGAAACGCCCGCCGCCTCGCCAACCGCCCGCCGCCGCCGTGACTGGGCAAAGTTGTTCTGGATGATGAAAAGCAGCCCGCTAACGCTGATTGGTGGGGTGATCATCGTGCTGATGCTGTTAATGATGGTGCTGTCACCGTGGATAACACCTTACGATCCCAACACCATTGACCTGAACGCGCGTTTGCTGCCGCCATCTGCCGCGCACTGGTTTGGTACCGATGAGGTGGGACGCGATCTGTTTAGTCGTGTGCTGGTTGGCAGCCAGCAGTCGATCGTCGCCGGACTGGTGGTGGTAGGCATCGCCGGCGGAATTGGCTCGCTGGTCGGCTGTCTGTCCGGCGTGATGGGGGGACGTGCTGATGCGATTATTATGCGCATGATGGACGTGATGCTGTCGATCCCCTCACTGGTGCTGACGATGGCGCTTGCCGCCGCGCTGGGACCCAGCCTGTTTAACGCCATGCTGGCTATTGCGATTGTGCGTATTCCTTTCTACGTGCGCCTGGCCCGTGGGCAAACGTTGGTGGTACGCCAGTTTACCTATGTGCAGGCGGCCCGCACCTATGGCGCGTCCCGCTGGCATCTGATTAGCTGGCATATCTTACGTAATTCTTTGCCACCACTGATTGTGCAGGCGTCGCTGGACATCGGCAGTGCGATCCTGATGGCCGCCACGCTCGGGTTTATCGGTCTGGGGGCGCAACAGCCCAGCGCGGAATGGGGAGCAATGGTGGCGATTGGTCGCAACTATGTGCTTGACCAGTGGTGGTACTGCGCGTTTCCTGGCGCCGCCATTCTGATTACCGCTGTCGGTTTCAATCTCTTCGGTGACGGTATTCGTGACCTGCTGGACCCAAAAGCCGGAGGAAAACAGTCATGACTCAACCCGTACTGGAAATCGAGAATTTGCACCTGAGCTTCCCCGGCTATAAAGCAGACGTCCACGCGTTGAACCACGTCTCACTGCACATCAACCGGGGTGAGATTGTCGGTGTGGTCGGCGAGTCCGGCTCCGGAAAATCCGTGACCGCCATGCTCGCCATGCGCCTGCTGCCGGAGGGCAGCTATCGCGTTCACCAGGGGCGCGTTTCGCTGCTCGGTGAAGATGTGCTGAACGCCAGCGAGAAACAGATGCGCCAATGGCGCGGGGCTCGCGTGGCGATGATTTTTCAAGAGCCGATGACGGCATTGAACCCGACCCGGCGCATTGGTCAGCAAATGGTGGAGGTGATCCGCCATCATCAATCACTCAGCCGCACGGATGCCCGTCAAAAAGCCATCGCGTTGCTGGAAGAGATGCAAATCCCGGACGCCGCCGAGGTGATGTTGCGTTTCCCGTTTGAGCTTTCCGGCGGTATGCGCCAGCGCGTGATGATCGCACTGGCCTTTTCCTGCGAACCGGAACTGATTATCGCCGATGAACCAACCACTGCGCTGGATGTGACAGTGCAACTGCAGGTGCTGCGCTTGCTGAAGCATAAAGCTCGGGCCAGCGGCACGGCGGTGCTGTTTATCAGCCACGATATGGCGGTGGTTTCGCAACTGTGCGACAGGTTGTACGTCATGTACGCCGGAAGCGTGATTGAAAGCGGCCCGACGCATACGGTGATTCAACACCCGACGCATCCCTATTCCATCGGCTTGCTGAAATGCGCGCCGGAACACGGTGTGCCCCGCGCCCCGCTGCCTGCAATTCCGGGAACTGTACCGAACTTAACCCAATTACCTGTTGGATGCGCATTCCGTGAACGCTGTTTTGCCGCCGGTGCACAGTGTGAAGCGGTCCCGACGTTACGCAGTCAGGGGCGTACAGATCAGCAGTCCGCCTGTTGGTATCCACAACTGGAGACAATCCATGACTGACATTTTACTGTCGTTGCAGGATGTGCATGTCAACTTCCCGGCCCGTAGAAATTGGCTTGGCAAGGTCACTGAACACGTGCATGCACTCAACGGGATGGATTTACAGATCCGCCAGGGGGAAACGCTAGGCATCGTCGGCGAATCTGGCTGTGGTAAAAGTACGTTGGCGCAGTTGCTAATGGGCATGCTCAAGCCGAGTCAGGGGCAATGCGACCGCAGCACAGAAAAACACAGCGGTATGCAAATGGTCTTTCAGGACCCACTCTCATCGCTGGATCCGCGCTTACCGGTCTGGCGGATCATAACTGAACCGGTGTGGATCCAAAAGCGGAGTCCGGAGCGTGAACGACGCATGCTTGCCGAGGATTTGGCGCGACAGGTGGGGATTCGCCCGGAATATCTCGATCGCCTGCCACATGCGTTTTCCGGTGGCCAGCGCCAGCGTATTGCCATTGCCCGCGCGTTGTCCTCTGAACCCGATGTGATCGTGCTTGATGAGCCCACCTCGGCGCTGGATATTTCCGTGCAGGCGCAAATTCTCAACCTGCTGGTTGCGCTACAGGTACGCAGAAACCTGACCTACGTGCTGATCTCACATAACGTATCCGTGGTGCGGCATATGAGCGATCGCGTGGCGGTGATGTATCTGGGGCAAATTGTCGAACTGGGTGACGCTCAGCAAGTATTAACCCATCCGCAACACCCTTACACACGTCTGTTGCTGGATTCTGTTCCCAAAACCGGCGCGCCGCTGGCGGAAGATCTGCTGTTACGAAAAACTGAGCTGCCGGGAAATCGAACGCTACCGCAAGGATGCTATTTCCGCGACCGCTGCCCGCTGGCGACTCACGGGTGTGAGAAGAAACAGGCATTGTTAAAAAGTGACACCGGATGTGAAGTTCGCTGCTGGCGGGCGGTTACCGGGGGCTGACCAGGCAGGCGTATTGTGCCAGGCACATCAGGCCCGGTACGCCTTTTTCAGTGAGTCCACCAGCATTTCAGACGCGGTCGACAGCTTATGATGCGCAGAACGCAAGATCCCAATGCGCCGCTGGATCACCGGGCTGTCCAGCTCAATACAGGTTGCACCAAGCTCGGTCATCTGCGTACGGCACAGCGCGGGTACAGCGCTGCCGCCTAAACCATTCGCCACCAGGCGTCCAATGGTCACCAGTTGATGACTCTCCAGCGCCACCTCCAGCGTATAACCGCTTTGCACTAGCTGTTCTTCCAGCATTAAACGCACGGCAGATGGACGTTGCAACGTGATGAAATCCAGCGTCAGCAGCTCCTTCCATGTAATGCGTTCCCGCCCAGCCAGGCGACTGGTTGGGGGGACGATGGCAATAAAACGATCCATCCCGAGCGGAGTAAAATGCAGGTGTCCGGTATAGTCCGGTTCAAAGGCAATCCCCATTTCAACTCGCCCTTCACTGACCATTTCAATCACCTGCTCGTTAATCACGTCGTGCACCGTGACGTTGATACCGGAATAGGAATCACGAAACGTTTTGAGCACTGGCGGCAGCACGTTAGCGGCAAATGACGGCATGGCGGCAATCGAGATTTTACCGCGCTGCAGCGTAAAGCGCTGGCGCATCGCTTCTTCGGTATTCTCCCAGTCGGCAAGCAGCTGTCGCCCCATGGTTAGCAGCGTTTCGCCCTCCTGCGTCAGGGTTACTTTACGGGTCGTTCTCAACAACAACGCCCCGCCCAGCGATTCTTCCAGTCCCTTGATCGCGAGACTTAACGCGGGCTGAGACATATTCAGCCGTTCACTGGCATGAGCAAAATTCAGAGTGTGAGCTACCGCTAAAAACGCGCGTAACTGTTTGATGCTCATTCTCATTATTCATTCCTTTAACTTATTGAATACCTTTAATTAACATTAAATTGATAAAAAAACCCAATGAGTGAGTCACAAATTTAAAATTAACAAATCATTATTCACCCCCAATGATGTCGGCAAGGACAACTGGAGGGGCAAGTGTATGGCTGGACTGGATAAACGGGTCGCCACGTATCAACAGGCGCTGGAAGGACTGACCGACAACATGACGCTGCTGGCTGGCGGTTTTGGCTTATGCGGGATCCCTGAAAACCTGATTGCGGAAGTACGCCGTCGGGAAGTTCAGGGTCTGACCGTGGTATCAAACAACTGCGGCGTCGATGGCTTTGGTCTTGGCGTGCTGCTGGAAACGCGCCAGGTACGCAAAGTGGTGGCGTCCTATGTCGGTGAAAATGCCCTGTTCGAAAAGCAGGTGTTGAGCGGCGAGCTGGAAGCCATTCTGACGCCACAAGGTACGCTGGCGGAGCAGCTACGTGCAGGCGGCGCGGGGATCCCAGCCTTCTTTACCGCTACCGGGTACGGCACGCCCGTCGCCGAAGGCAAAGAGGTGCGCGAGTTTGCAGGACGTCCTTACATCTTAGAACAGGCGATCGTCGGTGATTTTGCGCTGGTCAAGGGCTGGAAAGCCGACTGGTACGGCAACGTCATCTACCGTCATACCGCGCAGAACTTTAACCCGTTGATGGCGGCTGCCGGGCGTATCACGGTGGTGGAAGTGGAAGAGATTGTGCCTCCCGGCGAGCTGGACCCCGCCGCTATTCATACCCCCGGAATTTACGTCAATCGCATTATTCAGGGCCAGTTCGAAAAACGTATTGAACAACGCACCCTACGCCAGAAAGGAGCCTGACCATGTTAACGCGTGAACAAATGGCGATGCGAGTCGCCCGCGAGCTGCGCGACGGCTATTACGTCAACCTCGGTATCGGCATCCCAACACTGGTGGCGAACTATATCCCGGACGGCATGGACGTGATGCTGCAATCTGAGAACGGTCTGCTCGGCATGGGGCCGTTCCCTACCGAGGACGACATTGATGCAGATATGATCAATGCCGGGAAGCAAACCGTGACGGCGCGTAAAGGCGCGGCAATTTTCGACTCTGCGCAGTCCTTCGCCATGATCCGTGGCGGCCACGTCGACCTGACAGTGCTCGGTGCATTTGAGGTGGACACGAACGGTAATATCGCCTCATGGATGATCCCCGGAAAAATGGTGAAAGGCATGGGTGGCGCAATGGATCTGGTGGCTGGGGCTGAAAACATCATTGTGGTGATGACCCATGCCTCAAAGAGCGGCGAGTCCAAACTGCTTCCCGCCTGCACTCTGCCACTGACCGGCGTGGCCTGCATCAAACGTGTACTGACCGATCTGGCGCTGCTGGAAATCGCCGATGGCGCGTTCATTCTGCGCGAGCGGGCGCCGGGCGTCAGCGTCGACGACATCATTGCCAGAACTGCCGGCAAGCTGATCGTTCCCGATCATGTGCCAGAAATGCACTTTAACTGAGGATCTGACCATGCTGGATGTTGTTATTGTCGCGGCAACGCGCACCCCGATTGGCAGTTTTCATGGCGCGCTGGCACCGCTATCCGCCGTAGAGTTAGGCACGACCGTCATTCGCGCCCTGTTGGAAAAGACCGGCGTCGCGCCAGAACAGATAGACGAGGTGATCTTAGGCCAGGTCCTGACGGCAGGCTGTGGTCAGAACCCGGCCCGACAAACCGCAATACGCGCCGGATTACCGGTAACCACACCTGCGATAACCATCAATTTGCTGTGTGGCTCGGGGCTGAAGGCGGTACATCAGGCGGTACAGGCCATTCGCTGCGGCGATGCAGACATCGTGATTGCTGGCGGTCAGGAAAGCATGAGCAATGCGCCCTATTTTCTCGACGGCGCGCGAGCGGGCCTGCGTCTGGGCCACGCCAGCCTGAAAGACAGCGTGGTACATGACGGACTGTGGGATGCGTTTAACGACTACCACATGGGCATTACCGCCGAAAATCTGGCGGATAAATTCGCCATCAGCCGTGAACAACAAGACGCCTTCGCGCTGCACTCCCAGCAAAAAGCAGCTGCCGCCCTCGAAGCCGGTCGGTTTAACGCAGAAATCACACCCGTCAGCGTCCCGCAAGGGAAAAAAACGCCACGTGTGGTAGACCGCGATGAGCAACCCCGTCCTGATACCCAGGCAGAAAAACTGACGCAGCTTAGACCCGCATTTCGACCCGGTACCGGTACGGTGACGGCAGGCAATGCGTCCTCATTAAACGACGGTGCGGCAGCGGTGATGCTGATGAGCGCCGCCAAAGCCACTGAATTAAATCTCCCGGTGCTGGCAAAAATTACCGGCTATGCCGTTTCGGGTGTTGATCCGGCCATTATGGGTATTGGCCCGGTGGAGGCATCGCTGAAGTGCCTGAAGCGCGCTGGCTGGACGCTGGATGACGTGGATTTGATCGAAGCCAATGAAGCCTTTGCCGCACAGGCCCTGGCGGTCGGCGAATCGCTGAACTGGAACAGCAGCAAAGTTAACGTCAACGGCGGCGCGATTGCACTCGGTCACCCTATTGGCACTTCCGGCTGTCGCATTCTTGTCACTTTGCTGCATGAAATGGCGCGGCGCAACGTCGCCAAAGGGCTGGCCACGCTGTGTGTTGGCGGCGGGCATGGCGTGGCGCTGACGGTGGAACGTCCAACAGGAGCACAACATGCAGACTAATCACATCAGCGTGCTGGGTGCCGGGTTAATGGGCGTCGGCATCGCCACCCACTTTGCCCGCTTTGGTCATGATATCTGGCTGTTTGATACCGACAGCAACCGCATTGCAGAAATTACGGCTGTCGCCAGCAGCATTCTGGACGAACTGATCGCCACCGACCAGTTTCCCGCCGATGACAAAGAGCAGGTTCTCAGCCGGTTGCACGGCACAACCTCTCTGGCGGATATTGCTGCATCGGGATTACTGATTGAAGCAATTCCGGAACGGCTTGAACTCAAGCACTCACTGTATGCACAACTTGAAGCCGTGATCTCACCTGAAGCGATTATCGCCAGTAATACCAGCGGCCTGCCGCCAGATGCACTGGCGGAGAAACTCACGCACCCGGAGCGGTTGCTGATCGCACATTTCTGGCACCCTCCGCACTTTATTCCGCTGGTAGAAATCGTACCTGGCAAAGCAACAAAGCCGAAATATCTCAGCGAATTACAGCAATTCCTGGTTGCGATACAGCTTGAGGCAGTGGTGCTCGATCGCGCCGCACCGGGCTTTGTTGGTAACCGCCTGCAGTTTGCCCTGCTACGTGAAGCACTGCATATCGTCAAAAACGGTATTGCCAGCGCCGAAGTAGTGGACCAAGTGATGCGCGCCTCCCTCGGACGCCGGTATGCGATGGTCGGTCCGCTGGAAGCGGCGGATATGACCGGGCTTTCTACGGTGCAGGACATTTGCCGTCATCTACTACCGGAACTCGCCACCGGCAGCGACATGATGTCGCTGGTTGATGACAAGGTTGCCCGTGGTGACACTGGCTTGCGCAGCGGTCAGGGGTTTTATCGCTGGGATGATTCGCGCAAGGAATACATCCAGCAACGCAGAGAGCATCAACTGCGTTTTGCCCTGAAACCGTAACTTCTCTTTCTGTACCCCACTATAACAATGATATTGAGGAGTCATGATGAGTGTATTAATCGCCCTGGCAGCGCTGGGCCTGCTGATGCTGGCAGCCTATCGCGGATACAGCGTTATCCTGTTTGCCCCCATCGCGGCATTAGGTGCTGTTCTGCTGACTGAGCCCAGTGCCGTCGGCCCTGCCTTTACCGGCCTGTTTATGGAAAAAATGGTCGGTTTTGTGAAGCTTTACTTCCCGGTGTTCTTACTGGGAGCGGTGTTTGGCAAGTTAATCGAGTTATCCGGCTTTTCCCGTTCAATCGTCGCCGCCGCCATCAACATCCTCGGGCGTCGTCACGCCATCCCGGTGATCGTGCTGGTGTGTGCGTTGCTGACCTACGGTGGGGTATCGCTGTTCGTGGTAGCGTTTGCGGTGTATCCATTCGCGGCTGAACTGTTCCGTCAGAGTAATATTCCTAAGCGGTTGATCCCGGCAACCGTTGCGCTGGGCGCATTCTCCTTCACCATGGATGCGCTACCCGGCACTCCGCAGATCCAGAACATTATCCCGACCAGCTTTTTTGGTACTAACGCCTGGGCTGCACCCTGGCTTGGGCTGATAGGATCGCTGTTTATTATCTTTGTTGGCCTGATTTACCTTGAGCGTCAGCGTCGCAAAGCGCAGGCAAAGAACGAAGGCTATGGCACTGAACTGTTAAACGAGCCGGAAACACCGGATAACATTAACCTGCCAAACCCGATTATTGCGATTTCTCCGCTGATTCTGGTCGGTGTGTTTAACCTGTTGTTTACCCGTTGGATCCCGACGTTTTATGGCTCGACGCATCAACTGGAGCTGCCGGGTCTTGCCAAGCCGATTACCACCGAAGTTGCAAAGATCACCGCCATCTGGGCGGTGGAAGCCGCGCTGATTGCCGGGATTTTGCTGGTAGTCATTTTTGGTTTCCGCAATATTAAAGGTCGTCTGGCGGAAGGCAGCCGAACGGCGGTTGGCGGCGCGATCCTCGCCGCCATGAATACCGCGTCAGAATACGGCTTTGGCGCAGTGATCGCCGCGTTGCCGGGCTTCCTGGTGTTGTCAAAAGCGCTGGCGGCGATCCCTGATCCACTGCTCAATGAAGCCATCAGCATCACTACACTTGCCGGGATCACCGGTTCGGCATCCGGCGGGATGAGTATTGCGCTCGCGGCAATGTCAGACACCTTTATTGCCGCCGCACATGCTGCCAACATTCCGTTGGAAGTCTTTCACCGCGTCGCCTCTATGGCCAGCGGTGGCATGGATACTCTGCCGCATAATGGGGCAGTGATTACGCTGTTGGCCATCACGGGATTAAGTCACCGTCAGGCGTATGGCGGGATCTTCGCCATCACCGTGATCAAAAGTCTGGCCGTTCTGTTTGTGATCGGCGTCTTCTACACCACCGGAATTGTTTAAGGAGAATCATCATGAACTTAACAGGAAAAGTTGCTCTGGTTACCGGCTCTACCAGCGGTATCGGATTAGGCATCGCGCAGGTGCTGGCGAAAGCCGGTGCCACCCTTATTCTTAACGGTTTTGGTGATGTCGAGGCGGCAAAAGATGCCGTGGCGCAGTATGGCAAAACGCCAGGGTATCACGGTGCGGATCTCAGCGATGAAACACAAATCGCCGAGATGATGCGCTACGTCGACAGCGAATTCGGCGGCGTGGATATTCTGGTCAACAATGCCGGGATCCAGCATGTTTCGCCGCTGGAGACCTTCCCGGTCGAAAAATGGAACGCGATTATTGCCATTAACCTCTCTTCCGTTTTCCACACCACCCGCCTGGCACTGCCCGGCATGCGACAGCGTAACTGGGGACGCATCATTAATATCGCCTCTGTACATGGACTAGTGGCGTCAAAAGAGAAATCGGCGTATGTCGCGGCGAAGCACGGTGTGGTGGGATTAACCAAGACCACGGCGCTGGAAACGGCGCAGACCGGCGTGACCTGTAACGCGCTGTGCCCAGGCTGGGTGCTGACGCCGCTGGTGCAGCAACAAATCGACAAGCGCATTGCCGAAGGCAGCGCACCGGATGCCGCGCGCGATGCCTTGCTGGCAGAAAAGCAGCCGTCACGCGAGTTTGTCACCCCGGAGCAACTGGGGGAACTGGCGCTGTTCTTGTGTTCAAATGCAGCCGCACAGGTACGTGGTGTGGCGTGGAATATGGACGGTGGTTGGGTAGCGCAGTAAGTTATGCAGGCCGGATGCGGCTTCGCATCCGGTCTGCGGCCATCAGGACTTCAACTGGTAATCAAGCGTGATTTCCGCGTTCAGTACCTGCGATACCGGGCAGCCGGCTTTCGCTTTCTGAATAATACCGTCAAAGGTTGCGGCATCAATGCCAGGCACGGCGACTTCACTGTGCAGCGCCACTTTGGTGATGGCAAAGCCCGCATCCACCTTATCCAAAGAAACATCGGCAGTAGTATCAATGGCATCTGGGGTAAACCCCGCCTCGCCCAGCATGAGCGAAAGCGCCATCGAGAAGCAAGCAGCATGGGCTGCGCCAATCAACTCTTCAGGATTGGTGCCTTTCACACCTTCAAATCGTGTATTAAACCCATACGGTTGCTGGTTCAACACCCCACTTTCGGTCGACACGGTGCCTTTACCGCGCTTGATGTCGCCCTCCCAGTGTGCCTGACCTTTCTTATGGATAGTCATTACCGTTCTCCTGTGTTGTCGTCGGAGTAACAAGTATAGGACGTCTGGGAAAATGCATGACACATACGGGATAGTTCTGCATTTACCGCTTAATCATTGACCTTTCAGATTAAATGACCGACCATCCAGAAAGCCGTTATTTTAAACATCGGCTTTCTATCAGGTTGTATTTCGTCCGTTCTCATACGGGCTCGCCCTTGAAACCAGTAACAGGATTAAGGAGTTAGAATGAAATCGAACCGTCAGGCCCGTCATATTCTTGGACTGGACCACAAAATCTCCAATCAACGTAAAGCCGTGACCGAAGGCGACAAAACCAGCGTGGTCAACAATCCTACCGGAAGAAAGCGCCGCACTGACGGCAAATAGCCTTTCGCACGTCTGACTGAATAACGAGATAAACACCATTGCAACCGCAGTGGTGTTTTTGCTTATAAAACCCCTTAACCCATTCACAATGCTTTATACTTCGCCCGTTTCCCCGGCGGACAGGCAACCTACGATCATAAAGAGTGCCGGGGACGGTTATTCAAAAAAGAGTGAGTGACATGGAAAACGAAACTAAAAAACTGCGTTCCCTTTACATCCCTTACGCTGGCCCGGTACTGCTGGAATTTCCCTTACTGAACAAAGGGAGTGCTTTCAGTGTGGAAGAACGCCGTAACTTCAACCTGCTGGGGTTACTGCCGGAAGTGGTCGAGACGATTGAAGAACAGGCCGAACGCGCCTGGATCCAATATCAGGGATTCAAAACCGAAATCGACAAGCATATCTACCTACGCAACATCCAGGACACCAACGAAACCCTGTTTTATCGACTGGTGAATAACCATCTGGATGAGATGATGCCTGTTATCTACACCCCAACGGTGGGGGCTGCCTGTGAGCGTTTTTCTGAGATCTATCGCCGTTCTCGCGGCGTGTTTATCTCTTATCAGAACCGCCACAACATGGACGATATCCTGCAAAACGTCCCGAATCACAATATCAAAGTCATCGTCGTGACCGACGGTGAACGTATTCTGGGTCTTGGCGATCAGGGGATCGGCGGGATGGGCATTCCTATCGGTAAGCTGTCACTGTATACCGCCTGCGGTGGCATCAGCCCGGCCTACACCCTGCCGGTGGTGCTGGATGTCGGCACCAACAATCAGCAATTGCTGAACGATCCGCTGTATATGGGCTGGCGTAATCCGCGCATCACCGACGATGAGTACTACGAATTTGTTGATGAATTCATCCAGGCAGTGAAACATCGCTGGCCGGAGGTGCTGCTGCAGTTTGAAGACTTCGCGCAGAAAAATGCCATGCCGTTGCTGACCCGCTATCGCGATGAAATCTGTTCGTTTAACGACGATATTCAGGGCACGGCGGCGGTGACCGTGGGGACGCTGATTGCGGCCAGCCGCGCGGCTGGCAGCCAGTTGAGCGAACAGAACATTGTCTTCCTCGGAGCAGGCTCCGCCGGTTGTGGGATCGCCGAGCAGATCATCGCGCAGATCCAGCGTGAGGGATTAAGTGAAGAAGCCGCGCGTCAGCGTGTGTTTATGGTTGACCGTTTTGGCCTGTTAACCGACAAAATGCCTAACCTGCTCTCCTTCCAGACCAAGCTGGTGCAAAAGCGCGAGAATTTGCAGCACTGGGATACGCAAGAAGATGTGCTGTCGCTGCTCGACGTGGTTCGCAACGTCAAGCCGGACATTCTGATCGGTGTTTCCGGGCAAACGGGTCTGTTTACCGAAGAGATTATCCGCGAGATGCACAAGCATTGTCCGCGCCCGATCGTCATGCCGCTGTCTAACCCGACGTCGCGCGTTGAAGCTACGCCTCAGGATATTATCGCCTGGACCGAAGGCAATGCGCTGGTTGCCACTGGTAGCCCGTTCGCCCCGGTAGCCTGGAAAGATAAAATCTACCCGATTGCCCAGTGTAATAACGCCTATATCTTCCCTGGAATCGGCCTTGGCGTGATCGCCTCTGGTGCCAAGCGCATTACCGATGACATGCTGATGTCGGCCAGTGAAACGCTGGCGCAGTATTCACCGCTAGTGCTCAACGGCGAAGGGCTGGTGTTACCGGAACTGAAAGATATTCAGACCGTTTCCCGCGCCATTGCGTTTGCCGTCGGCAAAATGGCCCAGCAGCAAGGTGTGGCGGTAAAAACGTCTGCCGAAGCGCTGCAGCAGGCAATTGACGAGAATTTCTGGCAAGCGGAATATCGCGACTACCGTCGTACGTCTATCTGACGATTTACCCGGCGGCGCCTGCCGCCGGGTGTTCAACACTTGCACAATTCAGCGACTTGCGATTACACTTTCACCATCGATTAACATTCGGAAAAATACAAGGAGGATACTTATGCTGTACTGTGAACGTTTGATCGTTTCACATGCTTTTGGCGATCGCCAGTGCTCAAGCGTTATCGGTATCGTGCTGCGATAACTTCTGCTTGAGCGAAGCTAACTTCTAAATCCCCTTCTCTCGGGCTTACCGGGTTATCGTCAGCGATGTTTGACGAGGCGTTTTCGCGCCTGTAACTCTTGAGTAAGCAACAATGAGCACATTACTAACCGCACAATCCTTACACGTTGATACGGCATTCGGCACGCTGTTTGACGATCTCACCTTTACGCTGAAAAAAGGCGACCGCATCGGGCTTATCGGCTACAACGGCTGCGGCAAAAGCACGCTGTTAAAGCTGCTCGATGGCACAATCTCACCCACCAGCGGGTCTATTGCCCAGGCGCACCACTGCCACCTCGCCCGCGTAGAACAGCATTTACCAGACGCAATACTGCCATTGACGCTGCAGGAAGCGGTACTGGCTCAGCTTCCCGAGCATGAGCGCGCGGGTCAGCAGTGGCGGGTTGAGTCGCTGCTCGCAGAAATGGGCTTTACGCCGGAAAATTTGCACCTCACCGCACAAACGCTGAGCGGTGGGCAGCATACGCGCCTGCTGTTAGCCCGTGCATTGATGCGCAATCCCGACCTGCTGCTGCTGGATGAACCGGGTAACCATCTGGATTTGCCCACACTGCTGTGGCTGGAGCAGTTTTTGCAGCGCTGGTCTGGCAGTTTTGTGGTGGTTTCTCACGACCCACAGTTGCTGGATGCGGTGACGCACGGAACGTGGATCTTGCGCGATCGCACGTTGCACGCTTTTGATCTTCCCTGTAGCGCAGCGCGCCAGGCGCTGGTAGACAGAGATGCCAGCGACGCACTGCGCCATAAAGCGGAGCAAAAGGAAATCGATCGTGTCACCGCCAGCGCCAAACGTCTGGCTACCTGGGGACGGGTCTACGACAACGAAGATTTGTCCCGCAAAGCCAAGCAGATGGAAAAACAGGTGCTACGTCTGAAGGATGAGCAGACGGAAGTCACTGCCGGAAGTCAGTGGTCACTAACATTACAGGGAGATGCCCTGCGTGCCGACCGTTTGCTGGAAATGACTGACCTGCCGGTCTCTCCAGCGCCTGACGCAGCAACGTTGTTTTCCATTGCGGGCATTCGTATTAAAAGCGGCGATCGCGTGGCGATTGTCGGGCGCAACGGCTGCGGGAAATCATCACTGTTAAAGCTTATCTGGCAGCAATATCAGACGCAAATGAGCTCGACATCGCTGGTGCTGCACCCCCGGGTGACGCTAGGGTACTACGATCAGTCGCTGCACCAGCTTGCGGATGACGATTCGTTGCTCGATGCCCTGGAGCCGTTTGCCCCACAGCCAGATGTTCGCAAGATGGCACTGATTAGCGCGGGTTTCCCGTGGGTCCGACACCCGCAACGGGTCAGCACCTTAAGCGGTGGTGAACGTTCGCGGCTGCTGTTTATCGGGCTGACACTTGCGCGTTATAGCCTGCTGATGCTCGATGAACCGACCAACCATTTGGATATGGAAGGCAAAGAAGCGCTGGCACGCACACTGCAATCCTTTAGCGGCGGTGTACTGCTGGTCAGTCATGACCGTCAGCTTATCAGCCAAAGCTGTAACCGCTTCTGGTTTATCGACGAGGGTGAGCTTAGCGAATGGCATGACCTGGAGGCGATCAACGCGCGTATTCAGAACACTGCCTGTGAGTTAACGGCAACCAAAACCGAGGCACAGGTTGTTCCTGATCCCCATCGTAATGGAGACGAAATGCTGGAGAAACTTCTTGAGCTGGAACAGCGGCTGGCCGACGACCTCGCACGCAAACCGAAGCATCAGAAACCGCAGTTACAGGCCCAATGGCGTAAGGAGATTGAGCGTCTGAATTCACAACTGGAGTAAACCGTATTGCCGGATAAGCTCGCGTCTTTCGGCAACTCTTTTTAGACGCAGAATGACGTTTTGGCAAAAAAATGGCGCTACCGATGTAGCGCCATTTTTATCAGCAGAACGTTAATGGGTTATTGCAACCCTTCCTCGTTCTCTTTCTTCGCCTCTTCGCGTTCAACTTCGCGATACCAGCGCGGGTGGTGCTTCTTCGCCCAGCGGCGGCTGACCTTCCCTTCGACCATGCCTTTAATCGAGCCTTTCACCCAAAATGCCATGTACATATGGATGAGGATAGCGTGCATCAAAATAATGCCCGCCGCAGCGTGGATCAGCAGGCTGTAACGTACCACCTGCATCGGGAAGAACTGCGCAAAGTACGGACGCCAGATAATCACCCCGGTCACCAGCAGCACAAAAATCATGCTCATGATCGACCAGAACATCATTTTCTGCCCGGCATTGTACTTACCGACATCCGCCACTTTGTGTTCATTGCCCTTCAGCACTTCCACAATGTTTTTCAGCCACGGAATGTCTTTCTTATCCGGGATGTTGTGGTGCACAAAGCGCGCAAACATGAACATCAGCGCGACGAAAATCAGCAGACCGAAGAACGGGTGCAAAATGCGTCCCATCTGCGGTGTGCCAAAGGTTTGCGTCAGCCATTGCAGCGTTGGGAAGAAAAACGAAATCCCCGACAACGACACCAGAAAGAAGCAGATCACCACCGTCCAGTGACAGGCGCGGTCAATAAACTTTGTGCGCACAATCATTTTCGACTTACTCATGATGATCCTCCTCGTCGTCGTCCACTTCCTTATTCGGGCCAATACCAATGTAGTGATAAATCAGCCCGGCGAAGGTGGCGATAAATCCAGCTGCGGCCAGCGGTTTCAGCGCCCCTTTCCACAGATTGATAGACGTATCTATCTGCGGATCTTTTGGCAAACCGTGGTACAACTCCGGCTGGTTGGCGTGATGCAGGACGTACATAACGTGCGTACCGCCCACACCCTGCGGGTTGTAGACACCGGCATGTTCGAAGCCGCGTGATTTCAGCTTCTCCACGCGTTGCTCGGCCATTTCCAGCATCTCTTGCTTAGTACCGAAGTGTATCGCCCCAGTCGGACAGGTTTTCACGCAGGCAGGTTCCTGCCCGACGCTCACGCGATCCACACACAGCGTACATTTATACACGCGGTTATCCTCTTTATTGAGGCGCGGAATATTAAATGGACACCCGGCAATACAGTACCCGCAGCCGATACAATGCTCTGACTGGAAATCGACAATCCCGTTGGCGTACTGAATGATTGCCCCGGCAGACGGGCATGCCTTCAGGCAGCCCGGATCTTCACAGTGCATACATCCGTCTTTACGAATCAGCCATTCCAGCTTGCCGTTCTGTTCGGTTTCGGTAAACCGCATCACCGTCCAGGACTTGGCACTGAGATCGGCGGGGTTGTCATACACCCCGACGCAATGGCCCACTTCATCACGGATATCGTTCCATTCTGAGCACGCCACCTGACAAGCTTTACAGCCGATACAGGTGGAAACGTCGATCAGCTTCGCGACTTCTGCTTTGTAATCACGTGCCTGAGGTGGCGGCGTGATGGAGTTGGTAGCGGACCTTTTGATGATGTCCTGCGTTTCCATAGACATATGTTCGCCCCCTTACGCCTTCTCGATGTTAACTAAAAACGCTTTGTATTCCGGCGTTTGCGAGTTTGCATCACCGACATTTGGCGTCAGGGTGTTGGCGATAAAGCCTTTACGCGCGACTCCTTCAAAGCCCCAGTGAATCGGGATCCCCACCGTTTCAACCTGCTGACCATTAACATGCAAGGTGCGCAGGCGACGCGTAACCACCGCAACCGCACGGATGAATCCACGTTTGCTACTCACTTTCACGTGGTCACCGTTGGCAATCCCTTTCGCCGCCGCCAGCGTTTCGCTGATCTCCACAAACTGCTCTGGCTGGGCAATCGCATTCAACAACGCGTGCTTGGTCCAGGTGTGGAAATGTTCGGTCAGACGATAGGTTGTCCCAACGTATGGGAAGTCTTTCTTATTCCCCATACGTAACGCATCCGCTTCGTACAAACGCGCTGCCGGGTTGGAGATGACGTTCGGGTGCAGCGGGTTTGTCCCCAGCGGCGTTTCCATCGGCTCGTAGTGTTCCGGGAACGGCCCTTCCGCCATCTTATCAATGGCAAACAGACGACCCAGTCCTTCCGGTTGCATGATAAACGGGTTGGTCGCGCTGCCTGGCGCCGCGTTGTTGAAGTCAGGGATATCGTTACCCGTCCACTTCGTCCCGTTCCACTTGATCAGCATACGTTTCGGATCCCACGGTTTACCCTGCGGATCCGCCGAGGCGCGGTTATACAGCACGCGACGGTTCAGTGGCCATGCCCATGCCCAACCCAGTGTATTCCCCAGCCCTGACGGGTCAGAGTTATCGCGGTTAGCCATCTGGTTGCCCTGTTCGGTCCAGCTACCGGTGTAAATCCAGCAGGAGGATGCCGTGGTGCCGTCATCACGCAGCAGCGCAAAGCTATTCAGCAACTGGCCTTTCTTCGCAACCAGCACGCCGTTGGCATCATAGAGATCTTCCAGCGCATAGCCGTTGTTCTCTTTTGCTACTTCCTCTGAATGCGGTTCGTCCGGCTGCTTGTAGCTCCAGCTCATTTTCAGTACCGGCTCTACGCCTTTACCGCCTTCAGTGCGGTACATATTGCGCAGACGATGGTAAATACCGGCCAGAATTTCGCCGTCATTGCGGGCTTCACCTGGTGCATCCTGACCTTTCCAGTGCCACTGCAACCAACGTCCGGAGTTGGCAATCGAGCCGTCTTCTTCCGCAAAGCAGGTTGATGGCAGACGGAACACTTCGGTCTGGATAGTCGACGGATCGACATCGTTCGATTCGCCGTGGTTTTGCCAGAACGTTGAGGTTTCTGTCACTAGCGGATCGATAACCACCAGATACTTCAGCTTGCTCAGCGACTGCACCACTTTGTTTTTGTCCGGGAAGGACGCAACCGGGTTAAAGCCCTGACAGATGTAGCCGGTAACTTTTCCGCTATCCATCATGTTGAAGTATTTAATGACGTCGTAGGACTGATCCCACTTAGGCAGCCAGTTGAAACCCCAATCGTTCTCTTTCTGCGCCGCATCGCCGTAGAAAGATTTCATCAGGCTAACGAAGAACTTAGGATAGTTACCCCAGTAGTTCACCTGATCGGCAAGCGTTGCTTTTGGCGTGTTAGCAGCCAGGTAAGTTTGCAGATCGGTCTGTTTCTCAGACGGTAGCGTCAGATAGCCTGGCAGGCTGGTAGACAGCAGACCTAAGTCGGTTAACCCCTGAATGTTGGAGTGACCGCGTAAGGCGTTTATACCGCCACCCGCCATCCCCATGTTGCCGAGCAGCAACTGGATCATCGCCATAGTGCGGATGTTCTGCGCCCCAACGGTATGCTGCGTCCAGCCCAGCGCGTACAGGAAAGTCGTCGTACGATCGGCCGCGCTGGTGGAGGCCAGCACTTCACACACTTTCAGGAAGTCGGCTTTTGGCGTACCGCAGATGTTTTCCACCACGTCCGGCGTATAGCGGGAAACGTGCTGTTTCAGCAAGTTCCAGACACAGCGCGGATGGGACAGCGTTTCATCGCGTTTGGCATAGCCGTTATCATCGAACTGGTAGTTCCAGGACGATTTATCGTATTGACGTTTTTGTGCATCGTAGCCGCTGAACAGGCCATCTTCGAAAGTAAAATCATCCCGCACCAACAGGCTGGCGTTGGTGTAGTGTTTAACGTATTCAGCGTTGATTTTGTTGTTTTCGATCAGATACAGCAATACGCCGGACAGGAACGTAATGTCCGTGCCGGAACGAATCGGCGCGTAGATATCAGCAACCGAAGCTGTACGAGTAAATCGAGGGTCGACAACAATCAGCGTGGCATCATTGTTGTTTTTGGCTTCCATCGCCCAGCGGAATCCCACCGGATGTGCTTCAGCGGCGTTACCGCCCATCACCATCACGACGTTAGCGTTTTTGATATCAACCCAGTGGTTGGTCATCGCACCGCGACCAAATGTTGGAGCAAGACTTGCTACCGTTGGTCCGTGTCAGACGCGCGCCTGGTTGTCTACCGCCAGCATGCCGAGTGAGCGCACAAACTTTTGCGTCAGCATGCCGGTTTCATTACTTGCCGCAGATGCGCACAGCATCCCGGTTGAAAGCCAGCGGTTTACCGTTACACCCTGTTCATTCTTCTCAATGAAGTTGGCGTCGCGGTCGGTTTTCATTAATTTTGCAATGCGGGTGAATGCTTCATCCCAACTAATGCGCTGCCACTTATCAGAACCCGGTGCACGATATTCAGGGTAACGCAGACGGTTTTCACTGTGTACGTAATCCAACAATCCTGCGCCTTTCGGGCATAACGCCCCGCGGCTTACCGGATGATCCGGATCCCCTTCGATATGATAAATCGACTCTTTGGCATTTTTTGCTCCATCTCCCAGGCTATACATTAATAGCCCGCAACCTACGGAACAGTATGTGCAGGTGTTTCGGATCTCTTTCGCGCGTATCAGTTTATAGTTTCGCGCCTGAGCCAGTGCCATCTTGGGTGCAAAACCCAGTGCAGCGACTGTTGTTCCTGCCATACCGCCCGCGCAGATTTTAAAAAATTGTCTGCGGCTGACGTCCATTGCATCCCTCTTTTATCAGAGTTATAACTTCGCGATGAAACTAACAGCTATATCTATAAAAATTTTGCGTCAAATCAATAACGAAACGGTTCCGCTACTAAATAGTGCAATTTGCTTAACTCGTATACTCATAAGGAGTTAACCCGAAAGGGAATAAACTGGCGCGTCGCGGCGTAAAAATGCTATACCTTTCAGCTTGATTTTTTGCCAGTGCCGTGGACAGACAGAAAAAATGACGAAACAAAAAGCAACCTTAATTGGGCTCATGGCCATCGTGCTCTGGAGCACCATGGTCGGGCTGATTCGTGGCGTAAGCGAAGGGCTGGGGCCGGCAGGCGGTGCCGCCATGATATTCTCATTAAGCGGCCTACTGCTGATATTCACCGTTGGCTTCCCTAATATCCGTAAGTTCCCTGTTCGCTATTTAATCGCCGGTAGCGTACTTTTCGTTAGCTATGAAATATGTTTAGCTTTGGCCCTGGGCTATGCCGCTACCCGGCATCAGGCAATTGAGGTCGGCATGGTCAATTATCTCTGGCCCAGCCTGACAATATTGTTTGCGATATTATTTAATGGTCAAAAGACAACCTGGCTGATCATCCCAGGATTAATCGTCGCATTAACGGGAGTTTGTTGGGTATTAGGCGGTGAGAATGGACTTAACCCTGATGAAATTATAAGCAACGTTGCCAGTAGTCCACTCAGTTATTTTCTCGCTTTTCTCGGGGCATTTATCTGGGCCACCTATTGCACGGTGACCAATAAATACGCAAAAGGTTTTAACGGTATCACCGTGTTCGTTTTACTGACGGCTACGAGTTTGTGGATTTACTATTTCATGACACCTCAACCTGAAATGGTGTTCAGCACGCCAGTGACCATTAAACTGTTTACAGCAGCGCTTACTTTAGGATTTGCCTATGCGGCGTGGAATATCGGCATCCTGCACGGGAATGTCACGGTTATGGCCGTTGGTTCATATTTCACCCCGGTTCTATCTTCCGCGCTCGCCGCCGTGCTGCTGAGCGCCCCGCTGTCGTTTTCATTCTGGCAAGGTGCACTGATGGTCTGCGCCGGCTCTTTGCTGTGTTGGCTGGCAACACGTAATGCTTAAAAAACAAGCCGGGTTTAGCGTAAAATCTAAAACCGGCTACACTTCAATCAAATTAATGAATAATTATTGTTCATTTCACTTGTGCTTTATGTTTTATTTTGTTTAATTAAATGTTAAACATATGATAATTAATTAACCCATGAAAGTATTGCATGGTTATTTATAAACCTCATGATGCATATATTATACAAGCGTAACTAACGCTAATTAAACCATAGACACCGCAATAGTACCCCACGTAAATATACCCATCCCGACAAGTCACATAATACGATTAATATAAACAGTTGTATTATGTAGATCTGGATCACACAAATCATAATATCTTGTAATATTATGAAACTTATTATTGAACTCATACCACAAGGTCATTTAAAAATAGTTCGCCATTGACGAACCCCTTCGTTTAGCAATGGTTTAGGAATCACACCAAGAAGAAAATTATAAGGATTATTTAGAATGAAACTTAAATTAGTTGCAGTGGCAGTGACTTCCCTGTTGGCAGCAGGTGCGGTAAACGCAGCTGAGATTTATAACAAAGACGCAAACAAACTGGATCTGTACGGTAAAGTTCACGCTCAGCATTACTTCTCTGACGACAACGGCAGTGACGGTGACAAAACTTACGCGCGTCTGGGCTTCAAAGGCGAAACTCAGATCAACGACCAGCTGGTTGGTTTTGGCCAGTGGGAATATGAATTCAAAGGTAACCGTGCAGAATCCACCGGCGGTTCTAACAGCGACAAAACTCGTCTGGCATTCGCTGGTCTGAAATTCGCTGAATACGGTTCTTTCGACTATGGCCGTAACTACGGCGTAGCATACGACATCGGCGCATGGACCGACGTTCTGCCTGAGTTCGGTGGCGACACCTGGACCCAGACTGACGTATTCATGACCAGCCGTACTACCGGCGTTGCAACCTACCGTAACACCGACTTCTTCGGTCTGGTTGAAGGCCTGAACTTTGCCGCTCAGTACCAGGGCAAAAACGACCGTAGCAACGTTAAAGAAGCTAACGGCGACGGTTTTGGTCTGTCTACCACTTATGAATACGAAGGCTTTGGCGTAGGTGCTACCTATGCGAAATCTGACCGTACCGATGCGCAGAACAACCGCAACAGCGTATTCAAAGCTAACGGTGAAAATGCTGAAGTATGGGCTGCTGGCCTGAAATATGATGCGAACAACATCTACCTGGCAACCACCTACTCCGAAACCCGCAACATGACCACTTATGGTTCTAACGTTAACGGTATCGCTGAGAAAGCACAGAACTTTGAAGCTGTTGCACAGTACCAGTTCGACTTTGGTCTGCGTCCGTCCGTGGCTTACCTGAAATCCAAAGGTAAAGACATCGCAGTATTCGGCGACCAGGATCTGGTTGAATACGTAGACCTGGGTGCGACCTACTACTTCAACAAAAACATGTCTACCTTCGTTGATTACAAAATCAACCTGCTGGATGACAACAACTTCACGCGTATTGCTGGTGTAAGCACTGACAACATCGTGGCTGTTGGCCTGAACTACCAGTTCTAATTTTGTTGTAAGTTGAATACAAAGCCAGTCCCCCCCGGGCTGGCTTTTTCTCTTGAAGTAGACTCGGTCATAAGGAGTATGCCGTGCAGACGTTCACAGGTCGTTGTCTTTGCGGACAAAGTCATTTTACCGTTAACGTCGACATGCTTGATGTCTATGCTTGCCACTGCACGCTGTGCCAGAAGTGGTCTGGTGGCATCGCCATGTATCTGGAAGCCAGCGGTCATCCGCTGATGTCGCCAGAATCTACGGAACCTTCGCACTTTCCTTCGTCAACTCGTGGCGAACGTTTCTTCTGTTCCGGTTGCGGATGCCCACTGTGGTTTACACTGACAGACAACGAACGCTACTTTGTTCCGTGGACATTACTGGAGCTTAATGAAGTAGACCGCCGCCGCCTGATTTTAGCGGCAGAGATCTACACCGAAACACAGCCTGCGTTCTGGAGACTGACGGGGCAATACGCTCGACTGAGCGGAAAAGAAGTCGAAGAGATGGATTACCCCTGTCATTTAGCCCACTAGTTATGAACGTTTCACCTTTGCCAGACTGAACCACATTCCTACCGCCAAAATGATAAGCATGCTGCCCGCGCTGCTCAATGCTACGCTATGCGACCAGGTAAAGGCTTCTCTGGCGGCATTCAGCAACGCCTCACTGAGTGAGGGCGGGAGTGAGTGCGCTAATTGCGCCGCCTCGCCCATTGACGATGAGGCGCGCTCAAGCTCCTGCGGGTTAAGTCCTGCAGGCAGCAGAATCGACGCGGAAAAACTCCGGCTCAGCAGTAAACCAAAAATCGCGATCCCAAGCCCCGCACCCAGTTCATAGGCCATGGTTTCGATGGCCCCGGCAGCGGCGGCTTTTTCTGCTGGCGCAGCCGCCATGATGGCAGCCGTTGAGGCTAGCAGCGCGCTGGCGGCGCTGAACCCCAACAGGGCCATTAATATCCAGGCTTGTATCTGCTGGGTGCTAAAATCAGTCATCGCCAGCCCGTAGAAGCTGACGGCGCTAAGCGCCATGCCCGCCGTCGCCACGCAGCGTAATCCCAGACGTGACACCAACATCCCGGCAATCGGTCCGCTGAACCCGCTCGCCAGCATCACTGGTAGCATAAACAGACCCGCCTGATACGGCGTTAGCCCGTGCACAAACTGCAGCTCCTGGGCCATCAACAGTTCAAAACCAACCAGGGTTATCATTGCCGTCATCGCCATGACAACACCGCTTAAGATAATGCGATGGGTAAACAATCGCATATCGATCATCGGGCGCGATGCGGCAAGCTGGATGCGCACGAACTGCCCCAGTAAAAATGCGCCAACCAACAGCGTCAGTACAATCACGCCGGTTGCAATATGTCCTTTCAGCGCCGTTTTCGCGCTATACACAAGCAACAGAATGGCGACAATCAGCATAATAGCGTGACCAAAATTTAATGACTGATCGCGACGACCGGCCTGGCGCGGAACGTAGCGTGCAGTCAATACCATCACCACGAATACAATTGGCACATTAATTAAAAACACGGAACCCCAGTAAAAGTGTTCCAGCAGCATACCGCCAACCAACGGACCAAATGCCGCCCCGCCAGAACCCACCGCAGCCCAGACGCCAAGCGCCATATTACGGTGGCGTTGCTCAGCAAAGGTCGCGCGAATACCGGCAAGTGTAGCCGGGACGATCATTGCCGCACCAATTGCTAGCACAGCGCGGGTGGCGATCAGCCATCCGGCGGTGTGGGCAAAGGCGGCGGCCAGCGATGCCAGACCAAACAGGCCCCCACCCAACAGCAGCAGACGTTTAAAACCAATGCGATCGCCAAGTGCCCCCATCGGCAGCACCATCCCTGCCATCACCAGGGAATAAATATCAATGATCCACAGCAGCTCGTTGCCACTGGCGCCCAGCGTCATACTCAGTGTAGGCGCGGCAACGTGCAGCACCGTTGCATCAATCGCAACAGGGATGTAGACCAGCACAATAATCACTAACGTTAACCACTGACGAAACATAAAACTCCCGATAATACTGAAACTGGACACGCGTCCAACTTTAGCGATCCTACGGAAAATTGAACGTATGTCCAACTTTTTGTTAGACTGCTTTCAACACGGGTAGATGGGGTATATATGAGCTATTTGAATCGGGATGAACGTCGGGAAGTGATCCTGCAGGCAGCCATGCGCGTGGCGCTGGAAGAAGGATTTACCGCCATGACGGTGCGACGCATTGCAGCCGAAGCGAAAGTGGCAACCGGCCAACTCCATCACCATTTCACCTCCGCCGGTGAACTTAAATCTCAGGCATTTGTTCGTCTGATTCGCACCCTGCTGGATGCGGAACTGGTCGGAGAAGGTGCCACTTTCCGCGAGCGGCTTCATGCCATGCTCGGCAGTGAAGACGGCGGGTTTGAGCCGTACATTAAGCTCTGGCGAGAAGCGCAGATCCTGGCGGACAAAGATCCCGAAATCAAAAGCGCCTACCTGCTGACAATGCGCATGTGGCATGAAGAGACAACGGCAATCATTATTCGCGGCCAGCAAGCGGGTGAGTTTTTGTCTGAACCGGATGCCGCCGACGTCGCCTGGCGCTTAATCGGCCTGGTTTGCGGTCTTGACGGGATGTATGTGCTGGGGATTGCAGAAATGAGCGATCCGGCCTTTGCGCGGCATCTGGATCGTATGATTAGCCTCGAACTGTTTAGCTAAATTAATAGATGAATTAACAATACATCTTTTGTGGTTACAATTAGTAACACTTGAGCAACGTGTTATTTCCCCTATGCACCGCGCCCTGGCGCTTTTTTATCTATCCTTTCAATCAATATTCCTAAAACTTTTCAATAATTTCTAAAAGAGTCCATGCGGCTCTGTGTCTCTCTATTTCTTTTTTTCATGAACGACGTGCGCATGTGAGGATAATATGTCACCACAAAATGAGAAAAATAATCGTTATCTTTTAACTGACTGGAAACCGGAAAATGCGGCGTTTTGGGAAAATAAAGGCAAGCACATAGCCCGGAGAAATCTCTGGATATCAGTTAGTTGCCTCCTTCTTGCCTTCTGCGTCTGGATGTTATTTAGCGCAGTTGCGGTGAATTTAAATAAAATAGGGTTTAATTTCACCACCGACCAACTCTTTTTATTAACCGCATTACCTTCTCTTTCTGGGGCAATATTACGTGTCCCCTACTCCTTTATGGTACCTATATTTGGCGGTCGCCGCTGGACGGTTTTTAGCACCATAATTCTTGTCATCCCTTGCCTGTGGCTCGGGTTTGCCGTGCAAAACACATCTACTCCGTATGGCGTATTTATCGTTATTGCGCTGATGTGTGGTTTTGCCGGCGCCAATTTTGCCTCCAGCATGGGTAATATCAGCTTCTTCTTCCCAAAAGCCAAACAAGGCAGCGCGCTGGGTGTTAACGGCGGACTCGGTAATCTTGGTGTCAGCGTCATGCAATTGATCGCCCCGCTGGTGATTTTTCTGCCTATCTTTACCTTCCTGGGCGTACAGGGCGTGCCACAACCTGATGGCTCGTTACTGTCGCTGGCCAATGCAGCCTGGATTTGGGTGCCGTTGCTGCTGCTCTCAACCCTGGCGGCGGGAATCGGCATGAACGATATTGCCAGTTCAAAAGCCTCTATCGCCTCGCAATTGCCGGTGCTGAAGCGTTTTCACCTGTGGCTGTTAAGTCTGCTGTATCTCGCGACTTTCGGATCGTTTATCGGTTTTTCCGCCGGGTTTGCCATGCTGGCAAAAACCCAGTTCCCTGATGTGAATATTCTGCAACTGGCGTTCTTTGGGCCGTTTATCGGTGCACTGGCCCGCTCGGCGGGCGGCGTTATCTCGGACAAATTTGGAGGAGTGCGAGTGACGTTAATCAACTTCATCTTTATGGCGTTGTTTAGTGGTCTGCTGTTTCTCACATTGCCAGGTTCAGGTTCGGGAAGCTTCACCGCCTTCTACCTGGTGTTTATGGGACTGTTCCTGACCGCAGGTCTGGGCAGCGGATCAACCTTCCAGATGATTGCGGTGATCTTTCGCAAAATCACCATTTACCGCGTGAAGTTACATGGCGGCACAGAAGAACAGGCCCAGCGTGAGGCAGTCACTGATACCGCTGCCGCCCTCGGGTTTATCTCTGCTATCGGCGCGGTGGGTGGCTTCTTCATCCCCAAAGCGTTTGGTTCATCGCTGGCACTGACCGGTTCACCGGTGGGCGCAATGAAAATTTTCCTCGTGTTTTACATCGTCTGCGTGCTGGTGACCTGGCTGGTCTATGGCCGTAAATCACAAAAAAAATAATAACACCCCTGACACATAATGGAGCAGGAGAAATGTCATGAGTAAACTGTTGGATCGCTTTCGTTACTTTAAACAAAAGGGTGACACGTTTGCCGACGGACACGGGCAAGTGATGCACACTAACCGGGACTGGGAAGACAGCTATCGTCAGCGCTGGCAGTTCGATAAAATTGTGCGCTCGACACACGGTGTTAACTGTACCGGCTCATGTAGCTGGAAAATCTACGTAAAAAACGGTCTGGTTACCTGGGAAACCCAGCAAACGGACTATCCGCGCACCCGCCCGGATCTGCCCAATCATGAACCCCGCGGATGTCCGCGCGGTGCCAGCTACTCTTGGTATCTTTACAGTGCCAACCGCCTGAAATACCCCCTGGTGCGTAAACGTTTGATCGAACTGTGGCGCGACGCCCTCTCCCGCCAGCCCGACCCGGTACTGGCGTGGGAATCCATCATGAGCGATCCGCAAAAGTGCCAGAGCTACAAGCAGGTACGCGGACGTGGCGGGTTTATCCGTTCAAACTGGAAAGAGTTGAATCAACTGATCGCCGCCGCTAACGTCTGGACGGTGAAAACCTACGGCCCGGATCGTGTTGCCGGATTTTCACCCATCCCCGCCATGTCGATGGTCTCCTACGCGGCGGGGACGCGCTATCTCTCCCTGCTCGGCGGAACCTGCCTGAGTTTTTATGACTGGTATTGCGACTTACCGCCAGCCTCCCCAATGACCTGGGGCGAGCAGACCGATGTGCCGGAATCCGCCGACTGGTATAACTCCAGCTATATCATCGCCTGGGGTTCTAACGTCCCGCAGACCCGTACGCCGGATGCTCACTTCTTTACCGAAGTTCGCTACAAAGGCACCAAGACCATCGCCATTACGCCGGATTACTCGGAAGTTGCCAAACTGTGCGACCAGTGGCTGGCTCCGAAGCAAGGCACCGACAGTGCGCTGGCGATGGCCATGGGCCACGTTATCCTCAAAGAATTCCACCTTGATAAACCCAGCGACTACTTCCTCAATTATTGTCGCCGTTATACCGATATGCCGATGCTGGTGCTGCTGGATGCCCGTGAAGACGGTAGCTTCGTACCAGGACGGATGATGCGTGCCTCTGACCTCGTCGACGGGCTGGGAGAAAGCAATAATCCTGAATGGAAAACCGTGGCCTTTAATAGCGCCGGCGAACTAGTGGTACCGAATGGCTCTATCGGTTTTCGTTGGGGCGAGAAAGGCAAATGGAACCTCGAGTCACTGGCCGCTGGCGCGGAAACCGAACTGTCGCTCTCTTTGCTCGGCCAGCACGACGACGTTGCCGGGGTGGCGTTCCCCTATTTTGGCGGTAACGAAAACCCGCATTTCCGCAGCGTGAAGCAGGAGCCGGTGCTGGTGCGTAAGTTACCGGTTAAGTATCTTACCCTCGCGGAGGGTCGCCGTTGTCCGGTGGTCAGCGTTTACGATTTAGTACTGGCGAATTACGGTCTCGATCGTGGACTCGATGATGACCTCGCAGCCCGCGATTACAGCGAGATTAAAGCCTATACCCCGGCCTGGGGCGAGCAAATCACCGGTGTGCCTCGCCGTCATATCGAACAAATTGCCCGCGAGTTCGCGGATACCGCGCACAAAACCCATGGCCGCTCGATGATCATCCTCGGGGCGGGCGTCAACCACTGGTATCACATGGACATGAACTACCGAGGGATGATTAACATTCTGGTGTTCTGTGGTTGTGTCGGTCAAAGTGGTGGCGGTTGGGCGCACTATGTCGGGCAGGAAAAACTGCGTCCGCAGACCGGTTGGCTGCCGTTGGCCTTTGCCCTGGACTGGAACCGTCCACCGCGTCAAATGAACAGTACTTCATTTTTCTACAATCACTCCAGCCAGTGGCGTTATGAAAAAGTCACTGCCCAGGAACTGCTCTCTCCGCTGGCGGATGCGTCGAAATTCACCGGACATCTGATTGATTTCAACGTGCGTGCCGAGCGGATGGGCTGGCTACCTTCTGCCCCACAGCTCAACCTGAATCCGTTAACCGTCAAAGCCAAAGCGGAACAGGCGGGATTGTCTCCGGCGGATTACACCGCGCAGGCGCTAAAATCTGGTGATATCCGTTTTGCCTGTGAACAGCCGGACAGCGGCAGCAACCATCCGCGCAACCTCTTCGTCTGGCGCTCTAACCTGCTGGGTTCTTCCGGTAAAGGGCATGAATATATGCTCAAATATTTGCTGGGTACCGAAAGCGGCATTCAGGGCGAAGCGCTGGGTGCAAGCGACGGCATTAAACCTGAAGAAGTGGAATGGCAATCGGCGGCAATCGAAGGCAAGCTTGACCTGCTGGTGACGCTTGATTTCCGCATGTCCAGCACCTGCCTGTTCTCCGACATCGTGTTGCCTACCGCTACCTGGTATGAAAAAGATGACATGAATACCTCGGATATGCATCCGTTTATTCACCCGCTGTCGGCGGCGGTCGATCCCGCGTGGGAATCGAAGAGCGACTGGGAAATTTATAAGGGTATTGCCAAAGTCTTCTCCGAAGTCTGCGTGGGGCATCTGGGCCAGGAAACCGACGTGGTGTTGCAACCGCTCCAGCATGACTCCCCGGCAGAACTGTCGCAGCCGTTTGATATTCAGGACTGGCGCAAGGGTGAATGCGATCTCATTGCCGGTAAAACAGCCCCCCATATTGCCGTTGTGGAACGCGACTACCCCGCTACTTATGAGCGCTTCACCTCGCTCGGTCCGCTAATGGACAAACTGGGTAACGGGGGGAAAGGCATTTCCTGGAATACCCAGACGGAAGTCGATTTCCTCGGTAAGCTGAACTACACCAAACGCGAAGGCCCGGCAAAAGGCCGACCGCTGATCGACACCGCGCTGGACGCCTCTGAAGTAATCCTCGCACTGGCGCCAGAAACGAATGGTCAGGTGGCGGTGAAAGCCTGGCAAGCGCTGGGCGCAATGACCGGGCGTGACCATACGCATCTGGCACTCAACAAAGAAGACGAGAAGATCCGTTTTCGCGACATCCAGGCGCAACCGCGCAAAATCATCTCCAGCCCCACCTGGTCAGGTCTGGAAAGCGAGCATGTCTCTTATAACGCCGGCTATACCAACGTTCACGAACTGATCCCGTGGCGCACGCTGTCCGGTCGCCAGCAGTTGTATCAGGACCATGCGTGGATGCGTGCTTTTGGCGAGAGTCTGGTGGCCTATCGACCGCCTATCGACACCCGCAGCGTGAGTGAAATGCGCGAGGTCCCGCCGAACGGCTTCCCGGAAAAAGCGCTGAACTTCCTTACACCGCACCAGAAATGGGGCATTCACTCCACTTACAGTGAAAACCTGCTGATGCTGACGTTGTCGCGCGGGGGGCCGATTGTCTGGATCAGTGAAACCGATGCCAAAGAACTGGAGATTGAGGATAACGACTGGATAGAGGCCTTCAACGCCAACGGTGCGCTGACCGCCCGTGCGGTCGTCAGCCAGCGCGTGCCGCCAGGAATGACCATGATGTACCACGCACAGGAACGAATCATGAACATTCCCGGTTCTGAAGTCACCGGCATGCGCGGCGGTATTCACAACTCAGTGACCCGCGTATGTCCGAAACCGACCCACATGATTGGCGGCTATGCGCAACTGGCCTATAGCTTCAACTACTACGGCACCGTCGGCTCTAACCGCGATGAGTTCATCATGATTAGAAAAATGAAAAATATTGACTGGCTGGATGATGAAGGTCGCGATCAGGTACAGGAGGCGAAAAAATGAAGATACGCTCACAGGTAGGCATGGTTCTTAATCTGGATAAGTGCATCGGTTGCCACACCTGCTCCGTCACCTGTAAAAACGTCTGGACCGGACGTGAAGGGATGGAATACGCATGGTTTAACAACGTCGAGACCAAACCAGGGATTGGTTACCCAAAAAACTGGGAAGACCAGGAAGAGTGGCAAGGCGGCTGGATCCGCGACGTTAACGGAAAGATAAGACCGCGCCTGGGCGGCAAGATGGGCGTGATCACGAAAATCTTCGCTAACCCTGTGATCCCGCAAATCGATGATTACTACGAGCCGTTTACGTACGATTACCAGCATCTGCATAGCGCGCCGGAAGGCAAGCACCAGCCCACCGCCCGTCCGCGTTCGTTGATCGACGGCAAGCGGATGGACAAGATTATCTGGGGGCCAAACTGGGAGGAACTGCTGGGCGGCGAGTTTTCAAAACGCGCCCGCGACCGTAACTTCGAGAAGATGCAAAAGGAGATGTACGGCCAGTTTGAAAACACCTTCATGATGTATCTGCCACGCCTGTGCGAGCACTGCCTGAATCCCAGCTGTGTGGCAACCTGCCCGAGCGGAGCCATCTATAAGCGCGAAGAGGACGGTATCGTACTGATCGACCAGGACAAATGCCGTGGCTGGCGCTTGTGCATCAGTGGGTGTCCGTACAAAAAAATCTACTTCAACTGGAAGAGCGGCAAGTCAGAAAAATGCATTTTCTGCTACCCGCGCATTGAATCCGGCCAGCCGACGGTCTGTTCGGAAACCTGTGTCGGGCGCATACGTTATCTCGGCGTCCTGCTGTATGACGCAGACCGTATTGAAGAAGCCGCCAGCACCGAGCATGAAACCGATCTCTACGAGCGCCAGTGTGACGTATTCCTCAACCCGAACGATCCGGCGGTGATTGAAGAGGCGCTAAAACAGGGTATTCCCCACAACGTCATCGAAGCGGCCCAGCGTTCCCCGGTCTACAAAATGGCGATGGACTGGAAACTGGCGCTGCCACTGCATCCGGAGTATCGCACCCTGCCGATGGTCTGGTATGTGCCGCCATTGTCACCGATTCAGTCCGTCGCCGACGCGGGCGGTCTGCCGCACAATGGCAATATTCTCCCCGCCGTCGAGTCGTTGCGTATTCCGGTGCAGTACCTCGCCAATATGCTCAGCGCCGGAGACACCGGCCCGGTGCTACGTGCGCTGAAACGCATGATGGCAATGCGTCACTACATGCGCTCACAAACTGTCGAAGGCGTTACTGATACCCGAGCCATCGAAGAAGTCGGTTTGAGCGTTGAACAGGTCGAGGAAATGTATCGCTATCTGGCTATCGCTAACTATGAAGACCGCTTCGTGATCCCAACCAGCCACCGCGAAATGGCGGGCGACGCTTTCGGAGAACGCAACGGCTGCGGCTTTACCTTCGGCGACGGCTGCCACGGTTCCGACACCAAATTCAATTTGTTCAACAGCAGCCGCATTGACGCTATCGACATCACCGAAGTACGCGATAAAGCGGAGGGTGAATAATGCAAATCCTGAAGATTATCGGCCTGCTGATGGAGTACCCGGACGAGCTGCTCTGGGAGTGTAAAGACGACGCGCTGGCGCTAGTCGCCAGCGATGCGCCGATGCTGAGCGCATTCACTCACGAACTGTTAAATGCCCCGCTGCTGGATAAGCAAGCCGAATGGTGCGAAGTTTTTGACCGTGGTCGCGCCACCTCGCTGCTGCTGTTCGAACACGTTCATGCGGAATCACGCGATCGCGGCCAGGCGATGGTCGATCTGCTGGCGCAGTACGAAAAGGTCGGGCTGCAGCTCGACTGCCGTGAGCTGCCGGATCACCTGCCGCTGTATCTGGAGTATTTGAGCGTGCTGCCGGAGGCGGAGGCCAAAGAAGGATTGCAGAACGTCGCGCCGATACTGGCGCTGCTTGGTGGGCGTTTAAAGCAGCGTGGTACCCCGTGGTATCAACTGTTTGACGCCCTGCTCACGCTGGCGGGCAGCCCGCTATCAAGTGACAGCGTCACTAAACAAGTGGGTGCGGAACCACGTGATGATACTCGCCAGGCGCTGGACGCGGTCTGGGAAGAAGAACAGGTAAAGTTTATTGAGGATAACGCCACCGCCTGCGACAGCTCACCGTTACAAAGCTACCAACGGCGCTTTAGTCAGGACGTGGCGCCACAGTATGTTGATGTCAGCTCGGGAGGCCCGAAATGATACAGTACCTGAACGTCTTTTTTTACGACATCTACCCGTATCTGTGCGGTACGGTGTTTATCCTCGGCAGTTGGCTACGCTACGACTACGGCCAGTACACCTGGCGCGCTGCCTCCAGTCAGATGCTGGACAAACGCGGCATGGTATTGTGGTCAAACCTGTTCCATATCGGCATTTTGGGGATTTTCTTTGGCCATTTGTTTGGCATGTTAACCCCGCACTGGATGTACGCCTGGTTCCTGCCTATTGCGGTAAAACAGCAAATGGCGATGATTGCGGGCGGGATTTGTGGCGTACTGACGCTGGTCGGCGGCGCGGGTTTGCTGGTTCGTCGTCTGACCAACTCACGTATTCGCGCAACCTCTTCCACTGCAGATATCCTGATCCTGTGCGTATTGCTGATCCAGTGCATTCTCGGTCTGACCACCATACCGTTTTCGGCACAGCATCCGGACGGCAGTGAAATGCTGAAACTGGTCGGCTGGGCGCAGTCAGTCGTCACGTTCCAGGGCGGTGCGTCTGCGCATCTGGACGGTGTGGCGTTGATCTTCCGTGTGCACCTGGTGCTGGGAATGACCATCTTCCTGCTGTTCCCGTTCACCCGTCTGGTCCACGTGTGGAGCGCACCGGTCGAGTATTTCACCCGCCGCAACCAGATCGTCCGTTCCCGCCGTTAATTCTCTCTGATGCCCGGGGTGCTTATGCTTACCGGGCTACATCGCTATACTACTTTTTGTGCGTTATGATGCTTCTCCATTCCAGGGAGAACGCCAATGAAACCACAGGTTTACCACGTCGATGCCTTTACTTCAGAACCGTTTCGCGGCAATTCCGCAGGCGTTGTGCTGCATGCTGACGGGCTGAGTGACGCGCAGATGCAGCTGATTGCGCGTGAACTGCGTCATTCGGAAACTGCTTTTCTGCTGTCCAGCAACGACAGCGATGTACGTATTCGCTACTTCACCCCAACGGTCGAAGTGCCTATCTGTGGGCATGCCACCGTTGCCGCGCACTATGTTCGCGCTAGCGTGCTTGGACTGGGCAATGCCACCGTCTGGCAGACATCGTTGGCTGGGCGTCATCGCGTTGAAATTCATGCTGAAGGTGGTAACTATCGCATCAGCCTGGAACAGGGAAAGCCGAGTTTTGAACCGCCGCTGGAGGGGCCAACGCGTGCAGCAATCATCGCGGCCCTGCACCTGACCGAGGACGATATGCTGCCGGGACTGCCAATCCAGATTGCGTCCACCGGGCATTCGAAAGTGATGATCCCGCTGAAGCCAGAAGTCAATCTGGACGCCCTGTCCCCAGACCTGTCGGCATTAACCACGCTCAGCCAGCATATTGGCTGCAATGGTTTCTTCCCGTTCCAGATCCGCCCAGGAGAAAACGCCACTGATGGGCGAATGTTTTCACCGGCTATCGGCATTGTGGAGGATCCGGTCACCGGTAACGCCAACGGTCCAATGGGAGCATGGCTGGTGCACCACAACCTGATGAAGCATGACGGAAAAACGTTGCATGTTCAGGGGCATCAGGGCCGCGCGCTGGGACGCGACGGCATTGTTGATGTGGCGGTCACGATCTGCGATAACCAGCCGGAGAAAGTGACAATTTCCGGCGCAGCAGTAATCCTGTTTCACGCGGAATGGAAGATTGATTTTTAAATAAACGCGTTGCCGGATGTCGTGCTTGTATCGCCATCCGGCAAAAACACCCTATTTTCCCGCCTCCGGATGCGTATCAAACGCTGCCATTACCGTCGCCAGCTCAGCCTCGGTAAAGCCATGTTTGGCGTCATCAACCCCCAGACCAAAGCGGTCCTGCAACAGTACATACAGGCTCGCAACGTCTGGTAAGTTAATCTGTTCTACCGCATGGCCATCTTCATAGTGAGTAAAATGGAAGTTGGTCAGGGTCAGCTTACCGCCGTCCGGCAAATGACGGCACATCAGCAGGTGATGGCGAAAATGCGACTGCGGCCAATGCGCAGACCAGAAGTTACCCATCAGATGATCGCTCTGATGCTGGGTGACCAGATCGAAGTGGTACATCGATTGCCAGTGATCATGATGGTGAAACTGCAGGATCCAGTCCTCGTCCTGCTGAATCAGACGATATTCGCCGTGCGGCGTTTGCTGCTCAATGTCTGCCTGCAAACGAATCGGCGCGGTTAACGTTTGCCCGCCAAAACCGACGTCGGCAATCCACTTCTCTCCCTGCAATTCAACCAGTAACAGCCGATGCGTGCGCGGCGGCAGGCTGGATGGTTTCGCCAGCACCACCCGCCCGAGTAAACTGCGTACGGTAAAGCCAATCTCCCGCAGCGCGCGCTCAAAGACCCCGTTTTGTTCAAAGCAATAGCCGCCGCGACGCGCGGTCACCAGCTTATCTTCCAGCGACTGATCGTCGAGCTGCATCTCTCGAGGCAGCAGCACATCGAGATTTTCAAATGGAATAGCGCTGTTATGCAGCAAATGCAGCGCGTTTAAGGTTTCAATGTCGACTCTGACCGTATCTGACCAGCCAATACGGGAAAAATAAGCGGTTAAAAAAGGCGTCATGCGGGTCCTGTATGTGAGTTTCTGCACGTTGATGGCGACAGTATAGTGTCATTCACGACGAAGTAATTCATCGAGTCTGTCTTTTAGCTTATTGGGCCAATATTGCGTCTTATTTTAACAAGCAGGCTGTTTTGTGAGCGAATTCATTATTTCATCTTATTTTTTAAAGCAAAATAACAATCCCTACAAAACATATGGAATTGACTTTTATGAGACTTTTGTCACGCAAGGGTGCGATTGCAGCCTCTGTTTCAGCAATACTGGCTTCAGGTCTGTTGGCATCAGGCGCACACGCGGATAACGTGAAACTGAAGGCTACCAAAACGAACGTCGCATTTGCTGATTTTACCCCGACAGAATACAGTACCAAGGGAAAACCGAACGTCATTATTTTGACTATGGACGATCTGGGATACGGACAACTACCGTTTGACCAACGTTCTTTTGATCCAAAATCGATGGAAAACCGCGAGGTTGTAGATACCTATAAAATTGGCATTGATAAAGCGATAGAAGCTGCTAAAAACTCCACACCCACATTACTTTCATTAATGGATGAAGGTGTTCGTTTTACTAATGGATATGTTGCGCACGGTGTTTCTGGTCCATCACGCGCCGCTATTATGACTGGTCGTTCACCGGCCCGCTTTGGTGTTTATTCGAATACTGATGCGCAGGATGGTATTCCATTGAGTGAAACATTCTTGCCGGAACTGTTTCAAAATCATGGTTACTACACGGCGGCAATTGGTAAGTGGCATTTATCGAAAATAAGCAATGTTCCGGTTGCTGAAGATAAACAAACCCGGGATTATCACGATAACTACACCACATATTCGGCGGAGGAATGGCAACCACAAAACCGTGGTTTTAATTACTTTATGGGGTTCCACGCCGCCGGTGTCGCTTACTATAACTCACCGTCTCTTTTCCGCAACCGCGAGCATATTCCAGCCAAAGGCTATATCAGCGATCAACTGACCGATGAAGCAATTTCCACCATCGACAGAGCTAAGTCGTTGGATCAACCCTTTATGTTGTATCTTGCCTATAACGCACCACATCTGCCAAACGACCACCCGGCACCAGAGCAGTACCAAAAAATGTTTAATACTGGTAGCCCAACAGCAGATAACTATTACGCCGCTATTTACTCCGTGGACCAGGGCGTAAAACGGGTGCTGGAAAAACTCAAGGAAACGGGACAATACGACAACACAATTATTCTCTTTACCTCTGATAACGGTGCGGTTATTGATGGCCCTCTCCCATTAAATGGTGCTCAAAAAGGATATAAAAGTCAGACCTTTCCGGGAGGAACGCATACGCCAATGTTTATGTGGTGGAAAGGTAAACTGCATACCGGCAATTACGAAAAACTCATTTCCGCAATGGATTTCTACCCTACCGTCCTGGATGCAGCAAAAATTACGATCCCGCAAAATCTGAAACTTGATGGCACATCGCTGTTACCTTATTTGACACAAAAAAATGGCAGCGAACCGCATAAATATTTGACCTGGGTAACATCCTATTCTCACTGGTTTGACGAGAAAAACATACCGTTCTGGGACAATTATCATAAATATGTCCGCAAACAATCCAATGACTATCCGAATAACCCGAATACCGAAGATCTAAGTCAGTTTTCATATACAGTACGCAGTAATGACTATTCTCTGGTCTATACCTTCGAAAATAAACAATTGGGGTTGTATAAATTAACTGATTTACAGCAAAAGGATAATCTGGCTGCACAACAGCCTGATGTGGTCAAAAACATGCAGGTTGCAGTGAAAGAATTTATTAAGCAGAGCAAACCACCGTTGAGTCAGATTAACCAGGATAAATTCAACAATATTAAAAACGCGCTGAACAGTGAACAATAATCAATAAGTTGTACTCACGGCGGCAGGTGACTTCCTGCCGCCTTAATTTTCAGAGAAAAATTATGCATATCACTGCCAAACCAACCAGTTATCAATGTAATCTTAAATGTGACTACTGTTTCTACCTCGAGAAAGAGGCGCAGTTTTCCCATCATGCACACATGGATGAGCTCACGCTGAAAAATTTCATCGAGAACTACATCAACGCAGGCGGAAAGGAGGTGTATTTTACCTGGCAAGGCGGCGAACCAACGCTGGCCGGACTCAACCTCTTTCGTCAGGCGGTAACATGGCAGCAGCACTTTGCGGGCAAAAAGAAAATCCATAATGCCCTCCAGACGAACGGCATTCTGCTCAATGATGAATGGTGCCTGTTCCTCAAAGAACATGATTTTCTGGTAGGCATTTCTATTGATGGCCCGCAGGCATTACATGACCAGTATCGTCTGACGCGTTCGGGAAAAGGGACATTTGACAAAGTCATGTCCGCAATTAATTTATTGAAAAAACATTGCATTGCATTCAATACATTGACAGTTGTCAACAACAGTAATGCCCATCACCCTCTCGAGGTCTATCGTTTTTTGAAGTCGATTGGTAGTCAACACATGCAATTTATTGAGCTGCTGGAAACCAGTGAGCCTAATATCAATTTTAACGCCCCAGCAGATACGTTTCATCTTATTGATTTTTCTGTACTACCTTCTGATTACGGTCGTTTTATGTCGGCTATTTTTACTGAATGGGTTAAAGAGGATATCGGCAAGGTATTTGTCCGCCAGTTTGAGAGCACCATTAGTCGTGTGCTTGGTAACGGGCATACCAGCTGTATATTCCAGGCATCATGCCGCAATAATTTTGTTCTAGAGTCTAACGGCGACATCTATGAATGCGACCATTTCGTCTGGCCTGAATTTAAGGTAGGAAACATTGCAAACGCAGAGCTATCTTTACTGGAGAGTTCACGTCTGAGCGCGCAAAAGCAGGTATTGGCAAACGAGTGCCGAGAATGTGTCTACAAGCCGTTGTGCAATGGCGGTTGCCCGAAACACAGAATTACCAGGGGTACAGAGGCCAGGATTTCCTATTTTTGCCAGGGCTATCAGATGATGTTTGCCACCATGGTGCCTTACCTGAATGCGTTTGTAGAACTAGCCCGACATAATGTCCCTTTGGACTACATCATGTCGATTAATGACAAAATAGCATCATCAAATGGCTGAAACTTCACCCTACTAATCAGCGCGAGGCATCCCCATGAGTCATTTTCGTCCTGTTGAATTACACCATGCCAGTCGGCTGTTAAATCACGGCCCAACGGTTTTGATAACCAGCCGTGATGAAAATACGCAGCGGCGGAATGTGATGGCGGCGGCGTGGTCAATGCCTGTTGAGTTTGAACCGCCTCGCATTGCCATCGTGGTGGATAAGACGGCCTGGTCGCGCGAGTTAATTGAGCGTAGCGGCATGTTTGGCATTGTTATCCCCGGCGTTGCGGCAACCAACTGGACCTACGCGGTGGGCAGCGTATCAGGTCGTGTGGAAGATAAATTCAACTGCTACGGTATTCCGGTAGTCAAAGGTCCGGTGCTGGGCTTACCTCTGATAGAGGCCAAATGCCTGGCGTGGATGGAATGTCGACTGTTGCCTGCTACATCCGCGCAGGAGAAATATGACACCTTGTTCGGCCAGGTCGTTTCCGCCGCGGCGGACGAACGTGTCTTTGTCGACGGCCGCTGGCAGTTTGATGATGACAAATTCAACACCTTGCATCACCTCGGCGCGGGTACATTTATTACCAGTGGTAAGCGTATCACTGCAGGTAAGTGATGGCTCCGAACGGGTGACAGCCCCCTGTCATCCCACACTTTCTTCTTAAAACTTCCAAAAAAACAACTGGATAAAAAAGTCTTCCTCGCCTTGCTGATTCATTCACGTGAATTATAGTTAAGTTTGCTTTAACACAAATATCCATCCAAACGCTACCCGTAAACACTGCACTTCCTGAATTCTCAGAGAGGTTTTACGATGCAACTGAATAGAATCGCACAAAGTTTACTACTTGCTGGGTTATTAACATCTTTTGCTATTCCCGTTATGGCAGCTGAAGCGCCAAAAGACGCAACCGCCGCCACACAACAAGCCAACAATGCGCTTTACAATCAATTGCCGTTCTCCGATAACACCGACTTTACCGACGCCCATAAAGGCTTTATCGCCCCTATTCCTCAGGACGTAATCAAAGGTGAGCAAGGTAACGTTGTCTGGAATCCGCAACAGTACGCCTTTATTAAAGAAGGTGACAAGTCACCGGATTCGGTGAACCCAAGTCTGTGGCGTCAGGCTCAGTTAATCAACATCAGCGGCCTGTTTGAAGTGACGGATGGCGTCTATCAGATCCGCAACCTCGATCTGTCAAACATGACCATTATCGAAGGTAAAGAAGGCATCACCGTTGTGGATCCGCTGGTCTCGGCAGAAACGGCCAAAGTAGGTATGGATCTCTACTTTAAAAATCGGGGCAACAAACCGGTTGTTGCAGTGATTTACACCCACAGTCACGTTGACCATTACGGCGGCGTGCGCGGCGTCGTTGATGAAGCCGATGTGAAAGCAGGCAAAGTTAAGATTTATGCGCCAGCCGGTTTTATGGAAGCTGCGGTGGCAGAAAACATAATGGCCGGTAACGTCATGAGCCGCCGCGCCAGCTATATGTATGGCAACCTGCTCAAACCGGATGCCAAAGGCCAGGTCGGCGCCGGCCTGGGAACCACAACCTCTGCGGGTACGGTTACCCTGATTGCTCCCACCAATATCATTGAGAAAGATGGGCAAAAAGAGGTTATTGACGGTCTGACCTATGACTTCATGCTGGCGCCAGGTTCTGAAGCGCCGTCAGAAATGTTGTGGTACATCGAAGAGAAAAAGCTGATTGAATCTGCCGAAGATGTCACCCATACCCTGCACAATACCTACTCGCTACGCGGTGCCAAAATCCGTGAGCCGCTGCCGTGGTCCAAATACATTAACGAAGCGATTGTGCGCTGGGGTGATAAAGCAGAAATCCTGATGGCGCAACACCACTGGCCAACCTGGGGTAACGACAAAGTCGTTAATTTGCTGAAAAGCCAGCGTGACTTGTACCGTTACATCAACGACCAGACGCTGCGCATGGCCAACGAAGGTCTGACTCGCGATGAAATTGCGGCTAACTTTAAGCTGCCGGACTCGCTGGCACATACTTGGGCCAACCGTGGGTACTATGGTTCCGTCAGTCACGATGTGAAAGCTACCTATGTGTTGTATCTCGGCTGGTTTGACGGCAACCCGGCAACGCTGGATGAACTGCCGCCGGAAGAAGCCGCGAAGAAATTCGTCGACTATATGGGCGGTGCAGATGCCATTCTGCAAAAAGCGAAAGCGGACTATGACCAGGGTAACTACCGCTGGGTAGCGCAGGTCGTGAGCAAAGTGGTGTTTGCCGATCCGAACAACCAGGCCGCGCGTAATCTGGAAGCTGATGCGCTGGAGCAATTAGGATACCAGGCTGAATCCGGGCCGTGGCGTAACTTCTATCTCACCGGCGCACAAGAGTTGCGTAACGGCGTGGTCAAAGGGCCAACCCCGAATACCGCCAGTCCAGATACCGTCCGGGCGATGACGCCAGAAATGTTCTTTGACTATCTGGCGGTGCATATTAACGGGCAAAAAGCCGGCGATACGAAATCGGTGTTCAACATCGACCTTGGCAGCGACGGTGGTAAATATAAGCTTGAACTGGAGAATGGCGTACTGAACCATACTGCCAATGCCGAAGCGAAAGATGCTGACGCTACTATCACACTGAATCGCGATACGTTGAATAAAATCATCCTTAAGGAAGTGACGCTGAAACAGGCGCAGGACAGTGGCGATGTGAAGATTACCGGCGACGGAGCCAAACTCGACACCATGCTTGGCTATATGGATAAGTTCGAATTCTGGTTCAATATCGTTACCCCGTAAACACAACGAAAACGGGCGGATTTCCCGCCCCTTTTCTCTCACATGCTGTAACCCGGTTTTTTAATCAGCGCATCCATCTGCGGTGCGATTTCCGCGTCCCATACCACCTGCCAGTCATCCGGCTCAACTTCATTCAGCGCGATGCTCACCGAGCTGTCTTTACTGTGTAGATGGCGAATGATCACCTCAGTAATATCCGCCGCCAGCGCGGATTTTTGATCGTCATTTAGATCGCGAGGAAAACATTTGATATCAACGTGCGGCATAGCTGGTTCCTTATTGTTCGGTGATGCAGGTCATTTATGCGGGATCTTATCCGACATCATTTTGCTCAAATAATCTTATTATTTTTCAGGACGGTACGCATCCGTGGTATTTGACAAACCGCATCAGCGATAGCACTGATATTGGGCGTATTGTCCTGAAACCAGTCATGTCCCGGTCCCCAGGTACGCATAACTGTCAGGTAAACATCCAGCAGCGTTAGCTGCTCGCCGAAAGCGTATGGCTCGGCGCTTAGCTGGTCGTTTAACCACAAATAGAGTGATTTTCGGTACTCAATTACGTTTTTTTTCAATTGCGTCGCGGCATCCGGCGCCCAACGGTCGGGATAGTCGGCATAGGTGAATGTAGGATAGACATTTGCCACCAGCCAAACCAGCAGACGCTGAAATTGCTGACGCTCCGGGCGACCAACTGGCGGTGCAAGATTGGGACGGCGATCGAGAATCATCAGCGCGATGGCTGCTGTTTCCGTCATGATTTCGCCATTTTCCAGTACCAGTGTTGGAACCTGGCACAGTGGATTCATTTTTTTTAGCAACTCCCGCGAAGATCCATCGCTATCAAAACCATCCACATTAACAAAGCTGTAAGGGATTTCCGCCAGTGTGAGCATAACTTCACTGATGGCCGATCCCCAGCCAGGCACCCCATAAACGTTAATCATGCTGCAACCCTCAATGTTAAAACCCTAAGTGTAGAGCAGCATTCGACAGCCTATGCAGACATGACTATTACTCCCACAATAACAATATAGTCAGATACAATTATCGTTTGAACGGATACCCGGACAGGCGTCATCTCGCGCCCCGCGTTCGGATGTTTATTGACTGGCTGTGTGAGCTTTTTATCCAGCAAAAACCGCGGCTTCGGGGACTATTACAATTTGAATAACAGTGAAGTTCCGCAACAGCAGTTTTTCATCCTGATCTCAGCCGTTAAATTGTGCAGACCCAATACAGAACAATTTACAGAGGGTGGGTAAAATCGTCGTCACCCTGTAATCCCTGTGCGGCACAGCCTTGTGCCGCACATTATCGTTACAGCACTTTCGACAAGAACTGCTGTGTTCGCGTATGACGCGGATGATTCAATACCTGCTCGCTGCTCCCCTGTTCGACGATTTTTCCATCGACCATAAACACTACCTGATCTGCCACTTCCCGGGCAAAACCAATCTCGTGCGTCACCACCACCAACGTCGTGCCGGACTTTGCCAGCGTCTTTATGACATCCAGCACTTCGCCCACCAGTTCAGGATCAAGCGCGGAAGTCGGTTCATCAAACAGCATCACGCGTGGATTTAACGCCAGCGCACGAGCGATGGCAATACGCTGCTGCTGCCCGCCGGATAGGTGACGCGACCAGGCATCGGCTTTATTACGCAGCCCAACCGCATCAAGCAGAGTTAATGCCCGCTCGGTAGCGGCTTTACGCGATGCCAGCCCGTGGGCAATGGGCGCTTCAATCAGATTTTCCAGGACCGTTAAATGCGGGAACAAATTAAAGTTCTGAAATACATAGCCCACGTTGACGCGCTGGCGCAGGATTTCCGCCTCTTTCAGTTCATACAACTTGTCACCCTGACGACGATAGCCAATGTAATCGCCATCAATCTGAATAAAGCCCTCATCAACGCGCTCAAGATGGTTGATGGCCCGCAGTAATGTTGATTTCCCCGACCCCGATGGCCCGAGAATAACCGTCACCGTACCAGGTGGGATCTCCAGCGACACGTCATCCAGCGCTTTATGGCGACCGAAGTACTTGCTGACGCCGGTAATGGAAATATGGCCTTCAGGCGAGTGGGACATGGGCGGCCTCCTGCGGCGAAATTTGACGACTACGTTTAACTGCGCGACTCACCCGGGCGGTATTGATGGCTGAACGTCGTTCGCTGCGGGCCAGCGCACGTTCAACCAGATGCTGAATGAGCGACAGGACGCTGGTGATCACCAGATACCACACTGCCCCCACCATCAGCAGTGGGATCACCTCCTGCGTGCGGTTGTAGATCATCTGGATGGTGTAAAACAGTTCCGGCATCGCCAGCACATAAACCATCGCAGTGCCTTTCGCCAGACTGATAATTTCATTGAACCCGGCAGGCAAAATGGTGCGCAACGCCTGCGGCAGGATAATGCGCAGCGTGCGTCGCCAGGCAGGTAAACCCAGCGCGGCCGCAGCCTCGTACTGACCGTGGTCAACCCCGAGAAATCCTCCGCGAATAATTTCAGCGGTATAGGCGCTTTGCACCAGCGTCAGGCCAACTACCGCAGTGGAAAACTGACCCAATACATTGATTGTCGCAAAGCTACCCCACTGAACGCTGGTGAACGGGATGCCAATCGCCAGCGTGTCGTACAGATACGAGAAGTTATACAAAATGATCAGCACCACAATCAGCGGCAGCGAGCGAAACAGCCAGATGTATCCCCATGCCAGGCTATTCAACAACCAAGACGATGAAAGCCGGGCCAGCGCCAACAGACCGCCGAACACTACACTCAGCAGCGTGCCGATGAGAGTCAGCAGCAACGTTTGCCCAAGTCCGGACAAAATCACCGGATCGAAGAACCAGCGGGCAAACACGCCCCACTCCCAGCGCGGATTAAACGCCACCGACTGGATAATCACCGCCAGTACAAACAGCGCAACGATCGCACCTGCCGTACGCAGCGGATAGCGTGCCGGGACGACTTTGATAGTTTCCGTCGTTTTCATCTTTTCTCCTCAGGCAATTTTTGCCTGACCTGCGACAGTCAACAGTTTGGTAAAGCGCAGCCGTCCGTCGAACGGGGACTGGCTGTACTCTTCGGGATCCCGCGCAATATCAAACTGCGGGTCGTAGCCCTGACTTAAGTACAGCTTGACCGCCTCCGGCTGACGAAAACCGGTGGTCAGGTAGATACGGCTGTAGCCTGCCAGTAGCGCCCGCCGCTCCAGTTCCTGTACCACGCGTGCCGCCAGCCCCTGCTTACGCAGGGTGCTTTGGGTCCAGATACGTTTAATCTCAGCCGTGTTCTGGTCATAAGGTTTGTAGGCCCCAGTGGCGATAATCTTGCCGTCGCGCTCCAGCACCACAAAGATTCCCTGCGGCGCCAGATACCATTCCGTCAGCTCAATTTCAGCATCACGGGAAAAATAATCACCGTAACGCGCGGAATATTCACCAAACAGTCCGTTAAGGATTGGCTGCAGCTCTGCCGCTTCAGGTGAGACCACGCGGAATTGATCGCTCACGTTGCCCCCTTAGTCGCCTAAACCGGCCGGATTGATTTCAGATTGCGAAATGCGCTCTACGCCTTCGCCCCAGCGGTTCAGGACTTTGTCATAGTTGCCATTACCAATCACGCCGTTGAGCGCAGTTTGTACCGGCTGCACCAGACCGCTGTCTTTTTTCAGCGTCACAGCGATATGCGCCGCTTTTGGCCAGCCGCCATCGACGCTACCCACCAGTTGTGTTTTGCCGTTCAACGCCGCTTTCCAGGCACCGATGACATTAGGGCCAAAATACGCGTCGGCGCGACCTGACTGCAGCGCCAGCGTCTGGGCGGCATCATCTTTGGTATAGACTGGCGTAAATGCGGGCAATCCTTTCTTCAGGTTCTCTTCGTTCCACGCCAGCAGAATGGCTTCCTGGTTAGTCCCGGAACCGACAATAATGCGCAGCCCGGCGATATCTTTTGCCTGTTCAATTTTGGTCAGCTTACTGCCGGTTTTGACGTAAAAGCCGAGTGAATCCTTACGATAAGTCGCGAAGTCGAACTTTTCTTTACGCGCTTTAGTGACGGTAATATTGCTGATCGCGGCATCATATTTGCCAGAAGCCACGCCAAGCGGCCAGTCCTCCCATGAGGTGGGCACCACGTTCAACTCAAGCCCCAGGCTGTCGGCTACCAGGCGGGCAATATCCGCCTCACTGCCGATCAGCGTTTTATTATCATCGGCAAACACGGTCAGCGGCGGCTGGCTAAGTCCGGCAATCGCCACCGTGAACTTACCCGGTACGGCCAGGTGCAGGTTGGCGGGCAACTGTGCGATCGCCTGCGGGTTTTTCGCCGTGTTGATCGGCGTTTTATTGGCCTCGAGGCTCACGCCCGTGCCGTTGATGGTGACGTCATTTGCCCAGACGGTAGCGCTAAAAGCCAGTGACAGCGCCAGGAGTAATGATTTTTTCTGCATAGCGTTCTCTCTTATTGTGTGAATTGATTTGCAGGTGTCGCTAAACCCAGGCTTGCGCGCAGGGTTGTGCCGGGGTATTCAAGACGGAACAAACCGCGCGCCTGAAGCAGCGGAATAACCTGTTCGACAAAACGCGCAAAGGTGTCCGGCGTTCCGCCCTGAATGATAAATCCGTCTGCGGCTCTCTCGTCGAACCACTGCTGTAAGCCGTCGGCCACCTGCTCCGGCGTGCCGCTAAAACGCGGACGCGGGCTGGCAGCCTCCAGCGCCACCTGACGTAGCGTTAATCCCCGCTCACGCGCATTGCGCTTGATTTCATCGGTGGTGCTGCGAAAACTATTTTGTCCGAGGTCGCCAATATCCGGGAACGGCGCATCCAATGGATACTGGGCAAAATCATGATGTTCAAAATAGCGTCCAAGGTAGTTCAGCGCGTCGGTTATGGAGACCAGCGCGGCGGTAGTTTGATATTGCTGTTCAACGTCCTCTTCGCTGTCCCCCACAATGACGCTGACGCCCTGGAAAATATGCAGTTGATCGGGTTGTCGCCCGGCGATTTCGAGCTGACTTTTTACATCCTGATAAAACGCTTTGGCTTCTGCCAGCGACTCCTGATGGGTAAAAATAGCGTCAGCATGCCGCGCCGCTAATTTTTTGCCATCCTCAGATGCCCCAGCCTGAAATATAATTGGTCGTCCCTGCGGTGTACGGCCAATATTTAAGGGACCGGCGACCTGAAAATAATCGCCATGATGATTGAGCGTGTGCAGTTTCTGCGGGTTAAAGAATTCACCGCTCGCTTTATTACGGGTAAACGCATCGTCTTCCCAGGAATCCCACAGGCCTTTCACCACCTGCAAATATTCATCGGCAATGCGGTAGCGCTGAGCATGTTCCGGGTGCTGTGCCCGCGAATAATTTTTTGCCGAGCCTTCCAGCGGCGATGTCACCACGTTCCATCCGGCGCGCCCCTGGCTGAGATGATCCAAGCTGGCGAACTGCCGTGCGGTAGTAAACGGCTCGCTGTATGACGTCGAGACCGTGCCCACCAGTCCCAGATTTTTGGTTATACTCGCCAGTGCCGATAGTACCGTGAGCGGTTCAAAACGATTTAAAAAATGCGGAATGGATTTCTCATTGATATACAAACCATCGGCAACAAAAATAAAATCAAGCTTGCCTGCTTCGGCAATTAACACGGTATCTTTGACAAATTCAAAATTAATACTGGCGTCGGCAATCGCTGCCGGATGACGCCATGCAGACATATTTCCCGATGCACCATGCAGAATAGTACCGAGCCGTAGCTGCCGATTTTTAGCCATAATAACCCCTACCCAACAGGTAAACTTAAATGTGTGCGAATGCCGTTTTTGCTAAATGTGCAAAGTAATGCGCGGCGGGTTCAATTAAACGTTCGTCCGGATTAAATCCCGGATGATGTAATCCATATTCACTGGCGCTGCCAATACTGACAAATGCGCCGGGCGTATTTTGCAAATAGACGGCAAAGTCTTCTCCGCCCATATGCAGGTCGGCATAGTGCGTGGTGTAACCGGACTTTTTTGCCACATCGGTGGCAATCTCTGCCCAGCGTGAGTCATTCACCAGCGCCGTGGGGCCTGCATGCCAGATAACGTCAATTTGTGCGCCAAAGGCGTGAGCAAATCCGGCGGCAATATCGCTGACCCGCTTTTTGACCTGCTGCTGAACGGATGTTCGATGCGTCCTGAGCGTCCCTTCCAGCTCGACGGTTTCTGGCAGCACGTTCCACGTGTTACCACCCTGAATGCGTGTGACGCTCAGCACTACCGAGTCCAGCGTGTTAACCTCCCGGCTGGCCACACCCTGCAACACCGTCACCAACTGGCTGGCAAGCAGGATGGCATCTTTGCCTTCGTGCGGTCGCGCGGCATGTGCGCCTTTGCCGTGGATGCGCAGCACAAAGCGATCAACGTTGGCATAGAATGCGCCGCCCCGCGTGGCAAACTCACCCACCGGTAAACCCGGCTCGTTGTGCATGCCGAAAATCGCCGCCACGTTTTGTAGCGCCCCGGCGCGGATTAACGTTTTCGCGCCACCAAAGTTTTCTTCTGCGGGCTGAAACAAAATGCGTACCCGCCCCGGTAATTCCGTTTCCTGCTGTTTCAACAACAGCGCCGCGCCGAGCATAACGCTGGTGTGAACGTCGTGTCCGCAGGCGTGCATCACTCCCGGTATCACGGAGCGAAACACAACATCAGCATTCTCTTCTATCGGCAAGGCGTCGATATCTGCCCGCAGGGCGATGACATCGTCCCCCTGACCCATTTCTACGACCAGACCCGTTTTCAGGTCGAACGGCAAAATGTTGACGTCAGCACCGCACAACCAGTCGCGGATACGCGCCGTGGTAGCCACTTCCTGCAGCGATAGTTCCGGATGCTGGTGCAGTTCACGGCGCCAGCCGATAAGCGTTGAGGCCAGTGACATTAGACCACCTCCACGACGCTATGGGCTTGCGCCAACAAACGTAACGATGTCAGACGCGCATGACCTTCCGCTACTGGGGTATCGATGATGAACTCATCAATGCCGTGTTCCGCGTGCAAGGTATGGAGTTTTGCCGCCACCTCCAGGGCAGTACCGTGCAACAGCGTCTGCGCACGACGGGCAATTTTTCGCGGCGCACTGCCCGCCTGTGCGGCGAATGCCAGCGCCTGCTCTTCGCTGGCGACCGTTACGCGTTGACCGTCCTCCAACTCAACGCCCCAGATTTGCACGTTCTCCGCCAGCTGAGCGGCGATCTCTGCACTGTGCGCCACAATGACCTGCACGGCGACAATCGTTGGGCGCGAACTGTTGGCTTGCCAGTATGTCAGAACATCGCGCAACAGAGCCGGGTCACCGTTCAGGTGCGCGGCAAAGATAAAGTTCCAGTCAGATTCTGCCGCCAGCTGTGCGCTTGCCACGCTGGCTCCCAGCACGAATCGTTGCGGCGGCGTAGGTGGGATCGGCGTTGGGAATACCGTTTTCCCGGTTTCTGTGCCGATTAATGCCAGCCAGCCGTTGAGCTGGGAAAGTTGCTCGGCAAAGCTACCCTTTTCATTTTGGTGAACACCCAGCTGAAGCGCCTGTGTTGACAGCGGTAAGCCACCGGGTGCTTTTCCAACGCCGAGATCAACGCGGCCGGGAGCCAGTGAAGCCAGGAGATTAAAGTTTTCCGCTACTTTGTACGGGCTGTAATGTTGCAGCATAACGCCACCAGACCCAACGCGAATACGTTGCGTTTGTCCGAGGATCCAGGCGATCACCAGTTCCGGAGATGGGCTGGCGAGCTGGGCCGTATTGTGATGTTCTGCTATCCAGAAACGGTGATATCCCCACGTTTCTGCCAGCTGTGCGAGGCGCAGCGTGCGGGCAAGCGCAATGGCGGCGGTTTCAGCTTCCCCTACGGGGCTTTTGTCGAGAATACTCAGGCGATATGACATGTTACAGGCCCATATTTATTAACATGTCATTATTATTAAGTTATCAAATAACCATACAGAAGCATTTAATTCACATTTGCTCAGCTAAAAAACAGCTAACCGACCCTGATTCTCGTGTGGCTAAGATCACACAATGACCGTCACACCAATCAGAAAAAATGTCTTGTATTCATTCCCTACAAAATATAATAGGCTTTCTGTTTATGCCAAAAAACCAGCAATATCATTTTTGGTTAGTTTTATTTTTGCGCACGCCATTTAAGATTAATTTAATTTAAGTCAGTTGAAATGACTACTCAGGTTATGCGTTTGTATTTATTGTTTCATATTTATGACCATTCACTAACGACACACAGTAAAAATTTTATTTTAAATACTTTCGCCGAACTGATGATTAGTAGAGAATGCAGCGTTTCTTATTAAAATGGTTTAAAACAGCTTTTTAATATTCCCTGGTGTTATTCCGGGGATTTTTTGTATGACTTATACATACCATCATGGGGCCTTTATGAAAAGTAACATGCCCGTTACACAAATTGAGCACACACTTAACGCTAAAGCGACGTTGCTGTCGACGACGGATAAAGAAAGCCATATAACCTATGCAAACTCCGCTTTTATCGACGCCAGCGGTTTTAATGAATCTCAGCTTATGGGCGAAGCGCATAATATTATTCGCCACCCTGATATGCCCTCTGCCGCCTTCGCCGACATGTGGCATACCCTACAACAGGGTGACAGTTGGACGGGGATGGTGAAAAACCGCCGACAAAATGGTGACCATTACTGGGTTCGCGCCAACGTCACGCCCGTCTGGCACCATGAGAAATTAACCGGCTATATCTCGGTGCGCACCGTGCCATCGCGGGAAGAAATAGCCCAGAGTGAGCAACTGTACGAAAAAATAAATAGCCAGCAATTTAAAGGGTTCCGACTGTTTAAAGGCATCGTTATTCGCCGTGGCGCAATGGCATGGGCCTCAATGTTTACATGGTTGAGCGTTAGTCAGCGCGTCAATTATGCTTTGGGAGTAGTGGCCCTGCTCTCCGTGTTATTAATATTCGCGCCGGTAAATTCATTTATTCAGGCAGGTGGTTTACTGGTATTGTTTTTATTATTGGCTATTTACCTTAAGTGCCAAATTTGTCAGCCAGTTAATACGCTGCTCAATCAAATGAAAAAAGTAGTCTCCGGGCGTAAACCCGAAAACTGTCATTTAAATCGCGTGGATGAAATCGGAATGCTGATGCGACTGGTTAATCAATCCGGACTGAATCTAAATTCTCTGGTGGATGATGTCAGTACACAAATCGCAGGGATCCGCGCGATCAGCCAACGGGTATCAAAAGAAGGCGTTGCGCTGCATACGCGTTCTGAAGAAACCTCCGCCGATTTGCAACAAACGGCTGCGGCCATTGAGGAAATCGGCAGTGCGGTGCTGCAAACCGCAGATACAGCCGCACAGACGATGTCGATGGCCGATAAGACCAGCGTCAATGCGACAGAAGGCGGCGATATCATGAAACAGACTATCGCCATGATGCAGGCTATCTCGCGGGATAACAGCCAGATCGTCGACATCATCGGCGTTATCGACAGTATCGCCTTTCAGACCAATATTCTGGCGCTGAATGCTGCCGTCGAAGCGGCGCGCGCAGGTGAGTCCGGGCGCGGTTTTGCCGTCGTAGCGGCAGAAGTGCGAAATCTGGCTCAGCACTCTGCATCGGCTGCCAAAGAGATCAAGCAGCTTATCGAAAAGAACGTCGCGAACGTTAATTCCGGCGTGAAAATGGTAGAGCAGACGGAAACACATCTCACGGGCATGATTGGTGATGTGTTACAGATGTCAATGATGATCAAAGACATAAGCCTCGCCACGCGGGAACAAACCCAGGCACTGGACCTGATCAATGACTCGATTTCGCGTGTAGGCACCATGACCCACAATAACGCCGAGATGGTGGAACGCGTCACTGACGCTACCGCCGATTTAACCCAGCGTTCCTCGCGACTGCAGCAGGCCGTTCAGGTCTTTGGCGTTTCGGCATAATACAAATCACCTCTTCTTGCTGGCCAGACTTTGCGTCACTGATTAATTGAATGTAGGATGCTCGGCCGGCGGTTTTACCCTGTAACACAATGAAGGGTAACGCTGTTTTCGCCGCAGCAGGTGCGGCAAAAAGGATTTTGTATTTTTGTCAGGTCAACAGGAAACGTAATGAACACACACAACACGCAAGCCGCAGAGCAACATGCGGCGAAACGACGCTGGCTGAATGCTCACGAAGAGGGGTATCACAAAGCGATGGGCAACCGCCAGGTGCAGATGATCGCCATTGGCGGCGCAATTGGTACCGGGTTGTTTTTAGGGGCTGGTGCACGTTTACAAATGGCTGGACCGGCTTTAGCGCTGGTTTATTTGGTGTGCGGTATTTTTTCGTTCTTTATTCTTCGCGCGCTCGGGGAACTGGTACTGCACCGCCCTTCCAGCGGCAGTTTTGTCTCTTATGCCCGTGAGTTTCTGGGTGAGAAAGCGGCTTACGTGGCAGGCTGGATGTACTTCATCAACTGGGCGATGACCGGGATCGTTGATATCACCGCCGTGGCGCTGTACATGCACTACTGGGGCGCGTTTGGCGACGTGCCGCAATGGGTATTTGCCCTCGGTGCGCTGGCGATTGTCGGTACCATGAACATGATCGGCGTGAAATGGTTCGCGGAGATGGAGTTTTGGTTTGCGCTGGTAAAAGTGCTGGCGATCGTGATTTTTCTGGTGGTCGGTACGGTCTTTTTAGGCACCGGGCAACCGCTGGACGGGAACACTACCGGCTTTCATCTGATCACCGACAACGGTGGTTTCTTCCCACACGGTCTGTTACCCGCGCTGGTGCTGGTACAGGGCGTGGTCTTTGCTTTTGCCTCCATTGAACTGGTGGGAACGGCCGCCGGGGAATGTAAAGATCCACAAACCATGGTGCCTAAAGCAATCAACAGCGTCATTTGGCGCATTGGTTTGTTCTACGTCGGCTCCGTCGTGCTGCTTGTGTTGCTACTGCCATGGAACGCCTATCAGGCGGGGCAAAGTCCGTTTGTTACCTTCTTCTCGAAACTCGGCGTGCCGTATATCGGCAGTATCATGAACATTGTGGTGTTGACCGCAGCCCTTTCCAGCCTGAACTCGGGGTTGTACTGCACCGGACGAATTTTGCGTTCGATGTCGATGGGCGGTTCTGCACCGAAGTTTATGGCTAAAATGAGTCGCCAGCAGGTACCCTGGGCCGGGATTCTCGCCACTCTGGTGGTCTATGTGGTGGGAGTTTTCCTCAACTATCTGGTACCGACGCAGGTGTTTGAGATCGTGCTGAACTTCGCCTCGCTGGGCATTATTGCGTCGTGGGGATTCATCGTGGTGTGCCAGATGCGTCTGCGTCGGGCCATTAAAGAAGGCAAAGCGGCAGACGTCAGCTTCAAGCTGCCGGGCGCGCCGTTTACGTCATGGTTAACACTGCTGTTCCTGCTGAGTGTCCTGGTGCTGATGGCATTTGACTATCCAAATGGCACCTGGACCATCGCGTCTTTACCGTTAATTGCAATTCTGTTGGTGGCCGGATGGTATGGCGTGCGTAAACGCGTGGCAGAAATCCAGCGCACCGCGCCGTAATTGCATTAAGGCCTGACAGTGTCTCCCCGTCAGGCCTTCATTTTTAGTTGGCTTCGATTAACTGCGCAACATCATTGCTGTTAATTTCCCGCGCATTGCCATCCTGGTCGGTATAGCTGGTCATTCCCGTCTCTTTATCCAGTTTTGGCTTACCCTGAGTGGTGATGGTTTGTCCACTCTTCGTGGTCATGACGTAATCGGTCGTGCATCCTGCCAACGTAAACAGCATTACACCTGCACAAAGACAGATAAATGGCTTTTTCATGGTATTCCCGTGTTATTCAGTAGCCGTTGAGGGCGTAGTGTAAGTCTATGAAGTGGGTCAGGCTACTTGCGGGGTGTAACGAGGCGTATCGTGGAGTATGGATAAATGACAGGAGGGGTTTCCCCCTCCGGGCAATTACAGCGCGATGCGAATTACATCGTCCGGCTGTGTGGCTTCCTGCTCACGTGAGGATTTTTGCTTCACGCTGACATACAGAGTTTTGCCATCAGCAGAGAGCGCCAGGCTGTTCGGGAAGGTTGGGGTGTCGAATGTTTTGACGACTTTGTAGCTTTTCGCGTCAATCACGCTGACTTTACCGGCCTGACGGTGCGTCACGTAGGCTTCGTTGCGCGCCGGGTTGAACAGCACGGCCAGAGATTCCGGTGCGGCCACTTTCGCCAGTACCTTGCCGTCACGGGTATCGATAACCAGCACTTCTGCCGCTTTAGAATCGGTGATAAACGCGCGGTTACCCGCAGTATCCAGGCTCAGGTTGATGAAGAAATGCTCTTTACCGTCATCCAGCAGCTTTTTACGGCTGATAATTTTGTTGTCTGCGGTATCGATGGTAATGAACTCACCGTCAGCATTGGTGGTGTACAGACGCTTAGCCTTGCTGTCGACAGCCAGACCGGTGCTCATTTTACCGGTGTTCGTAATAGTGGATTTCAGTTTGATGGTTTCACCGTCAACGACCCAGATCACGCTCTCTTTGCCGATCCCGCTGATATAAACCGTGTTGGTGGCATCATCGGCAACCAGTTGACGAGGTTGCAGCGGACGGACATCTTCAGAACGTTTACGCGCGTCCAGTACCAGACGGCCTTTTACGTCGCCGGTTTTGGCATCCATCGCTGTCACTGCACTGTTGACGGTGTTACCAAACCACAGCGTCTGCGTCGCGTTGTTGATGGTGGCACCAAACGGTTTCAGATCGTTATGAATAGCCTGAGTGACTTCCAGCGTAATCGGGTCGAGACGGTAAACTATCCCGCCCTTATCCAGCTTACGACTCTGGGAGGTGGCAAGCCACAGCGCGTTTTCCTGTTGGCTGTACGCCATTTCGTAGGCACCTTTGCCCACGGCTTTGCGCAGCAGTTCTTCCGCCGCCTGCGTACTAAATGATGATGCAACGAGCAGTGAACCTAACAGTAAAGAACCACGCAGACGCGGCGAAAACAGATGACGTAAAGACATGACGACTCCCTTTGATAAATTCGTTTGTTACTGCTTCACATAGCTTCAATGAGCAAAATCATGGTTTTGCCTTTTTAAGAATGAGAATAGTAATCATTATTTATCTCAAAGTGGAGTGTTTATTCGCTTTCTGGCAACAACCTTCTTATTTTCTCCATGAATACTTTACGTACCGCTCACAAACAGAGCGGCACGCAGGTTTTAACGATCAATCCTCAGCAAGCCGAATCACAACCTTGCCAAAGTTTTTTCCGGTCAGCAGGCCGATAAAGGTTTCCGGTGCGTTTTCCAGACCATCTGTAATCTGTTCACGGTACTGGATCTTGCCTTCATTGACCCAGCGCCCCATTTCCTGCTGGAATTCGTGAATGCGATGACCATAATCCTGACCAATAATAAACCCCTGCATCCGGATACGCTTTTTCAGTATCGTTGCCATCAGCAGCGGTAAGCGATCGGGGCCTGCCGGTAAAGCCGTGGCGTTATAGCCGCTGACCAGGCCACACACAGGAATTCGCGCTGAGGTGTTGAGTAACGGCAGAACCGCGTCGAAGACTTTCCCTCCGACGTTTTCATAATAGATGTCGATCCCCTGCGGACAGGCCTGCGCCAGCTGTTGCGCGAAATCGGGCGCATGGTGATCGAGGCAAAGATCGAAGCCGAGAACCTCTGTAGCATGACGGCATTTTTCCGCGCCACCGGCCACACCGACCACCCGGCATCCTTTCAGCTTACCAATTTGCCCGACGGTTGCGCCTACCGGCCCGGTAGCGGCAGCGACCACCAGCGTTTCCCCGGTTTTAGGTTGACCAATATCCAGCAGGCCCATATACGCGGTAAAACCCGGCATGCCCAGCAGACCTAACGCCCATGACGGATGTTCCGGGTTAGCGCCTAATTTTACCAGTCCGCTGCCATCGGAGGTGGCAAAGTCCTGCCAGCCGCTGTAGCTCAGAACCCATTCACCCACGTTATAGTCAGGATGATTCGATGCTACCACCCGACTGACGGTACCGCCCACCATCACCGCGCCAATCTCAACCGGTGGGGAGTACGAGGGCTCATCGCTCATACGACCGCGCATGTAGGGATCGAGAGACAGAAAAACGTTGCGCAGTAAAATCTGTCCTTCACCGGGCGTGGCGACCGAGTCCTCTTCCAGTCGGAAATTACTGAGTACCGGGGCGCCATGGGGGCGTGACGCCAGTACCCAGCGGCGATTACGTTGCAGTTGTTGACCCATTGATGCTCTCCTCTGCTTTTGGCATGAATCCATCAATAGTAGACGCCCTGTGCTGGCGATGCTTTCACATTAATTGCCGACGGGGTTTAACCGCACAACCAGATAAACGCAGGAATACGCAGTTTCATTGATAAACCGGCAGTCATTCGGCGGACCCAGTTCCAGACAATCGCCCACCTTCATTTCATGGCGCGTGTCTCCTTCAACAAACACTAACTCGCCCTGCTGGAGCCAGATGAGCTGTCTGGCCTGCACGTAGGACGAGGCTGGCATGGGAATGTCGCTCCCGGCGGGCAGTTCAATCTGCACAAGATCGATGGGCAGATCGCTGCGCGGAGAGACGTGGCGGCGCAGGTAGTGACTTTGCGGATCGTGCCAGACGGGCTGGTTGGCGAAGCGCAGCAGCTTGCCCTCCTGCATTTCAGCGCGCGCAATCAATGTCGACATGCTGATGCCAAACGCCCCGGAAAGCCGCCCCAGTAACGTTGCCGTTGGGCTACTCTCACCACGCTCAATTTTATGGATCATCGCCCGCGACACGCCTGCGCGCTCGGCCAGTTCCGTCAGCGACCAGCCGCGAGATTCTCGTTCAATGCGAATTCTTGCACCGATCCGTTGATTTAAACTGTCTTCAATAGTATTCATATTGTAATACTATAGTGAACAACGCCTGAGGTTCAACATGTCCATTCGATTTGCCAGCAAAGAAGACTGCGCAGCTATTGCAGAAATCTATAATCACGCGGTGCTGCATACGGCGGCTATCTGGAACGATCAAACTGTCGATGCCGAAAACCGTATCTCCTGGTATGAAGCCCGGCAACTAATGGGGTATCCGGTGCTGGTGAGCGAAGAGAATGATGTGGTCACCGGGTATGCTTCTTTCGGCGACTGGCGTAATTTTGATGGCTTCCGTCATACCGTCGAACACTCGGTATATGTGCATCCGGACCACCAAGGGAAAGGTCTGGGACGCGCGTTACTCAGCCGACTGATTGATGAGGCCCGCACGTGCGGTAAACATGTGATGGTAGCAGGTATTGAGTCGCAGAATCAGGCATCGTTGCACTTGCATAGCACGCTGGGTTTTGTATTAACCGCACAAATGCCACAGGTCGGGACTAAATTTGGTCGTTGGCTGGATCTGACCTTTATGCAGCTGCAGTTGGACGATCGCAGCAGTCCGGATGCGCGCGGATGAACCAGACGTTGACCCTCTCCTTTCTGATTGCAGCAGGCATTGGTTTGGTGGTGCAGAACACCTTGATGGTGCGTATTACCCAGACATCTTCCACCATTTTGATTGCCATGCTGCTCAACTCTCTGGTGGGGATCGTACTGTTTGTCAGCATTCTGTGGTTCAGGCAAGGCGCTGCGGGGTTTGGCGAGCTGTTCGCCAGCATACGCTGGTGGACACTGATCCCCGGTTTACTGGGTTCGTTCTTTGTTTTCGCCAGCATTAGCGGCTATCAAAACGTGGGGGCTGCCACTACTATCGCGGTGCTAGTTGCCAGTCAACTTATCGGGGGGCTGGTGCTGGATATTCTGCGCAGTCACGGCATACCGCTGCGTGCGCTGGTGGGGCCAGTCTGTGGCGCGATACTGCTGGTCGTAGGTGCCTGGTTAGTGGCCAGACGCTCGTTTTAACTACCTGATACGGCCTACAGATAACACACCTGTAGGCCAGAAGTATCAAAGAATGGAGCCGCCTTTAGTTAACTGCTCGCGACGGGCTTCTATATCCTCTTTATACTGACGACCATGATGCGCGATCGCCGTACGCAGACGCTGTTGCTGGGTGTAGCGATCTTCCCGGCTCAGTTCTGCGTCATCGCTGAGCACAATCAGCAGTTCGTTCATATGCGTAATGACGCCCTCTGCAATAGCGGCATCGACGCGTGCGCTGACCTCATCCAGGTGCGACATACTTTCTCCTTAACACATTAATTTAGTTTTGCTTTTGAAAAATCACTGCCCATCAGACTCACGCTGTATCCGCTGACATTACTGCGCGTAGCATAAAACGTCTTACCGTTTGCCAGCGCTATCCACGGTGCCTGCTGGTAGAATATCTCTTGCGACTGCTGGTAAAGCGCAGCGCGATCTTCCGGTTTGCTCACCAGTTTCGCCTTTTGAACCAGGGAATTATACTCTTTATCACACCAGCGCGCGGCGTTTGATCCGGTTTTAATACTGTTGCAACCCAACAGTACATCGGCAAAGTTATCCGGATCACCGTTGTCGGACATCCAGCCAAACAGCGCGGTGTCATGCTCGCCCTTACGCATTCCGGAGAGATACTCGCCCCACTCATACGACACGATTTTTGCCTTCACGCCAACCTTCGCCCAGTCGCTTTGGATCATCTCAGCGATCCGACGGGAGTTCGGGTTGTACGGACGTTGAACCGGCATCGACCACAGCGTCGCCTCAAAACCGTTCTCCAGCCCCGCTTTCTTCAGCAGTTCTTTCGCTTTCTGCGGATCGTAATCGTAGTCCTTCAGATCTTTATTGAAACCCAACATATTTGGCGGAATCGGTGATTTCGCCACCGTGCCAGAACCTAAAAAGACGGCGTTAATAATGGCTTTTTTGTCGGTCGCGTAGTTCAGCGCCTGGCGTACCAGCACATTATCAAACGGTTTTTTCTCAGTATTAAACGCCAGATAACCGACGTTCAGCGCGTCGACCGAGTGCAGCGTCAGATCGCTGTTTTTCTTAATTTCTTCAAACTGTACCGGCGCAGGCGCGGGGATTATCTGGCATTCATTGGTTTGCAGTTTCGCCAGCCGCGTTTGCACATTTGGCGTAATAGAGAAAATCAGATGTTTCGTCGGAACCGTGCCATCCCAGTAGTTCGGGTTTGCCAGATAGCGGATTTGTGAATCCTGCTTGTACTGTTGCAGCACATAGGGCCCGGTGCCAATCGGCCAGGTATCGACGTTTTCCGGTGTGCCTTTTTTCAGCATTTGGTCGGCATATTCTGCAGAGAGAATGGATGCGAAATCCATTCCCCAGTCAGCCAGAAACGCCGCATTGGGTTCGTTCAGCACAAACTGGACGTGATAATCATCAACCTTCTTAACTTCTTTGATCAACTTGTCCAGCCCGACATCGTTGAAGTACTCATAGCTGCCCTGGGACACTTTATGGTACGGATGATCAGCATCTTTCTGGCGTAATACGGAGAACACCACGTCATCAGCGTTGAAATCGCGGGTTGGTTTAAAGAATTTATTGCTGTTGAACTTCACACCTTGACGCAGGGTAAAGGTATACGTCAAACCGTCCGGGGAAATCGTCCAGTCAGTTGCCAGTGACGGTACCGGGGTATTTTTTACCGGATCAAAATTGATCAGTCGGTTATACAGCACCTGCGAACTGGCCACAAACGACGGACCGGAACTGGCGATTTGCGGGTTAAATGATTCGGGAGACGCTTCAGAGCAGTAGATGATGGTGTCGGTATTTGCCGCGAACGCAGCGCCGGTCGGTACTACCGCGCTGAGCGCCAGCGCGAGCAACGTTTTCCTTGCAGTCATGGTTTTATGCCTTCTTATTTTATTATTAACAGGATCATCAGAGCATAGCTGACAAAAACTGACTAATAATAAATCACTATCAGGTTATTCTAATCCGATGTATTTCGCTGATAAATTCGACAGCACTGGTGAAATAATTTCCCTTAAGTATTTTTCAAAACGTCAAGATTTTTCCCCTCGCTCTATGCCATGAAAATTCACCCCTTTTTGCCTCTCTTCCGCCGTTTGCTCGTGTTTATAAGCCGTAAAGTAGATGTGTGAAGAAGTCTAAGGGATAACAACGTGGCAAAAACTCTCTTGCGCAGCGGCAATTTGGATGACTATCAGGCCGTGGGCGGCGGCGGTCAGGCCGTTTTTGATTCAGCATTGCAAATTCGTGAAACGCTTCGCCTGCGAAAACAGCAGGCAATGGCCGATTGTCTGGCGATCCCGCAAATTAACGATAACGGCGATCGGGTTGACTGGTATTCCCCGATTGAAGGACCTGCCATTGCGTGGAAAGCCGCTGATGAAGACGCGCGTTTTCGGGCATTACGCTATCTGGCAAGTACGATGGAGAACGCTGCGGCCCTCAGTCGTAAAAGCCTGCAATCGGGCAAGACCTCCCTGCAATTGTTCGGCTCTCTGCTGGAAAAAGCGGTGCAGTTTCCTGGAGAAAATCACGTTTTTCTGGTTGATGGCAAACCGGTAATTACGTTTTGGGGTTTCGTCAATCTGAATGAAAATACCCGTGACGATGTACTCGATTGCCTGCGAATTGCCGATATTCCCCCGGTCGTACCCGCACAGGAGCCCGAACCCGAAGAAGAGATCGCCCCAGAAATCACCTTCACCGAAGCCGATGCTCCGTTACTGACGCCAGTCGTTGAAATCCCCAAACCCGCAGAGCCTGAGCCACAGATTCCGGTCATCTCGAATGAACCCGAGGCCACTCCGCCGCCGGTATTACCAAAACCTGCGCGTCGGCTACCGCTGTGGAGCCTGCCGGTCGCCGCAATCATCATTGCCGCCATTATCGGGCCGCTGTTGTGGAAACAGCAGGCGACACTCACCGCTCCCTCAATGCAACCGGTTGAGATTGCAAAGGTTGACGTTAAACCGCTACCAGCGTTGACATCTTCGCTGCCGTTGCATAGCGCGGAAGTTATTCCAGTGGTCAAAAAAGAGAAGCCCGCCGAAGGACCGGTGGTGATTGCCGCTATCCCGAAAGATGCGCTGGTGATGGAGGCGAATCAGATGAAGGTCGGTACGACCCGTTTCCTCAATGGCAACTGGCGCGTGATGGTCGACATTAAAGACCCGGTCAGCGGCAAAGCGCCATCACTGCGTTATCAGATCCAGACCAATAAAGGCACGGCGCGGGTAGTCCATGGCGACAATGTGGTTTGTCGCGCGGAGATATTCTCCGGCCTGCATCAATCGGGTGAATTAATGATTAAAAGTCGCGGGAACGCACGTTGTACGGACGGCTCGCGTTATCCGATGCCTGAAATCACCTGTAAAGCGGGAACCAACGACGTAGCAGCCTGTACCGCGCGTTATGACGATCACGCTGAGATCCCAATGACCATCAAAAAGATAGGTGCCTGATTTTATGTTGGTGAATCTGTGTGATTACAAACAGAGTGTGACGCTCATTGCCAATAGCGGCGTGCAGTTTCTGGATTTTGGTCTGACGCCGCAGGAATCCGCGCATCACGGGCGCTTTGTGCGCAAAACGGCCAACGGCCCACTGCTACGACTGGATTTCGACCTGACAACGGGCCGCTACACGTTGCCGGGCAGTACCGGTGGGCAACCCGAAGTGGTCAAGCCAGAAAGTACCCAGACATTACATTACTCACTGGACGTTCTCGACGGCGTCTGGCTGCCACTGCCGTTCCTGCGCTTTAACCCACCGCGCACGTTTGTCGAAGGCCCAGATAACTGGGCGCGTGTTCAAGTGCGCAAGCTGGAGCAACCGGACAGCGCAGGTAACACTCACCGCGTTACCGTGGCGCTGGACAGTCAGTTGACCGAGCATGCCCCCGCAGCGTTGACCCCAAATGCGAACGATCTGCTCAACGGCACGCGATTTGCTCTGGCCTGGCACGATAGCGAAATTGCTGATTTCCTCGATCAGACGTGGATTGACGGTTGGTTGCGCGAATCCTTTTTGCGCCATGTCGCGCAAGAAGAAAACCGTGCCGAACAGGAGATCCAGCTCGCGCTGCGAAATTTTGAGTATCAGGCGCACTGGCTGAATGTGCTGACCTTATTAGGCGAGCAGCTTTCCATTCCGGAAGTGAAGCTGGTGACGCACACCCTGAGCACGCCCGCTATTCCTGTTGATCTCATTTTAGATATTGGTAATACCCATACCTGCGGCGTATTGATTGAAGATCACGGTGACGCCAACGACGGCCTGCGCCAGACCGCTGAATTGCAGGTGCGTTCGTTAAGCGAGCCTCAATACCTTAATGACCCGCTGTTCACCAGCCGACTGGAGTTTTCCGAGGCGCGTTTTGGTAAGCAACACTTTTCCGTGGAGAGCGGCCGTGACGATGCCTTTATCTGGCCGTCGATTGTTCGCGTCGGCGATGAGGCCCGCAAGCTGGCAATGCAGCGAGTCGGCACCGAAGGCAGCAGTGGGATCTCCAGCCCGCGTCGTTATCTGTGGGATGAAACGCCGGTTTTACATGACTGGCGCTTTAGCCAGATGAATGGCAAAACCCAGCGCGAACCACTGGCAACCGCCTTCCCGCTGATGAACCTGATGAATGATGACGGGCAGCCGCTGTTTAGCCTGCCGCAGGATGACCGTCTGCCGGTATTCTCTCCGCAGTACAGTCGCAGCACCTTGATGACCCATATGCTGTGTGAAATTCTGGCGCAGGCACTGGGGCAAATTAATAGCGTGGCGACGCGTTTGCGCCTCGGTTTTCCGGCGTCTCCTCGTCAGCTGCGTACGCTGATCCTGACCCTGCCATCGGCGATGCCGAAACAAGAGCGTGAGATTTTCCGCCTGCGCATGTTTGAGGCTATTGCGCTGGTCTGGAAAGCGATGGGCTGGCACCCACAGGATGAGGATTTCACCACCCGTAAACAGCAGGAAAAAAGCGTAGTTCCCGTCCCTGAGATCCAGATGGAATGGGATGAAGCCAGCTGTGGACAGCTGGTGTGGTTATATAACGAAGCGATTTCACACTACGACGGTCACACTGAATCGTTCTTCAACGCCCTTGCCCGCCCGGATCGCCTGCCGGAGCCGGATGAAGTCAAAGGTCGCGCCTTGCGCGTGGCATCGATCGATATTGGCGGAGGCACCACGGATATGGCCGTGGTCCACTATCAGCTGGATGACGGCGTAGGGGCGAACGTCAAAATTACGCCGCACCTGCTGTTTCGTGAAGGATTTAAGGTCGCCGGAGATGACATGCTGCTGGATGTCATCCAGCGCTGCGTGCTACCCGCACTGCAAACCCGCTTGCAACAGGCGGGCGTCACCGACGCAGCCGCCCTGCTGGCCACGCTGTTTGGCGACTCCGGGCGCATAGATACCCAGGCGATCTTACGCCAGCAAACGGCGTTGCAACTGTTTATGCCGCTCGGTCATGCGGTGCTCTCGGCCTGGGAGCAAAGCGACGTTAACGATTCGGTGGCGGGACTGCATGCGACCTTTGGTGAACTGCTGGCCCAGCCCCCGACGCGCAACGTGATGAACTATATCCAGCAGGCTATCGATCACGCATTGCCTGCCGGTTCGCCAGCCTTTGACGTGTTGAGCGTACCGCTGCAGGTGCAGTTCAGGCAGTTACAAGAAGCCTTGCTGGCAGGCCAGTTTACCCTGACCTCTCCGCTGCACGCCGTTTGTGAAGCCATCTCGCACTACCGTTGCGACATTTTACTGGTAACCGGCAGACCCGCCTGTTTACCTGGCGTACAAGCATTGATTCGCCACCTGCAGCCCGTTCCGGCTAATCGCATGATTTGGATGGACAGCTACCGCGTACACGAGTGGTATCCGTTTAGCCAGCAAGGACGCATTGGTAATCCGAAGTCTACCGCCGCCGTTGGTGCCATGCTGTGCAGTCTGGCGCTGGATTTGCGTCTGCCACGCTTTAACTTTAAAGCCGCCGATATCGGCGCGTATTCAACGGTGCGTTATCTTGGCGTGCTGGATAATACGGTCAATACACTGCGCGATGAGAATATCTGGTATCACGATATCGACCTCGATAAACCGGGCGCAAAGCTGGACGCGCGCCTGAATTTCCCGCTGCGCGGCAACGTGACGTTAGGTTTCCGTCAACTGGCGAACAGTCGCTGGCCTGCCACCCCGCTGTATACGCTCAGTATCAACTCTGCCGAACTGGCGAAAACCATCGCCGGTGATGGCGTATTAAATGTGCGTCTGCAATTACGCGGCGGTAGCAAAGAAACCGGGCCGGAATTTTTTGTTCTTAGCGATGCCTGGCTGCAGGATGGCACGCCCGTTGCCGCCAATGCCTTAACCTTAAAACTGAATACGCTGGCAGACCGCCGCCACAGCGGCAGCCATTACTGGATTGATAGCGGGAGTGTGTACCTGAAATGAGCAAGACGTTAAACACCGCACAGGCCGCCATCGAATGGGTAACGGATGCACGCGCACGCGCAGCGCGCCTGGATGATGAAGCGGATTCTCTGCTGGCTCAGCTCACGTTAGCGGCCGTTAATGAAACCGCGCTAAATGCGACTTTTGCGTCGCAAGGATGTGTGGGATTGTACGGCCATTCACAAGCAGCGAAAGCACATTTGTTATCCGCATTGTGCAGCAATGCCGGTGGAAAACTGAACATCACCACCCCGGACCGCAGCTTCGATTACTTTACGCACATTAATCCCGGGCATGCGCCAACCAATATGGTACTGCGCTTTACGCGCGAAGAAACCCAAGTTGATAGCGCGTGGCCGCTGCGCCTGCGGCTGATTAGCGAGGCGGAACTGGTTCAGCTGTTTATCGCCCAGTTTTGTTCGTCGCCTGACAACCGTCAGGTTGAAAAAGCGATTATTGAGACGCGGTTAGAAAAATGGCAGGCGCTGCGTCAGCGTCATCCTGTACCAGGGATCAGCGCACAAGACGTGGCGGCCATTGCGCGTTTCTGGCGCTCCCGTGTTCCCTCAAATCAACAGCAAATTGACGATGCGCTATGGCATCAGTTTGCCACGTTAATTCCGGCACTGGATCTCACCACCCGGGCGCACGCCTGGGCATTACTGTGGGGAGAGCAGCCGGAGCTTACGCAGCAGTTTTTGGCACTGGCGCATACACTACAACAGACCGGACATGCAGGCGAACTAGCCGCGCCGCTCAGCCTGCTGGTCGACCATTTTGGCTTGCCCGCTGAAAGTTTTTTGACACAGATTGCGCTGACCGGGAATAACGCACCAAGCGATGTCGTGGTACATCCCATTGCCGATAACCAGTTGCTCAATGCGGTCAGCCTGTCACTGGAATCACTGGCGCTGCTGACCCGCGAACTGGTGCTGACAGTAGAAGACTCTGTGCTGGAGAGTGCCGACCTGCTGGATATCCCCCTCGCACCGGATACACATCCTCACCCGCTGTGGCGGGCAAAGTTAGGTTGGATACTGGAGCATTACCGCCAGCATCTGCAACCTGATGTGTTGGTTATCTGCAACGCGGTATCCTCCCGTTCGCAAACGCCAACCATCACCCGTACGCTGCTCGGCTGGGTAAATGATACCCAACCGCTGCATGACGCCGCATTACCGGGCGTGGTGTGGGCCATTACCCCGCAGGATGCGCGCTTTAACACTCAGCAAAATCTCGATGAGGCCGTTCAGCAATTAATGGGCAAACCCGGACTGCACTGGGGCACGCTGCAGGCGTTGGATAAGCACAGCTTACAGCGGCTGGTTGAATGGTTGTCGCAGGCCACCTCGCCAGCTCAGCGTCAGGCCCGGTTTACCTCCCTGTGCGAGCAGCACCAGCAGCGAATTCGCGCCATGCTGATGAGCTGGCGTCACAGCGGTAATAAGCAGCCCGGCGCAAGCGAATCAGTTATCCGCCAGTTGCAGGCTCAGGCCGCAAAGCATGGCGAACTGCTGGAGGGTCTGTTGCCGCCGATGCGCAGCTTCGAGTCGCTGTTGCACATTCAGCAACCGCGTGAGGAACAGGTTAGCGGATTATTCAATGATGCGATCGACCTGTTTGCCGAGGTACGGGACACCTCTCGTCAGCAAGAAAGTCAAGAGACCGGATATCAGGTGCATAAAATGTGGATCAACCATGTGCGCCAGTGGTGTCGTAATGAAAATAACGCGCGTCGCCTGCGTCTTGATCCAGAAACACTAAGGCAAGTTGCCGACATTCTGGTGACCACCAGTTATCGCCTGGAGATGCCACAACGACTGCAGCGTATTATGCAACGCGAAAACGTCTGCGCAGCACAGTTGCACGCGGATATGGGTGATTTTATTACCTGGCTTGGGTTTTCCTGCGTCGCTGAGGAACAACGCCCTGCCAGCAGGATCCAAAAAGGCGCGGCTATTTTTAGCGCCCCGCCACAACAGCCGATGAGTCGACTGGCAAAACTGGACGAGCAACCTCTGCACGGCGCAAGCCGATACGTTTATGACTGGTTGGTTGCCCTGTACACCCGCGCCAATGAAAATGAGGGCTATCGGCATCCGCTGGATGTGACTGAAGCAGACAGGTTGCGATTAATCTCGCTGCTGAATGCCTGATGCCGTTATCAGAAAAGAGAAAACAGGAGTGCGACGGGAAAACTCATCGGCCATGTCGCCCCAACTAATACCGCACTGAGAAAGCGAATACGCTTTTTATCGCGCGAAAGAAACCAGGTGATGATTGCCGCGATGGCGGCCATTACCGCATAAAAAACCAACATATTTTGGTACAGAGACATTTAGGGCATCCGGGCCAGAAGAGAAAAACGCGCGCAATATGCTCTTTTTTATGACATACATCAAGATTTATTCATTTTTTTAAGAAAAACGGACAGAAAACAACCGTTCTTCATCATGTTCGGATTTAGTAGTATTGCGGATAGTTTTAACCCGTACTATACCCATAGGGGTTAAATCGAAAGGTGGCAAAAATGAATGTTTCCAGTAAAACCGTGATACTGATAAATATCTTTGCTGCTGTAGGACTTTTCAGCCTGATATCCGCAAGATTCGGCTGGTTTGCTTGATGTGACTTTGCTTGATTAATTGCAGCGCCTGCTGGCAGAGAGACGTTGTTCTCTCTGCCATTAGTGAACAATCTTCCCACTCCACCGCCGCCCGGTAAATTCCCCTTAATATGTAATCCCCCTAATCCTTCTGCGGCATTATATTGCCTGAACAACAGCCGGAAAATACCCTCATCCCCAGACTTGCTACGCTGTTCTCCCACATGGTGCAGGACAATGACCGGCGGAAAATGCCATGCTGGTTTCCCTGCTGATGAACACCATGCTGTTTAGCTATTAGGGGTTTGAGGGCCAAAGGTGTAAAAACATAACCCGGAGATAATGTATTGTATTATCTAAGAAAGGACGCCGGAACAATGGATACGTTATGTCAGTGCGCTACTCACGAGGCTTTGCAGCATGCGCCGCTAATAAACCGGACGACGTACCTGAAGCAATAAAGCCCCGACATAGTGCCGGGGCTTTATTGTGTGTAAATTAGCCTGACCTCGCGGATATTTCCAATTTTCCGCCGTCCGATGGCGACGAGGCCAGTGGCGCGAATAGTATAGAGACACATTTGCCAATATTTAGCTATCTGTGCCCCATTTACCGTTCGCGGCTTAAGATATTACTCATGCTTGATCATAACATGGCGGATAACCGTGTAATCCTCGAGTCCGTAAACCGACATATCCTTGCCGTAGCCGGAGAGTTTTTGTCCACCGTGTGGCATTTCACTCACCAGCGTAAAGTGGGTGTTGACCCAGGTACAGCCATACTGCAAACGGGCGCTAAGACGATGCGCGCGACCGACATCTCGCGTCCAGACCGAGGATGCCAGCCCGTACTTCGAATCGTTGGCCCATGCCAGTACCTGAGCCTCGTCATCAAAGACGGTGATGCTGACTACCGGACCGAAGACTTCCCGCTGAACGATGGCATCGTCCTGCTTCGCGCCTGCCAGCAGCGTCGGGGCGAAATAGTAGCCTGCGCCCTCCACTTTTTTGCCGCCGGTGATGACTTTGATATGCCCGAGCGCTTTGGCCTCATCTACCGCTTTGGTAATGCGATCAAGATGCGCCTGAGAGCTTACCGGCCCCAACTCTGTCGACTCATCATTCGGTGAGCCCGTTTTCAGGCTGGCGACCGCGGCCCCCAGTTTTTCGACCAACGCGTCATAAATGCCTTTCTGTGCGTAGATACGACAGGCTGCGGTGCAATCCTGCCCGGCATTGTAATAACCGAATGTGCGCACGCCGCTCACCACCGCATCCAGATCGGCATCATCAAAAATAATGACTGGAGCTTTGCCGCCCAACTCCATATGTGTGCGTTTAATCGACGGCGCGGTATGTCCAATAATGTGCTCACCGGTAGCAATGGAGCCGGTCAGCGAAACCATGCGTACTTTTTCATGACCGGTCAGCGGATCACCCACGGTTTTACCGCGCCCGAACAGCACGTTAATGACGCCTGCCGGGAAAATGTCTTTCGCAAACTCCGCCAGTTTCAGTGCCGTTAATGGGGTAATTTCTGAAGGTTTAATCACTACGCAGTTACCCGCCGCCAGCGCCGGTGCCAGTTTCCAGGCTGCCATCATCAACGGATAGTTCCATGGCGCAATGGATGCCACCACTCCCAGCGGGTCGCGGCGGATCATGGAGGTATGCCCTTCCAGATATTCCCCGGCAGCCGACCCTTGTAAAGTACGCGCCGCACCGGCAAAGAAGCGGAAAACGTCCACGATGGCCGGGATTTCATCATTGAGCACACAGTGGAAAGGCTTACCGCAATTCAGCGATTCCAGCTCAGCAAATGTTTGCGCGTTTTCAGCGATGGTATCCGCCAGTTTCAACAGCAGCTCCGAGCGCACTTTCGGCGTGGTTTGCCCCCAGTTGGCAAAGGCGTTGTCAGCGGCACGGACAGCAGCATCAACCTGCATGGATGACGCCTCGGCAATTTCGAGAATGACTTCACCGGTAGCCGGGTTATAGACCGGCTGCTTTTCACCTTCACCGTTGACCAGTTCGCCGTTAATCAGTAATTGATGTTGCATAGCAATTTCCCATATTGTCGTTTATTTACCGTTTCCGGCGAGAGTGTCGCCTTCACGCGTCAGCCACCAGGCCCCTAAAATCGGAAGTGTTGTTACCAGCATCACCAGCAATGCCACAACGTTGGTAACCGGTACATCACGTGGACGTCCCAGTTGATTGAGTAGCCACAGCGGAAGTGTTCTTTCATGTCCGGCCGTGAACGTTGTCACGATGATTTCATCAAACGACAAGGCAAACGCCAGCATGCCCCCAGCCAGCAGCGCCGATGCAAGATTCGGTAGCACCACGTAGCGGAAGGTTTGCCAGCCATTCGCCCCCAGATCCATCGATGCTTCAACCAGACTCCATGAGGTTCGACGAAAACGGGCCACGACGTTGTTAAATACCACCACAACACAAAACGTCGCATGCCCCACCACGATCGTCAGAAAGCCCGGCTCCAGATTGATGGTTTTAAAAGCAGTCAGAAGTGCCAGACCGGTGATAATGCCCGGTAGCGCGATTGGCAACAGCAGCAACAGCGATATTGCGTTCTTGCCAAAGAAGTCCCGCCGCCAAAGGGCCGCCGCCGCCAGTGTTCCCAACACCAGAGCGATGGCCGTCGACAGTGCGGCAATTTTAAGTGACAACGTCACGGATTCCAGAATGTCGCTACGTTGTGCCGCCACGCTAAACCAGCGCAGCGTGAGCCCCTGCGGCGGAAAACTAAAGGCGGCTTCCTCGGTATTAAAAGCATAGGCGGCAATGATGAGGATGGGAAAGTGCAGGAAAATTACGCCACCCCATGCAGCCAGTTTGAGTAATAACGGTGCGCGTTCAGAGTGCATCAAACGCTCCCAGACGCTTCACGAACGCCAGATACAGTGCGATTAACACAATCGGCACCAGAGTGAATGCCGCCGCCATTGGCATATTGCCGATGGCGCCTTGTTGCGAATAGACCATGTTCCCAATGAAATACCCCGGCGGCCCCACCAGTTGCGGCACAATAAAATCACCCAGCGTCAGTGAGAAAGTAAAGATTGAACCTGCGGCAATACCGGGGATAGCCAGCGGAAGCACCACATAGCGGAAGGTCTGACGCGGACGTGCGCCTAAATCCGCCGAAGCTTGCAGCAATGAAGGAGGTAACCGCTCCAGCGCGGCCTGCACGGGCAGGATCATAAACGGCAGCCAGATGTAAACAAAAACCAGAAAGCGCCCTAACCCTGAGGTTGACAGCGTATTGCCACCTACAGCAGGTAACGTCAGGAAGGAGATCAGTAGTGGTTCCAGTCCAAGATGGGTTAAAAACCACTGCGCCACGCCGTCTTTAGCCAGCAACAGCGTCCACGCGTAGGCTTTAACAATGTAGCTAGCCCACATCGGCAACATCACGGCAATGTAAAAAAAGGCTTTCATTTTGCCGCTGGTGTAACGCGCCATATACCACGCCATCGGAAATGCCAGAATGGCGCTGGCGATGGTTACGGCGACTGCCATGGTCAGCGTGCGTAAAATGATGTCGTAATTGGCCGGGTTAAACAGCGCCTGTAGATTCGCCAGCGTCAGGTCTGGCGTAACGGACATGGTGAAATCGTCAAAGGTATAAAACCCTTGCCACAGTAGCGTCAGTAATGAACCAAAGTAGACGACACCAAACCACATCAGCGGCCCGAGCAGCAGTAAAAACAGCCCCAGCCCCGGATTGCGCCAGAAATAACCCGAGATTTTATTCAGCCCGGTGGTCTTTGGAGGCGAATGTAAAACGTTCATAGCCATTCACCTCTCCTCAACCAGCGGCACCATCACGTCACGTGACCACGAGGCCATGACGTGCTGACCCGGCGACAGCGTTGACGGCAGCGTTTCTCCCGTCAGGTTCGCCTGGCTCACCAGCAATTTTTCACCACCGGACAATTTTAGCTCAAATCGCGTCGCCGCCCCCTGATACTGCACCGCCTGGATAACGCCCGGCGCCTGCACTTCGCCACCAGAATCATTCAGGCGAATGTGTTCCGGGCGCAGGGAGAACATCCCTTGCAGGCCGCACACATTCGCCGACATCGCCGTATCAAAGACGTTTGACGTGCCGACAAAGCTCGCCACAAATGGTGTGCGCGGACGCATATAGAGTTCACGAGGTGAATCGACCTGCTCAATACGACCGTTATTAAACACCGCCACGCGATCGGACATCGACAGGGCTTCCCCCTGATCATGGGTGACAAAAATGAACGTGATACCCAGGGATTGCTGTAATTTTTTCAGCTCAAGCTGCATCTGTTCACGCAACTTAAGATCCAATGCCCCAAGCGGTTCATCCAATAGCAGAACGCGCGGTTCATTAACCAGCGCACGGGCGATCGCCACGCGCTGACGTTGTCCACCAGAAAGCTGTGACGGTTTACGCTCAAAAACGAAGCCGAGCGCCACCTTTTCCAGCGCTTCACGCGCCCTGGCATGGCGCTGTTTTTTATCCATCCCTTTGACCATTAACCCGTAGGCCACGTTGTCGAGGATCGACATATGCGGAAACAGCGCGTAATCCTGAAATACCGTGTTTACGTCCCGTTCCCAGGGCGGCAACTCACTGGCCTGCTTACCAAAAATGCTAATTGCGCCGCCTGACAGCTGTTCAAAACCTGCAATCAGGCGCAGGCATGTGGTTTTGCCGGAGCCGGATGGCCCCAGCATGGAGAAAAACTCACCATCATTTATCGCAATACTGACCCCATCGACGGCACGAACATCCCCGTACAATCGCGAGACATTGTCAAATTCCACTGCGTACGTCATAAAACCCCCAGCGGAATCAGCGACCGCCCATAATGGCTATGTAATCCTGTGTCCAGCGGCTATAAGGAACAAACTTCCCTCCTTCTGCGATTGGCGTTTTCCAGAAAGCAATTTTGTCGAAGTAGCTATAGCCATTAGTTTCACACCCTTTTTCACCCAGCAGTGGGCTGGCTTTGCAACCTTCAGGCACGACCGGCAGCGATCCAAACCAGGCAGCAACGTCGCCCTGAACTTTCGGGCTTAATGACCAGTTCATCCATTTGTAAGCGCAGACCGGATGTTTCGCTTCGCTATGCAGCATGGTGGTATCAGCCCAGCCGGTGACGCCCTCTTTAGGAAAAACGGTGGCGATAGGTTGGCCTTCACCTTTCAGGGCGTTAGCCTGATACGGCCAGGCACTGGAAGCCACAACACCTTCATTTTTAAAATCACTCATTTGCACGGTGGTGTCATGCCAGTAGCGGTGGATCAGACCATGTTGATCGCGCAGGACCTTGATGACAGCCTGATACTGTTCTTCGGTAAGCTGATAGGGATCGGTAATGCCCAACTGTGGCTGAGTGGCTTTGACGAACAGCGCGGCATCCGCAATATAGATCGGACCATCGTAAGCCTGGACGCGCCCTTTATTACTTTTTCCGTCAGGTAGTTTTTGTTCAACGAACACCACTTTCCAGCTATCTGGCGGCGTCGGGAACGTTTTGGTGTTGTACATCAGCAGGTTTGGCCCCCACTGATACGGCGTGCCGTACACTTTTTCGCCAACGTTAAACCATTCGCCTTTGACGACACGCGGGTCGATGGTCTTCCAGTTTGGGATGAGCGTGGTGTTAATGGGCTGGACACGTTTGCCCATAATCAGACGTAATGACGCGTCGCCCGATGCCGTAACCAGGTCATACCCGCCTTTTGCCATCAAGCTGACCATTTCGTCTGAGGTAGCCGCCGTTTTCACATTAACCGCGCAACCGGTTTCCTTCTCAAACTGCGAAACCCAGTCGTATTGTTTATCCGTTTGACCACGTTCGATATAACCCGGCCAGGCAATAATATCCAGGCGTCCTTCCGGCTTATCTAATGATGTTGGGGGTTGGGCTGCGTGAGCGGTCATCAGCGTCATACTGAGCGCACACAGGCTCGTGAGGGCAAATTGCTTGCTCATAACGTCTTACTCCTGTCGAAAAAATAATGAGCGGCAGCCTTGCCGTAAATATATGTCCTTTCCTAAAAGTAGTCGGGGTGTCGTCTGCGTTCCTGCTGGCGCAAGGAAATTTAATCAGGTTGTGAGCTAACGCTCATTACGCTACCGATTGAGACAGAGCGACTTAATCTTCTGGAGTATAGACAAGGGGTTAGGTGCAGAGGTGGCAATAATAATAACTATTGATATTTTGTATGGTTGTACCTGAAAGAAATAACACTGTGATTTCGCAGGCGCTATTTCAAAAATAAGAATGCGCTATTCTTTTATATTGAATAGCGCGCTCAATATTATTTCATCATCTCACGAATTAATTTCCCAAGCTGTTTCACCGCCTGCTCCTCGCGTTCACCCCAGTTCCATGCGGTATTGAAGCGAAAGAAGCGTGTCCAGGTCCCCGATGTTGAAAACATTTTCCCCGGCGCAATGCTGATATGGTGCGCCAGTGCCTGTGTACTGAGCTCACCGGCATCAAGCGGTTCGGGCAGTTCGAGCCACAGAAAATAGCCGCTGTCGCTATGGTGAATGTTAACTTCCGCCGGAAGATGGCGCAGCAGCGTTTGCCAGGCTTGCTGTTTGCGTTCTGCCAGTTGACGACGTAGCCGACGCAGATGCGCGTCATAACGCCGGGTAGACAGGTAATCCACCAACGCGAGCTGCATTGGGGAGCTGGTTGACAAGGTGCTCATCAACTGGAGTCGTTGAATACGCCGTGCATGCTTCCCCGCCGCCACCCAGCCGACGCGAAACCCGGGCACCAGGCATTTTGAAAACGATGAACAGTGCAGCACTCTGTCGCCGCGATCCCAGGCTTTGGCGGGCAGCGGTTTTTCACGGCCAAAATACAGCTCGCTGTAAACATCATCCTCTATCAGCATCACATTATATTTTTCCAGCAGTGCGACCAGATGCGCCTTTTTCTCTGCGCTGAGCGTAAATCCCAGCGGGTTTTGGCTGTTGGTCATCAGCCAGCAGGCTTTCACCGGATACTCTTGCAGCGCCTGCTCCAATGCGACAAGGTCAATCCCTTCTTTCACATCAGTGGCAACAGACAGTGCTTTCAAACGCAGTCGTTCGAGTGCCTGCAACGCGCCATAAAAACAGGGATTTTCGACAATCACCCAGTCGCCGGGTTCGGTCACTGCCTGCAGACTCAGGTTAAGGGCTTCCAGCGCCCCGGCGGTAATCACTATTTCATCCGGCGAGATGGTGATCCCCTGCTGGGCATAGCGACGCGCAATGGCATAACGCAGTTCGGCATTCCCCGGCGGCAGGTTTTCAATCACGCTCATTGCCGTTGCCGTCTTGCTCACCTGCGCCAGTGAGCGGTTAAGCTGTTGCAGGGGAAATAAGCGGGGATCGGGAAAGGCTGACGCAAACGGCATAACCGTAGCATCCCGGCTGGCCTGTAACATGTCAAAAATATAGGTGTTGATATCGACCGCTTCGTCGCGTACGACCTGTGCCTGCGGGATCCCCGCCTCACGTTCGGGGCGTGCGGCAACATAGTAACCGGATTGTGGTCGGGCAATGATTCGTCCCTGACTTTCCAGCAATTGATAGGCGTGGCCGACGGTCATAAAACTCATACCGCTGGTCATCACCTGCTCGCGTAAAGAAGGCAGACGATCGCCGGGTTGCCAGACGCCAGAGGCGATTTGATCGCGAATTTGTTCCGCCAGTCGTTGATATTTTTTCATGATAATTCTCGCGGTCCAGATGCAGGTAACGCCCGCAGTGTATATCAGTTAATAAAATTAACAATATTATGGCAACTGTTATGGTAAAACGTTTTACAGCATGGCTAACGAAAGTTCTTTGCCCAGCACGCGTGCGGCAATCTGCACGGCATCAAGCTTCCAGATTTCATATCAGTTCCAGCAACGGATAACATCGCCACAACTGTTATGGTTAAAAAGAACTGTTCTGTTTCTGCCCCCTACCGTTCCCCAGGCTTAGAATTGCGCTAAATCAATTTTGCCTGCGGAGTTAAGCATGTTCGGTCTTGACGCGTTTCACCTGGCGCGCATCCAGTTCGCGTTTACGGTGTCGTTTCACATCATCTTTCCGGCCATAACTATCGGTCTTGCTAGCTATCTGGCGGTACTTGAAGGCCTGTGGCTGAAAACCAAAAATCCCACCTGGCGTTCGCTGTATCATTTCTGGTCGAAAATTTTCGCCGTTAACTTTGGTATGGGCGTGGTTTCTGGCCTGGTGATGGCCTATCAATTTGGCACCAACTGGAGCGGATTTTCCGAGTTCGCCGGGAGCATCACCGGACCGCTGCTGACCTATGAAGTGTTAACCGCATTCTTCCTGGAAGCGGGTTTCCTTGGCGTAATGCTGTTTGGCTGGAACCGTGTGGGCCCGGGCCTGCACTTCTTCGCCACCTGTATGGTCGCGCTGGGAACCATTATCTCTACCTTCTGGATCCTGGCATCAAACAGCTGGATGCAAACGCCGCAGGGCTACGAAATTGTCAATGGACAAGTAGTGCCGGTGGACTGGTTTGCCGTCATTTTCAACCCTTCATTCCCTTATCGATTACTGCACATGTCCGTCGCAGCATTCCTCAGCAGCGCCCTGTTTGTCGCGGCGTCGGCGGCCTGGCATTTATTACGTGGGAATAATACCCCGGCAATTCGCGCCATGTTTTCTATGGCGCTGTGGATGACGTTGATTGTTGCCCCGTTGCAAGCGCTGATTGGCGACATGCATGGGCTGAACACCCTTAAGCATCAACCCGCTAAGATTGCCGCCATTGAAGGCCACTGGGAAAACCCGCCTGGCGAACCCACCCCGCTATTGCTGTTCGGCTGGCCGGATATGGAACAGGAGCGCACCCGCTACGGGCTGGCAATCCCGGCGCTGGGCAGCCTGATCCTGACTCACAGTCTGGATAAACAGGTTCCGGCCCTGAAAGAGTTTCCAAAAGAAGACCGCCCCAACTCCACCATGGTGTTCTGGTCGTTTCGCATTATGGCGGGCCTGGGCATGTTGATGATCCTGCTGGGCACCTTCGCGCTGTGGCTGCGCTACAAACAACGCCTGTACACATCACGTCCTTTCCTGCGCTTCGCGCTATGGATGGGGCCTTCAGGCCTGATCGCCATTCTGGCTGGCTGGGTTACCACCGAAGTGGGTCGTCAGCCGTGGGTCGTTTACGGCCTACAGCGCACGGCTGATGCGGTTTCCGCGCACGGTTCCCTGCATATGAGCATCAGCCTGCTGGCCTTCTTTGTGGTGTACAGCTCGGTCTTCGGTGTGGGCTACAGCTATATGATCCGCCTGATCCGTAAAGGGCCGCAGGAAGATGATCCGTCTGTTCCGCCAACGGGTACTCCTGCACGACCGCTTTCAGCTGCGGTCCTCAATTCTCAACCGGAGGCACACCGCTAATGGGTATTGATTTATCAGTTATCTGGTTCGTTATCATCGTGTTCGCCACGCTGATGTATATCGTGATGGATGGTTTCGACCTCGGGATTGGCATTTTATTTCCGGCTATTCAGGACCCTGACGATCGCGATGTGATGGTTAACAGCGTCGCGCCGGTCTGGGACGGCAATGAAACCTGGCTGGTGCTGGGTGGCGCTGGCTTGTTTGGCGCCTTTCCTCTGGCCTACGCGGTGATCGTCGACGCGCTGACCATCCCCTTAACCCTGATGTTAATCGGCCTGATTTTTCGCGGCGTAGCCTTTGAATTTCGCTTCAAAGCGACGCCCGCACACCGGCCATTCTGGGATAAAGCGTTTTTATGCGGCTCGATCCTCGCGACCTTCACCCAGGGCATTGTCGTCGGTGCGGTGCTCAATGGATTCTCGGTCACAGGGCGCAGCTACAGCGGCGGGCCTTTCGACTGGTTCACCCCGTTTACGCTATTTTGCGGCGTGGGTCTGGTGGTGGCCTATGCGCTGCTGGGTGCGACATGGCTGGTGATGAAAAGCGAAAACCCGCTGCAGGATAAAATGCGCAGCGTTGCCAAAAAGCTGCTGCTGGCACTGCTGGTGGTAATTGCCATTATCAGCCTGTGGACGCCGCTGGCGCACAGTGCGATTGCTGAACGCTGGTTTAGCCTGCCAAACCTGTGGTTCCTGATGCCGGTTCCACTACTGGTTGCGCTAATTAGCCTGTGGCTGTGGCGTTCACTGGGCCAGCAACACAGTCATGCCTTGGCGTTTATCCTGACGCTGGGATTGATTTTCCTCGGCTTCAGCGGCCTAGGGATCAGCATCTGGCCGCATATTATTCCGCCGTCCATTACTATCTGGCAGGCAGCAGCACCGCCGCAAAGTCAGGGCTTTATGTTGGTGGGTGCGCTACTTATTATCCCGATAATCCTCGTGTACACCTTCTGGAGCTATTACGTCTTCCGCGGCAAAGTTCAACATGGTGAGGGGTATCATTGATGCAACAATCAATATGGAAACGCCTGATGTGGCTGGTGATCCTGTGGGGCGGCAGCGTGCTGGCCCTGGCCGCCGTCGGCATGTTTTTTCGTGTTCTGATGACGGCAGCCGGCTTTAAGTCCTGATTCCCTCCCAGATAACAACCGGGTAGCGCTGCGCTTCCCGGTTGTAACAAATCCTAACGTTAGATAAACAAAAATGTAAAAAACATCTAATTGGCGAAACAGAGATTGCCATTTATCCGATTAAAATATTGAATAGTCACTCGACGAAACTACAGCCATTTTTGTTAAAACGTACCAGAGGGTGCATGATGTTTAAGAAAGGGTTAACGGTGTTATTGCTGACCAGCGCGCTTTTCTCCGGCCAGCTTTTCGCTACTAATCAGGGACATGAATATCTTCAGGTACAGGATGCCGATCACTTATTACGTCACACAGCTGACAGCGATGAATTGCGAATGACGGCGGAAGACTCCGCCGCCGATCTTCGCGAGCACCATCACTGGCTAAAATCACGCAAACCCGATACCCATCAAAGCTAACGCTTAGCCTTTACGCTTTGGCAGCGTTTTCATCAGTTCATCCGGGCTGACGGAGGCCACGATACTGCCCGGCAACGGCATTTTCAGAATGTGATGTTTCATCTTGCCGATCACGTGCATTTCGCACGGTCGGCAATCAAATTTCAGCGTCAGTACGTCGTCACCGTTAACTAACTGCATCGGCGTCGCTTTCCAGCTTTTGATGTTACCTTTGGCCTGTTTCGGGCACAGATTAAATGCAAAACGCAGGCAGTGCTTGGTGATCATTACTGGCACTTCACCTTTTTCCTCATGCGCTTCATAAGCGGCATCAATAAGCTGAACGCCATAACGGTGGTAAAACTCGCGCGCTTTGTGGTTATAGACGTTTGCCAGGAAGCTTAGATGCGTTTGCGGATAAACCGGCGCAGGATCGGCAACCGGTTTGCGACAGCCACGCTGATAGCTGGCCAGCCGTGCGGCATCAAGCATCTCTACGGCTTCACGACGCAGTTGATTAAGCTGACCGTTCGGCACAAACAGCGCGCCCGGCAGATTGAGCTGAATATCGCGGGCGTAATACAGCGTCTGTCCAAGCTTTGCCAGCCCCTCCTGCAAATTGCCCAGCGCTTTTTCCGCGTTGTTCGCTTCCTCAAACTGACCGTCCAACGTGTGGGTGATGCTCACGCCGTCTTCGCTGGTGAGTGTCAGGATCAGCTGTTCCTGCCAGCCCCCCAGTTCAATATCAACCGCCACGCGGCGCTCACTGGACGTTTTGGTTAACGCCTGCTGCCAGTTATGATCGAGGTTACGATTCAATGGATGATGCGGTCGCACTTTATGCAGGTCGGCAGGCATTTCATTCGGCCAGACCCGATATCGGTTGTTCCCCATTTTCTCGACGGTATTGGCGCGAAACCCGACCACATCGCGCTTGATCAGCACGTTCAGGCCATCACCGTTAGCTAGCGGTTCCGTCACGTCAACGTCAAGGTAATCTTTTGCCACCTTCAGCACTTCGCCTACCGGTAAGCCAATGAATTTCGGCGAGTCGAATGCGCCGATATCGCCTTTGCGGGCGGTGACAAAATAATCGGTGCTGCCACGGTGAAACGTTTTATCTGTGGAGGGAGTAAAGAAATGTTCAGTACGACCAGCAGAGGCGCGGGCCAGATCGCCTCGCTCGTCGATAATCGCGTCCAGCATCTGGCGATAATGAGCGGTGATGTTCTTCACGTAACTCATGTCTTTGTAGCGGCCTTCAATTTTGAAGGAGCGAACGCCAGCATCGATTAATGCGCCAAGGTTGGCGGTCTGATCGTTATCTTTCATCGACAGCAGGTGTTTTTCGTATGACACCACCCGCCCCTGATCGTCTTTCAGGGTATACGGCAGGCGGCAAGCCTGGGAACAGTCACCACGGTTAGCGCTGCGCCCGGTCTGAGCATGGGAAATATAGCACTGGCCGGAATACGCCACGCACAACGCACCGTGAATAAAAAACTCAATGGTTGCGTCGGTTGCCTGATGAATAGCGCTAATTTGCTCCAGGCTCAGTTCACGCGCCAGCACAATCTGGCTAAACCCAACGTCGCCGAGAAACTTCGCTTTCTCAACGCTGCGAATATCACACTGGGTGCTGGCATGCAGCTCAATGGGCGGAATATCCAGCTCCAGAATCCCCATGTCCTGCACAATCAGGGCATCGACGCCTGTCTGATACAGATCGGTAATCAACCGCTGGGCAGGTTCCAGCTCATCATCATGTAAAATCGTATTCAGCGTCACAAAGATTTTCGCCCCATAGCGATGGGCGAAAGGCACCAGTTCAGCGATATCCTTCAGGCTGTTACTGGCATTATGGCGCGCTCCAAATCCGGGTCCACCAATGTAAACGGCATCTGCACCGTGCAAAATGGCTTCGCGCGCAATCGCGGTATCACGGGCCGGGCTTAACAATTCAAGACGATGAGGTTGCTGAGGCATACGGTTGTTACCATCCAAAAGCGGTAAAATGGCGGCTATTGTAGTCAGAAGCGCGACGTTTCGAAATAGTTTTCCCGATTAAGTGCGTGGGTAATGGATGAGCGAATGAAAGTGAACCGTCTGTTCGCTGCTGTTTCGATAACTGTGTGCAGTATCCCCGGCAAAACGCACCCCTTCACCGGTTTTTAATGTTCGCCACGTGCCATCTATGTACATATCCAGCAGGCCATTAATCACCACCACATGTTCAATAACGCCAGTCTCATGCGGGGTAGATTCACTGAGCGCGCCAGGTGCCAGCAGTATCGAAAAATGGTCAAAGCACAGTAGTGGATCCCACGGGAACAGCGGCGTGACGATCATCGCCTGCTGTTGAGGATCAAATACGGGCGCGCTGTCCGCTTCCGGCAGCGAGATAAAGGTCGAAAATGGGACGTTCAGTCCAGTGGCGATTTTCCATAACGTCGCCACCGTTGGGCTGGATTCATGGCGCTCAATCTGCCCCAGCATGGCTTTTGACACGCCGGTCTCCTGCGCCAGACGCGAAAGGCTCCATTCCCGCTGCTGACGTAATGTCCTGAGCGTGGTCGCCAGATAGTGGGTGACATTGTCCATTCGTTTGCTCCCTCAATCTTGTGTGGCAAAGGCATAGCTTATCACTTGTGCGCTATAACGCACAGTGCTACAGTAATCGACCGTTATAACGCACACTGAGTCGCTATGCGCACATTTTCACTCCCTTTACCTACCGTACTGTCTGGTTTCGTTGCCGTACTGGTCGGCTACGCTAGTTCGGCGGCAATTATCTGGCAAGCGGCGATGGCCGCCGGGGCAACCACCGGGCAAATTGCAGGCTGGATGACCGCGCTAGGCATAGCGATGGGCGTCAGCACGCTGGCGCTAACCTTATGGTACCGCGCTCCAATATTAACTGCCTGGTCAACGCCCGGCGCGGCGCTGCTGGTTACCGGTCTGCAGGGTTTAACCATTCAGGAGGCAATTGGCGTCTTTATTGTCGCCAATGCGCTGATTGTCCTGTGTGGTGTGACTGGACTGTTTGCCCGCCTGATGCAGGTTATTCCTCACTCGCTGGCGTCAGCGATGCTGGCCGGGATCCTGCTGCGTTTTGGCCTGCAGGCATTCAATAGCCTGAACAGCGAACTCCTGCTGTGCGGCAGTATGCTGCTGGCGTGGCTGGTGCTCAAAGTTCTGGCACCACGTTATGCGGTGATCGCTGCGATGTTGGTGGGAATAGTTATCGCCCTGATAAAAGGTGACGTTGTCACTACAGATATTAATGTTTCACCGGTGATGCCTGAATTTATCGCTCCCCACTTTTCTCTCGCCCACAGCATCAGTATTGCCCTACCGCTGTTTCTGGTGACGATGGCCTCACAAAATGCCCCCGGTATTGCCACGATGAAGGCCTCCGGCTATTCATTACCTGTTTCACCGCTGATCGTTTTCACCGGCCTGCTGGCACTGTTGTTTTCCCCATTTGGCGTCTATTCCATCTGTATTGCCGCCATCACCGCTGCGATATGCCAAAGCCCCGAAGCGCATCCGGACGCGCAGCGACGTTGGCTCGCGGCAGCGGCGGCTGGCGTCTTCTATCTTCTGGCTGGCGTGTTTGGCGGTTCGGTCACCGGATTAATGTCGGCCCTGCCGGTAAGCTGGATCCAGATGCTTGCCGGTTTGGCTTTGCTCGGGACGATTAGCGGCAGTTTGTATCAGGCCCTGCATCATGAAACCGAGCGCGACGCGGCGATTATCACCTTTCTGGTCACTGCCAGCGGTTTGACGCTGCTGGGGATTGGTTCTGCATTTTGGGGATTAATTGCCGGAGGGCTGTGTTACACGGTGCTGAGATTAGCGCGACGCACGTAGTTGCGAGGGCGTCTTACCCGTCACCTGTTTAAAGCGGTTGCTGAAGTGGCTGGCGGAGCTGAATCCGCAGGCCATCGCGATATCCGATAAGTTGCGGGTAGAATAACAGACCAGCTGCTGCGCCACTGCCATACGACGCTGCATTACATACTGATGGGGTGCCATGTTCATCGACTGGCGGAACATGCGGGCAAAGTGAAAATCGCTCAACGCCGCTTCACTCGCGAGATCGCTCAGCGTGATGGGATACGCCAGATGCGCCTCGATATAGGCCAGCACATTACGTAACGTGACGGGCGCAAGCCCTCCTGTGACCACCGGCGGACGCCATTGTACGTTACTGTAATGCTGGATCAGGTGCGTTAATAACAGCGAGGACGCGGCACTGAGCGTGAGATGATTAGCGGGCTGTTGCCAGTCGTTGCCGAGTAAAAACTGGCGGTACACGGCGGTGATCCCCGGATCGCTGCCGAAGGTATGTTCGTCCAGCGTGAAGCTAAAAGGGCTTTTGTCCCAGACCTTCTCCCCGACTTCGCGCAGATGTGCGTCGGTACAGTAGAGATGAACAAAGGAGAGATTGTCGCGAATGTCCCAGCTGGATTCGCTCTCTTTAGGCATCAGGCAGAAACGGTCCGGACCACCGCCGTTCTTCCAGCCGCCGGCTGTCTTGTGATAACTCTCGTAGCCATCTGCCACATACAAACTAAGCGTATGGTGATCGCAATATTGGGTAATGGTATCGCGTTTATTCGACCATGCCGCCAGCTGGATCCCTGAATGTAACGCAACCGATTCATGCAACACGGCATTATGTTTGCGTAAGTTTTCAAAGGCATCGTAAGGCTGAGGCATACCACCACTTTCAAAAGACGTTGTTAGCAGATTTTTAGTCTATCTCAGCAACAGGGTGTTAACAGCCCTCTTTTCAACTTTGCACGAAAAAAAGCGCAAGATTTTGCAAGTCACCCGCAATCTGATGAAAGCGCTCGCAGAGATGACGTGGCACATTCTGCCTCTGAATAGCCAAAATGAGAGTGATGTATGAACGCACTGTTGTACTGTCTGGTGGTGGTGATATGGGGAACGACATGGATCGCGATTTACCTGCAACAGGGTCCGGTTGCTGCGCCGGTTTCCATCTTCTGGCGCTTTGCCGTCGCCAGCATGGTGATGATAGCAATCCTGCTGATAAGCGGAAAATTGCGTAAGCTTTCCGGGCGCGATCATCTGTTTTGTTTGTTACAAGGCGGATGCGTTTTTTGCTTTAACTTCTGGTGTTTTTACACCGCCGCTGCGTGGATCAATACTGGCCTCGAATCCGTCATTTTCTCGATGGCGGTTCTGTTTAACGCAGTCAATAGCTATCTGTTTTTTGGTCAAAAACCACCGCGACGCTTTTATGTTGCCGCCGGGCTGGGGCTGACAGGTATCGTGACCTTGTTCTGGCAGGATTTGGTCAACAGTGGGTTGAATCACTCGCTGCTGTTGGGCATTGGTTTAAGTGCCCTCGGCACCTTTGGTTTCTCCCTGGGCAATATGATAAGTCTGCGTCACCAGAAAAAAGGCCTTGAGGTGATGACCACCAATAGCTGGGCAATGTTATACGGCACCATGTTGATTGCCGCCATTGCGATGGTGCGTGGAGACGACTTCACGCCACAGTGGACCTTCAGTTATCTCAGCGCGCTGTTATATCTGGCGATTTTTGGTTCAGTGATCGCCTTTGGCGCCTATTTCACGCTGGTCGGGCGTATCGGTCCCAGTAAAGCGGCATACAGCACGCTGCTTTTCCCGTTGGTGGCGCTAACGCTGTCTACGTTGTATGAAGGATATGTCTGGCAGCTTAATGCAATTGCCGGGTTAGTGCTGATTTTACTGGGGAACATGGTGATGTTTACCCGCCCAGAAGTGCTGATGGGAAAACTGCTGTACCGTCGCCGGGTTGCCTAAAAAAACGCACCATCCGCAGAGAGCTGATGGTGCGTTAGTCATTATTGTTTTTGGTTTACGTCAAACATGGTGGCATCAGTCGCCATGTCATCAACCACTTTCTTCAACGTTTCGAACGCCATCGGCGTACTTTCGTTATTCAGGTCTTTACCTTCACCCTGACGAACAACTTTAATCACCGGTTTATTGGTTGCCGCATCGATCAACTCACCTTCAAAATAGAGGTGGGTATCCATGGTGCGGTGTCCCGTCGCCATCTGTGTACCAGCAACGAGCAGCGCAACCGGGACCACTTCATAGAACTGTAGACCTTCTTTGCTGGTTGCCACACCGGTAATTGCCCCACGGAAAATCAGGCTACGCGGACCTGGGGTCGTAACCAAAGGCTTACGCTTCGCAATGGAGGTTTTCATCTGAGTGTTGGTGTAGTTCAGCAACTTATCAAGAACCTGCTGACCGACCTGAGTGGTTGGTTTAGGAACCGGATAATACGTGATCGGGTTATAAACGATGCTATCGTATTTAGACTCATTAAAGTTGGGATCAACCCAACGCAGCACCGGTTGTCCGGTTGCAGATTTTGTTTCCTTCAGGCCAGAGTAATTTTTTAAAAAACCTGAATATTTATCAGGCTGCGTTATTTTTGAGGCACAGCCTGATAACGCCAGTAAACCCGTAAGCACTGCAACTTTAAATAAAGTTTGAGCACGCATGGAAAGATCCCTTAGTATTTGCAGATATGCATCTGAAATAATAGCAAAAGGAAATCATTTTGGATGAACTAAAAATGGTAAGGACCGCACAATTTTATCTTAACGTTTTCTTAATGTTCAGCACAAAAAACATGCTGAACGTAGAAAGAGTTATTACAAATGGGTAGGTCAAACAGTTTTACGCGCCAGCATTGTCGCAAAACGTAGTTTTATTCGATTGCCGTTCTCATCCGTACGATGAAGTTCACCCACATCTTCGTTATATTTCAGCAGATCCCATCCACTGTAATAGCGGCGTAACTCTCCTGCTTTAAACGCAAACGGAAACCCAACGGTGCACGGAAAATCATCGGTATCCATTGCTGCGACGATCAGGTTATATCCGCCCGGTTTAGTACAGCGCTGCATATTATCAATCAGGCCCGGGATGGTTTTCGCTTCCAGGAACATCATCACTACAGTAGAAAGAATAAAATCGTATTCGCCGTCAAAGCTTAACGCATTAAGGTCTACCACCCCGGCGTGAAGATTGTTTAGCCCTTCCGCGTCTTTAATGCGCTCCAGGTTGGCAATGCTCATCGGGTTTTTATCCCATGCGGTAACGTCATAACCATTAGCCGCCAGATACAGGCTGTTACGACCATTCCCGCAGCCCAGATCTAACGTTTTGCCTGGGGCAACAATTTTTGCCGCGTCGACAACATCGGAATGTGTGCGGGTTAAATCATATTTATCAGTAAAGTAGTTTTCGTCACAACGGGTCATTATTTATCCTCAGATTTCAGTAATGCAGCACGCTCCGTGCGGATAAGCAGTTTTCCCTGCATCAGCAATGCAAACGTACGTATCAGTAATAGCGCAATGATAAAATTGGTAAAAATAAACAGCGGGATCGCCAACGTATGGAAAAAACCTGAATCGCTGCCGTGCCCTAAATGCAGCCCCGTGGTTGCCAGCGCTGACACACCGAATGAGAAGCTCCAGAACGAAGCATTAAACGGTTGAGACAGATACCACGGCATCAGTCGTAGCATGAACAGCAGTTGCAGCAGGCCATAGCCGAACAACATTTTGGCTAACGTATCGCCCTCGCCGCCATTGACGCTGAGCCAGGCACTACAAGCGACCAGTGCCGGAGCCAACTGAATACCAAGTGAAGTACGTAATACCGCGGGAAGCTCTCCACAGCTACGTAAACGTTGCAGGATAACCGGTTCAAGGCTCAGCCAGGAAAAGACCCCTGCGCCCAAAAAAACCAGCCCGGCATCATTGTAACCCAATGCACCACAGGCCATCGCGCTGATAAAATTATTGGCAACGGTCGGTAGATACAGACCCGGCGTGGTGGCTTCCTCTGGATGCTCTCCTCGCCACAACCCTGCCGTTTGCCAGGCCGCGTACGACAGCTGTATCACCACGCCAATACTGAACAGGGCCACGGCTAATGGTCGACACCAGGGAACAAAACCAATCGCCACCAGCATGGTTGTGGCGGGGAAAAGACTAACAAAACTACTCATCACCGGGTGGCGTATTTCCGCCAGCACGCTGTGGGGAAAACGCACCAGGCGGGTAAGAAATGCCAGCGTCAGCAACCCCCAAATGACCATCGCGAGGATCACTAAGCCATCACCGATCCAGTGGCTCACCGACCATATCTGACTGGCATATCGCCAGGCAAAGCCCATACCGATGGTTCCCAGTACCATGCCAAAATAACCGGCTGGAAGATTAAGGACTCGCTCACTCTGCTTGCTATTACTCATTCTGTTTATTTTTTAAAGTATATTTGAAATACATTTTATGGAATTTCCCACTGTATAGCCAGTGCGGAAAACTTTGCTACGTTTAACTAAGGTGCGCAACTGGGAAATTCTCTATGACCAAATACCGTCTGAGCGATGAGCCACGTTCCTTCAGTTATCAGGATAATGGCAATAAAAAAAACGTATTGCTACGTCAGATAATCGCCCTCACCGACTTTAATGATGTGCAAGCCGGGACGCGTGGTGGCTGGATTGACGATGAGCGCGTGCTGGCGCAAAACGGCGGCTGCTGGATTTACGATGAGAATGCGCTGGCATTTGCCGGGGCGGTTATTTCTGGTAACGCCCGAATTACCCAGGCAAGCGTGGTCAGAGACGGTGTGCAGGTTGGCGATGAAGCGTGGATTGATCGGTCAGAAATCAGCCATGGCGCACAAATACGTGACAACGTCACTATAAGAGACTCTACTGTCCGTGGGGAATGCCTGCTATCCGGTGAGGCCCGGATCCTGTGTCAGTCAGAGATTATCGCAGCCAAAGGATTAACCCGCGAAAGTGACCAGATTTTGCATATTTACGATCGCGCTATTGTCAGTCATTCACGCGTGGCGCATCAGGTGCAAATCTATGGCGACGCCGTCGTCAGTTACGCCTTTATTGAACATCGCGCTGAGGTTTTTGATTTTGCGCAGATAAAAGGCAATGAAGAAAATAACGTCTGGATCTGCGATTGCGCGAAAGTGTACGGGCATGCCAGGCTTCTCGCCGGAACCCATGAAGATGCCATACCTACCTTGCGCTATAGCTCACAGGTGGCGGAACACGCGGTGGTCGAGGGTAACTGCGTCCTGAAGCATCACGTACTGATTGGCGGTCACGCATACCTCTGCGGCGGTCCAATCCTGCTTGATGATTACATCCTTATTGAAGGCCACGCCTGTATCCAGGGTGAAGTGTTGATCGAGCATCATATTGAGATTACCGATCATGCCCGCATCGAGGCGTTTGAGGACGACGCAATTCATCTGCGCGGACCGAAAGTGATTAACGGTGAACAGCGTATTACGCGCACGCCTCTGGCTGGCTTATTCTGAGGCGGTATCAATGATGCGGGCATAGAGATTCACATCATGGTACTCACCATTGAGGTACTCCGCCTGTGTCATACAACCTTCCAGCAGGAAGCCATTACGCTGCGCCACCCGATTGCTTTCACGGTTATCCACCCGACATTTAATGATAAAACGACGGATCTCGCCGCGCTGCGCATAATGCTGAATAAACGCCTGTAGCGCACGAGACATTATGCCTTGCCCCTGATGCGCCTCATCCAGCCAATAGCCGATGTAGGCCGCTTTGTTCAACGGTTCAATCTGATTAAACGAAATCACGCCCACCACGTTCTGTTGCTCAAAAATAAGGAACATTTTAGCGTAACCGCGCTGGTGCAACATCATATTCCCCTGCACGTTCTTGCGGGTGTCATCCTCAGATCCCACAAACTGCGGCCAGCTCAGCGACAGCTGCAACCAGGACTTATTTTTGAGCACTAATTGATGCAATGGTGTGACGTGTTGTTCTTCAACCGCACGCAGTTCCAGCGTTTCACTGACGGTAATGATTTCAGGCATGCTTCTCTCCTTCGATTGCGTTAGCGGGGCATCTCTGACTGGTATCCGCTGATATTAATCTATTGTTCACCCTGAACATCATGTTTTTATGTTGTAACAGCAATCACTTAAATACGCTGATTGTTGATGTGACCGATCTGCCACGGATAGTGCCAGGTGATGAAGTGGTGCTGTTCGGTAACAGGGAAAGGCACAGATTAGTGCAGAGGAAGGCGAAGAAATCAACGGCGCGCTGTTCACCGAAATGCCGATTCTGTGGGGTGAAATGGATAATGGTCGATTAAGTCTTAGACAGGAAGGGCTTCCCATTCTTGCGGAAAGCCCTTTTACACAGTGAGAGTCGTGCTATTTAGCTCTCACTGACACTCTCTTTTTGCAAAATTTTGAGCAGGTCTTCCTTCAGGTGAAGTTTCTGTTTCTTCAGGCGAACAATATCCAAACTGTATCCCCGACCATCCGAACCTTCCAGTCTGGAAATCTCATGATCAAGGCTGTTGTGTTTTTCGAATAAAGACAGAAAGCGAGGGTTCTCGGATTTCAGTCGGGAAATGAGGTCTCTGTATTCTGGAAACATACTTTCTCCCTGTTAGTGGACAAAAATGTGTAGAAAAAATACACACCTTCAGCATACCCATTTGATATAGGGAAAAATGCGAACAGGATCGAGTAAATAGCGTACAGAATCTTTCAAGAGGAATGCGGTCTGTGACTCCCCTTCAGGAGAGCCACAGAAATAGCGATTAACGCATTTCGCGATCGTCGACGTACTGACGTTTATCCGGCGCTGGTGGGAAATACTGATACAGCCAGGTCTCGCTGATAGCATCGCCCTGACAACGCAGGAACATACGCATGTCTACCGGGTCGGTTGAGTCCGAAGTCGGATACCAATCAAACTGAATACGATAACCATCGATCGGCTCAACGTAGAGGATCTCAATCTGCTTTGCTTCTCCGCTGGAGAGCGTAATCACCGGCTCAATACCCTTCGGCGCTGCGGCTTTCAGGTCACCACCAACGAAGTCAACGGCAAAACGACGCGCCCATTTTTCCGGGTAATGCTCGCCTGGTGCCCATCCTTCCGGGAATCCGCCCATGCCGGTACGGGTTGCCATGACGCGTGCCAGTGGCGAACGTACCGGCGGCTGTGCGCTCCAGTACAGGCGATATTTGAACTCCAGATCGTCACCGGCTTTGATCGCCTTCTCCGGCTGCCAGAAGCAGACGACGTTATCCAGCGTTTCACCGGTGGTTGGGATCTCCATTAAGCCAATCGTTCCCTTGCCCCACTGGTTACGTGGCTCGACCCACAGGCTTGGGCGCTTGTTGTACCAACCCATGATGTCCTGATAGTGGGAGAAGTCACGATCCAACTGCAGCAGGCCAAACCCGCGCGGGTTGTTATCGGTATAGGCATTAAACTGCAGTTTTTGCGGGTTGTTCAGCGGACGACAGATCCACTCGCCGTTGCCACGCCACATTGCCAGGCGATCGGAGTCGTGAATTTGCGGATGAATGGTGTCGCACATCCGGCGTTCATTATTGCCACAGCTGAACATGCTGGTCATCGGCGCAATACCGAGCTGCTTGATGTCTTTGCGGGCGTAGACATGGTTCTGCACATCCATGATCACCTGCGTTTTCTCACAGTGGATCACAAATTTAAACGCGCCGGTTACGCTTGGGCTATCGAGCAGCGCATACACCGTAAAGCTGGTCGCGCCCGGTTTGACCGTTTCGAACCAGAATGCGGTAAAGTCGGGAAATTCTTCTTTGCTGTCGGTGTAGGTATCTACCGCCAGGCCGCGCGCTGATAAACCATACTGATAGGTGTCATCTACGGCGCGGAAATAGCTGGCACCGAGGAAGGAAACGACATCGCGACGAGCCAGTTCCGGGGCTTTAAACACGCGGAAACCGGCGAAGCCGAGATCGGTTTGCCCTTCCAACTGTTTGGTATCCACGCCCGCATCGTTGTATTTGAACAGCTCAGGACGGAAGTGGATCTCACGCGCCATATGCGTACTGTCATCAACCGAGAACATGCGCACGCGGCGACGAAAACCCATGCCTACATGGAAGAACTGCGCGTCCAACTGACGATTTTCAACATTGTTCCACAGAGACTGCTCTGCGTCGTACTGAATGCTGTTGTAAGCCTGCGGCGTCAGTTTAGCCAACGTATCTGGTAACGCGCGCGGCGCACCGCCCCACGGTTTTTGCGCCAAATCATGGGCCATTGATTGCAGTACGGAAAAATCAAAACGTACGGTTTTTCCGTCTGCAATGTCAGACTCTGCCGCATAGGCAGCACGGGAAAAGAGTGATGCAATACCACTGGTTCCGCACACGGCGGCCATTGCCATTGAACCTTTAATAAATCGTCTGCGATTCATGCCTGAAAGTAAGTCCTTCTGGTCGTGTGAATGGTCCCGCGCCGGTCTTTATCTGCGGCAAGAGAGTGCACATTTCTGACCGCTCACTCTAGACAAAATTCATTAATAATCCAATTGTTGGTCGCCGATTATCTGTACAAAATCGAAAATATTTTATGTCGATGGGAACAGACCGAATCCCGTGTAAATTCCATTAAAGTAAACCGCAGCGCCGTTTACTGCGCTCTTGCGCCTCCTGATACAGCGTAAACTCATCATACACCGCACAGCCCAGCGCCTGTTCAAACGCATCTTGACTGGCATTGCCGTGGCTACGCGCCTGCGTTTCATTGCCCAGATTGGACTGGAAAATGCCTGCGGCGCTCACCGGCAAGAAATCTTCGTAGGTGATCGGTTGAGCCACCAGCCAGCCTCGCTCAATCAGCGGCTGCGGGTCGTCATCCGGGCGAATCGCCTGGCGGTGCGCCTCGCCCGACGGCGTTAATCGATAGCGGAACCAGGCCAGTCCCTGCTGGCGTAGCAAAAATTCACTGTCCGGGAAGGCTTTAAACACCTCCTGCAGATGCAACTGGTGCGTCAGATTGTCTTTGCCCGTTCCAGCTTTACTCAGGAGTTCGTCATACAGCGCCCGGCCTTTTGGCGTCAGCGCCACACCACGCTGTTCGATCTCACCAAAACGTGCGGTATGGGTGCCACGCATTTCACCGGCAAACAGAACAGCTTCCTCCAGCGCTTTAAAGCTGGTCTGACGCAGCAGAATGGGAACCTCGCGGCGCGGCGGTCCTTCAATGACGATTTTCGGTTCAATACCGCACTCTGGCATCATCGACTGCACGCGGTCGATATCCAGTGTGCGCGGCGTCAGGTGGTTGATATGACAACCGGGGAAACACACCACATCGGCAATCAGTCGGTGTTCGTTGTGCAACGCATGATAGGTCTCTTCGTCTACCGTAGCGTGCTGATGCCAGCGGAAGGTTTCCAGCGCTTGGTGCACAAACTCCTGGGCCTGCACGGACGTAAAACCGCCCTGCGCATCAAACTCGTCCAGCAGTTCGTGGCAACGACGCGTAAAGATATCGCGCCTGGCGAGGATCTCTGCGGCCCGCTGGCGTAACGCCACGTTATCGATTAATTCAAGGCGTAATAACGAGGTAAACACCCGAAACGGATTACGCGAAAGTGAGGCATCGTCGATGGGACGAAACGCGGTGGAATGGACGGGTACGCCCGCCTGAGAGAGATCGTAATAGCTAACCGGATACATGCCCATAATGGCAAACATCCGCCGCAGTGTGGACAGTTCCTGTGCGGTACCCACCCGGATCGCACCGTGGCGCTCAACGTTCAGCCGCGCTAACTCATCCGCATTGGCCAGTTTTTCATGCAGCGTCGGATTATTTTCCAGTACCGCCAGATTCACATCAGCGACAAGTTCCAGCAGAGTGCCGTACTGCGGGACTTCCTGCTGGTACATTGCTGACATTGCCTGCGAAAATTGTTCCCGAATCTCATCTGCCGTGATGGTGTTCGCCATAATGTCATGCCTCCAGTGAATATTACCTGGAGTGTAGAGAACGCCACCGAGTCCGGTGGGAAGAATTTACAAACTGTGATCCCGCATAAATTCCCCCACCCACGCAGACGATGAACAGAGCTTACTGGCGCGGTTTTAAATGATTTTCCAGCCACGGTAGCATCTGTTTTTTGCGGCTTAACATCCCTTCGACCTTGCAGGGTTGCGCGATGTCAGCCAGCTCCGTTCCGGCAAACCACAAACTGGTGTCACCTTTGTTGATATCCGTCAGCATCAGAACCACCAGCGCGGCGTGACGTTCTTCAGCATAGCGCACCATTTCCTGACGCAAATCGTCCAGCACCGGCGCAACCTGATCCAGCGCGTACAGTTCGAGTTGCGCCACGCAGACTTGATGCCCGTGAATAGTGAACGTTTTACAATCTTTATTCAGAAGCTGTCGGGCGCTCATGCCTTCCACGCTGGTTTTGGCCGACAGCAGATCGCGGCTAAACGTGTCCAGACTCACCCCGGTTTTTTTAACTAGTGCATCCACCGCCAGGCGATCGTCAGGCGTGGTGGTGGGCGAACGTAGAGTGACAGTGTCACTTAAAATGGCACCCAACAACAAAACGGCCTCGGCGGAAGAGATCTGGCTACGCTCGTCTTCCGACATCAGTTGCCATAGCAACGTCGCGCTACTGCCGACTGGTTTGACCCACACTTCCGGCGGCAGACGAGTGACTAAACCACCGAGTCGGTGATGGTCGATAATACCGACGACGTTACTTTCAGTCAGGGAATCCGGTCCCTGAGCGGGTTCGGTAAAATCAACCAGCCAGACATCGCTATCGGTCAACGGAAACGTCAGCAGTTCGGGCATCATGAGACCCGCGTGTTCAAAGATAAATTGCGTTTCGCGGTTAGGTTCCCCCGCGCGCCACGCCGTTGCCTGTTGACCGCGTAAGGTCAACCAGCGAGCGGTCATCGCGGCGGTGCAGATGGCATCGCTATCAGGATTAAGGTGCCCTATTACATGTATCATTAATCAGTGCCTTGTGATGAGAAGAGAACAATAGCCAAAGTATAACGACCGGGTACATTCCCTTCCATGATCCCACCGCGCAGTCATGGCAGTACAAAACATAAGCAAAATAAATCAGTTGTAAGTAAAACATGATAAATGTTAATAATATTTTGCTATCAGGTTATCAAAAACCAACAACTCTACTTGCTACCAATACGGCTCTGTTTTTAACATCGCTTATGGAAAAAAATGTTCTGTTCAATCAGCGTATTCGCTTGCGCCACCTTCATACTTTTGTCGCCGTTGCCCAACAGGGGACGCTGGGGCGCGCGGCTGAAACCCTAAACCTGAGTCAACCCGCCCTCTCCAAAACACTCAACGAACTGGAGCAACTGACCGGGACACGACTCTTTGAACGTGGTCGCCTTGGTGCGCAGTTAACGCTGCCCGGCGAACAGTTTCTTACCCATGCGGTAAGAGTTCTGGACGCGCTCAATACCGCCGGGCAGGCATTAAATCGTCGGGAGGAAGCGCATAATGATGTCGTGCGTATCGGGGCACTGCCGACGGCGGCGTTGGGCATTCTTCCCGCCGTCATTGGTCCGTTTCACAAGCAGCAAATGGAGACCACGCTGCAAGTCGCTACCATGAGTAACCCGATGATCCTGGCCGGGTTAAAATCCGGGGAAATCGACCTCGGCATTGGCCGGATGGCCGATCCGGAATTAATGGTTGGCCTGAACTACGAATTATTATTTCTTGAGTCGCTCAAGCTGGTAGTACGTCCTAACCATCCGCTGCTGCAGGAAACCATCACGCTAAGCCGAGTGATGGAGTGGCCTGTCGTGGTTTCACCAAAAGGAACCGCGCCAAGGCAGCATGCGGAAGCTCTGCTGCAAAGCCAGGGATGTGAACTGCCGCGTGGTTGTATTGAAACGCTATCGGCATCACTGTCGCGCCAGCTGACGGTGGATTACGACTACGTGTGGTTTGTGCCTTCAGGCGCGGTGCGGGAAGATTTGCGCCAGGCCACGTTGGTGTCATTGCCGGTACCCACTCAAGGGTCTGGCGAGCCAATCGGCATTCTGACCCGCGTAGACGTGCAGCTTCCCTCTGCCGCGCAGATCCTCATCGCTGCAATCCGTAAAACTGTTCCTTTTTGATGTTTCTCGCGGCCAAAAATAAAGGGACCTTATGGTCCCTTTGTAGTTAAAACGTTTCCCAGTTTTCTGTTTGGGATGTTGCCGATGGCGGCGGTGAATAAACTGGCGTGGCGGCAAGGGGAACGCGTTTTTTCACGCTGCCACCCTGCAGACGAAACGTGCCGACCGCCTGGGTTAAACGCGCCGCCTGCTCTTCCAGCGAAGCCGCTGCGGCAGACGCTTCCTCAACCAGCGAGGCGTTTTGCTGCGTCACCTTATCCATCTCTGAAATCGCCTGGCTCACCTGCACGATACCCCGGCTTTGTTCATCGGAGGCTGCAGCAATTTCCAGCATAATATCGGTCACGCGTTTTACCGCATCGACAATATCCGTCATGGTATTGCCTGCAGCTACCACTTCACCGGAGCCTTGATCAATCAGCCGCACGGATTCGCTGATCAACCCTTCAATCTCTTTTGCCGCCTGGGCACTACGGCTTGCCAGCGTGCGCACTTCGCTGGCCACCACCGCAAAGCCGCGTCCCTGTTCACCTGCCCGCGCCGCTTCGACCGCCGCGTTTAGCGCCAGGATATTGGTCTGGAAAGCAATGCTGTTGATGACGGCAGTAATTTCGGAGATTTTCTTCGAACTGGTCGAGATATTGCCCATGGTTTGCACCACGCCAGAGACCATCTGACCACCCCGGCTGGCTTTACCGGAAGCATCTTCCGCCAGTTTGCTGGCATGATGTGCGTTATCGGCATTCTGTTTCACCGTGGCCGTTAGTTCTTCCATACTGGCCGCCGTTTGTTCAATCGCCGCCGCCTGTTCTTCGGTTCGTGAGGACAGATCGGTGTTCCCCATGGAGATTTCACTGGTGCCGCGATAGATTTCCTCTGCTCCCTGGCGCACCGTTCCCACGGTTTTCACCAGCGAATGCTGCATTGTCTGCAGATGGCGGCTCAGGCGACCAATTTCGCTGCGCCCGGTCGGTTCATCCTGCATAGTCAGATCGCCCGCGGAAATTTGCTCAATGCGCTGGGCTGCTCGCAGCAGCGGATGGATAACGGTACGGCGCAGCACCATAAACGTCATCAGCGTCAAGGCCAGCGCCAGAATAAATGCGCCCAGCATAAAGGCCATGCCGAGTTGCGTGCGCTGGTGAGCCTGTTCACTGAGATGATTCGCCCTTGCAGTACGAATTTCAATGGCTTTCAGTAGCACCTTGTTGTAGGCGGAATCCAGCGGCCTGGCCTGTTCATTTTCATGGTTGATGATCGCTTCAAACATGCCGTTTTTGGCATACTTGAGCATCGGTTGTAAACCGTCGACATATGCCTTAAAGCTTGCGCTCAATTCAGCGTCTAACGCTTCTCCGGCGGTTGTTTTCACCGCCCGTGACAGATAAGTATTAAAACCGTCCTGTGATTGCTTAATCCGCTTTTCCGCCTCCGCGATATTGGCCTTCATATCGTCCATTTCGGCAATACGGCTCGCCGCGCCGGCATGGATCATATTGATACGTGCGGTGCGCAAGTGGTTAGAGCTGTTAGATAACCCCATCCTGACCTGAATTTCATCGGTCACATCGCGCTGATCGCGATCGGCCTGCATAAGAAAATAACCCGCCAGCCCCGAACTTAAGGCGAACAGCAGAAGGATGCCACCGAGAATGGAGGAAAACAGCGGAACCAGTCGGATTTGATGCAGAAAGCCCAGTTTATGCTGGGCCTGCATCGATGTTGTGTTGTCCATGACCGTCGACTCTCTTGTAGGGTTTATGCGTGAAAACACGCCCGTTAGATAGTCATCGGCAATCCACGAGGATTGCTTACCGCGAAAAGCGCCGGATTCGTCACACTTTCACAACATAATTCTAAAAAATTCAGGAAAGTGCCAACGGAGAATTCCGCTGGCGGATGAATCAGTTATCGCCAAAGTGGATAACGGTACGAATAGACTTGCCCTGATGCATTAAATCGAACGCGTCGTTGATCTGCTCCAGCGGCAGGCGATGCGTAATAAACGGATCTAACTGAATTTTTCCGCTCATTGCTTCTTCGACCATACCTGGCAACTGGGTGCGTCCTTTTACGCCGCCAAACGCCGAGCCGCGCCAGACACGCCCGGTCACCAACTGGAACGGACGCGTTTTGATCTCCTGACCGGCACCCGCCACACCAATGATGATGCTCTCGCCCCACCCTTTATGGCAGCATTCCAGCGCGGCGCGCATCACGTTAACATTACCGATGCACTCAAAGCTAAAGTCCACGCCACCGTCGGTGAGCTCAACAATCACGTCCTGCACAGGCTTATCGTAATCGTTCGGGTTGATGAAATCGGTCGCGCCCATTTCGCCAGCCAGTTTGAATTTCTCCGGATTTGTATCAACGGCCAGAATACGCCCGGCTTTCGCCTGTACCGCTCCCTGAATCACTGCCAGGCCAATACCGCCCAGGCCAAACACCGCCACGGTGTCGCCCTCTTTAACTTTCGCCGTGTTATGGACAGCGCCTATCCCGGTGGTTACGCCACAGCCCAGCAGACAGACTTTGTCCAGCGGTGCCTGTGGGTTGACCTTCGCCAGCGAGATCTCTGCACAAACGGTATATTCACTAAAGGTGCTGGTGCCCATGTAGTGATAAATCGGCTCACCGTTGTAAGAAAAACGCGTCGTGCCGTCTGGCATCAGACCTTTACCCTGGGTCGCGCGCACAGCCTGACACAGGTTGGTTTTGCCAGACTTACAGAACTTACACTCGCCACATTCAGCGGTGTACAGCGGGATCACATGATCGCCAGGTTGCAGGCTGGTGACGCCTTCACCCACTTCAACCACAATGCCGCCGCCTTCATGGCCGAGCACCGCCGGGAACACGCCTTCCGGATCGTCACCTGAGAGCGTAAATGCGTCAGTATGGCACACACCAGTGTGGGTAATTTTAACCAGCACTTCTCCTTTCTTCGGCGGTGCGACGTCGATTTCGACAATTTTTAACGGTTGGCCGGGGCCAAATGCGACTGCTGCGCGTGATTTCATTTGTCTATTCCCATTATTGCGAGGTGATGGTGTTATTTTAGATAAGCGCGCAGAAGATGGCCGATTTCAGCCATGCGCACGGCACGCTGGTCTGGGGTAGTCTCCCCGCTGACCAGTTCATCTTTCAGGTGGATCTCAACCATTTCGCCCATCAGGCCGTTGGATGCGCCGCGCACGGCAGCGATTTGTTGCAGGATCGCCAGACAGGGTTCGCCGGACTCCAGCGCGCGTTCAAGCGCATCAACCTGCCCGCGAATACGACGGACACGCGTGAGAATGCGTTTTTTATCTTCAGGTGAATGCGGCACATGCCCTCCTAATACTATAGGGGGGTATGGTAACTTTTTTAATATCTTCCTGTATACATTAAGTTTTATAGGGTTATCAGCCAGTTAATGAATTGAAGTAAGAGGCACTACTGGAAACAAACAGATTTTTTATTGCCTCTTTTTTGCCCCCCATTGGGCGATTTGTCCCCAATTCTGCCCCCAATGTTACAAAAAAAGATCATCAACGAGATGCTCATGGTTAGATATGGCAAAAAGCTAAATTGGCAATTGATCGCCTAAGTGCTGGTTATAAATACAGTGTTGTTGTGAATCATTTATCCTGCGAATGCAAAATACTCTTATATCACATTGATATATATGAATTTTTCTGGATCGTCATTTCTAACGATTTTATAGTACCTGTGCTTTTTTCATTCACATCATTGACTTGAAGGATCAAACGAAATGGCTATACCCGGTAACATGTGGTTGTATGACGATGGCGGCGCTCCTATCAAAGGTGGTTGCGACGTTTTATGTCGAGAAGGCAGCATCGAGTTCAAAGGTTTGCATCATAACCTGTCCATGCCTACAGATAATCTGACGGGTAAACCAACAGGAAAACGCATACACTCACCACTTATGATCGTGAAAGAGTTCGATTATTCCAGCCCGTATCTGTACAAAGCAGTTGCAACGGGTCAGACACTTGAAAAAGCAGAACTCAAATTCTACAAAATCAATGATGCTGGTCAGGAAGCTGAATACTTCAATATCCTGCTTGAAGGTGTGCGGATCGTGTCTGTCTCTCCCTCAATGGCATCACCGGAAGATTCCAACAATAACCACCTTGAGCACGTCGAACTGCGCTATGAGAAAATCACATGGAAGCATAACGACGGGAATATAATCTTCTCTGACTCGTGGAACGAGCGCCCTACAGCGTAACGGAGTCTCTCAGATGGATACTACCGAAGAACTAAACGGAACGTATTTCTACAGAGGACACCCGAACCTGTCGAAAATAGAACTCTTGAACGTGATATTCCTCGAAGAGTTCTGTAAAGAATTGGGAATCGATACTGTCTCAGGTGCTGCTATCCTTTCCGGTCAACCGTGGCTAGGTACACGTGGTAAACCTAAAGGCGCAACATTAGGAACAAGCGTTGTCTCAAAGTATGCCCGTATACTGATGAGAGATGCACGTATGCCCTTTGGGGTCTCCATACCAACACCTGTTGGTGTCAGGATGCAGAAATCTAATAAGCTGGCGGCGATCATCGCTCGTTGGGTTCCGTGGCTGGGCTGGGCTTCCTTGTCGATGAGTCTCTATCGTGTTTCGACTCGTACCCAAGAGAAGTACAATCTGATTGCCAAACCTAAAGATCGTATAAAGTGGACATCCTTCTGAATGGACGAAATCACCAGTGATGAAGTTTTAGCTCTATTTCGCGAAGAAATCCCCGGTTACTTAGACGGCAACTGGAAAGAGGTTCCCCTTGAACTGGACTCAGACTTATTCGATCACCCACGTGATGATCTAGAGGATGCACTGCAAAAGTATCAGCAACGATACAGCATCAGCCTCGATAATCTGAATTGGGCGTTGTATTTTCCGTGGGAAAATACACCACTGTTTCAACGTTGGTTTAAGCTTAAGCGGGAAGACGTGGAGTCAACCCGCCTCCCGCTTACAGTCAGAATGTTTGCTGAATCAGCAGCGGCAGGTCGTTGGTTATACGACTGAGTAAACACGTTCTCAGACATAAGTTAAAATGGCCCGGAGTTCGGGCCTTTCTTATCCCTGAATCTTTACGGTCTATCCGGCCATTGGGGGTTTAACGGGTCTACCCGATTTAAAATCACTGTGTTCGATTTGGCGACTCACTCACCCGCAGCAAATCACTAAAACGCGTGGTATATCGCGGGGAAAGCATATCTCGCTTCATCGCCCACGGTTGCTGTATACCCTGCCCGGCAAACCAGAGCGTTCCGCGTCCTTTTTTATTTAGCCGATCCACCACCGTCATCAGCTCCGCACTGTTGTGCCGGGGAGCGTTGTCATCAAAAAGATTCAACTGCGCCACGCCAGAACTGAAAAAATCCCCCAGCATCACGCCCGCTTTTTGATAACGCAGCCCTTCTCGCCAGATGGCGTCCAGGCAGCGCGTTGCCGCATTGATAATATCCCGGCTATCCTGGGTGGGAGTCAGTAATTTGATCGAGGCGCTGTTGCCGTAATAGGGTTCATTCAGCACGAACGGCGACGTTTTTACAAACGCCGAGATAAATCGGCAGAATTGATGCTCGGCCCTCAACTTTTCTGCAGCACGGGCGGCATAGCTACAGATCGCCTGTCGCATCGATTCATAATCGGTTATCCGATCGCCAAACGATCTTGAGCAGATAATTTCCTGCTTATGCGGCGCAAATTCCTCAAACCCCAGACAGGGTTCGCCGCGTAGTTCGCGTACCGTACGTTCCAGCACGACGCTGAAATGTTTGCGGATAACGTCAGTGTGGGTATCCGCGAGATCCAACACACTCTTTATGCCCATCGCATTCAGTTTCTTACCGATTCGCCGTCCAACGCCCCACACCTCGTCCACAGGCAGTGCTGCCATCAGTTTTCGCTGACGCTCGACGCGGGATAAATCGAGTACGCCGCCTGTCTGGTGCTGCCATCGTTTCGCCGCATAGTTCGCCAGCTTAGCGAGAGTTTTGGTGGGAGCAATGCCCACGCCGACGGTTAGATGTGTGCGTTTCAGCAACGTTTGCCGAATTTCCTGCCCGAACGTCTCAAGATCGCAGCAATTGATGACCCCAGAGAGATCGCAAAATGCCTCATCAATCGAATAGATCTCCACCCGTGGTGTAATCTCTTCCAGGGTGGTCATCACCCTCTGACTCATATCGGCGTACAGTTCATAGTTGCTGCTGAAGGTCACAATCCCGTGACGGCGGAAAATTTCTTTCTGTTTGAAATAAGGCGCGCCCATCGTCACCAGCCCTTTGGCTTCAGCGCTGCGGGCAATAACGCAACCGTCGTTATTCGATAGTACCACCACCGGGCGACCTTTCAGATCCGGGCGGAACACTGTCTCACAACTGGCATAGAATGCGTTCACATCGCAGAGCGCAAACATACTCATCCCGTTGATTTGACGATAAAAGTGACGACGCCAAAGATATCTAGCGTGTCTTCACTGCTTATCCGAATCGGGGACCAGGCACTGTTCATCGGATTAAGCTGTACGGTGGGTCTGAGCTGGAGACGTTTTACCGTAAACTCACCTTCCACCGCAGCGATAACAATATCCCCGTGCTGGGCGGTTCTGGCGCTGTCCACAATCAACAGATCGCCATCAGCAATCCCGGCGTCAACCATCGAATCGCCCGCCGCTTTCACAAAGTAAGTGGCGCTGGGGTGTTTGATCAACAAGGCATTCAGGTCAATACGTTGCTCCACGTAATCCTGTGCCGGGCTGGGAAACCCACACGGTACGACATCACTGAAAAGGGGCACCGCAATCGCCTCGCGCTGCTCTGAAGGTCTGTACAACATCATGACACATCCCTCTAATACTGTTTTTATATACAGTAGATGTAGTGAGGCGTGCGATCAAGTGACGAGAAGACGGCGGCTGATTATTGCTTAACCACCTCACGTGTAAGTATGGGTTGTGGTTAAAAATATCAGTTTTGTAAATATCGGCAAATTCTACAATTGCTGTACGGACCGATCCCGACAAAAATCTCATCATTGATTTTTTGCGTATAAAAACCACTGGCATTCGGGAATACACGCATAATATCGCCGGGACTTTTTCGACCAGAATCGTCATCTAGTTGATAAGAGATATTCTCCCGGGTGATGATTTTGGTGGCGAGCATGCCTATCTCACTCACCAGCCCTTCGTGAACAGCCACACCACCACCGAGATCAACTTAGGCGTCGCGCCCACGGTTTCAGGGTGGATACAGGGACGCTGTAAGCGCCCCGCTTCTACCTGATTGAACACGGCTTTAAGTAACTTAAGAATGAATACAGTGATCAGCACAATAATCAGGGCGATTATCAGTCCCGGTAATGCCGATACAAATTGGCATAGTGCGGTAAATTCAAACAAACGCCCCGCATAATACGGGGCGGTGACAACCGACGTTACGAACGTTTGCGCGGCATCATACGCAGCAGCGTATTGTCCTTCCAGAAATAGTGATGCATCAAGGCCGCAACGGCATGCAGGCCAATAACAAAATAGCCCAGGTTTGCCAGCGTCACGTGCCAGGACTTCAGCGTATCCACTAAGTCAAAGTTGGCTTCTGCCGCATGTGGCATAACAATGCCAAATGCAATCCACGGATTTCCCCGGTTGTACATCATCACCAGGCCAATCATCGGCAGCACAATAAACAGCAGATAGATAACCAGATGCCCAAGATGCGCCATACCCGTCATCATTGGTTTCGGTTTTGGCACAATCGGAGGAGTGGGATACTTAAGCCTGACCAGCAGACGCGTCACCATCAACGCTAAAATCGTGATGCCGCAGGACACATGCACCATGTTGAATCCAGGACGGTAGCTACGCGGGAAAAATCCGCGAAACTCCATGGCACTGTAGGCCACAATCACCAATAAAAAGACCAGCCAGTGGATACCAATTTGCAGGCCTGAATACTTATTCCCCATAACACTTCCTGAGTAAAAACAATAATGCGTCAACATAACCAGCTTTTGTTAAAAATTCATTAACTTTTGTTCACCCCTTTTCAGTCAGTTACGTTTAAGCGCAAAAACAGCTATTGCCCCTGCTGCCTGACTGGACTATGCCTGGTAGGGAAAATATGTCGTACAGCCTCATCCTGACAGGAGAAAACCATGAGTAAAATTGGCATTAACGGTTTTGGTCGTATCGGTCGTCTGGTATTGCGTCGACTACTGGAAGTCAAAAGCAGCGTGGAGGTTGTCGCTATTAATGACCTTACCTCACCGAAAATTCTCGCCTATCTGTTAAAACATGATTCAAACTACGGGCCGTTCCCCTGGAGCGTTGACTTTACCGAAGACGCACTGGTTGTCGATGGTAAAAAAATTGCCGTTTACGCAGAAAAAGAGGCTCAACATATTCCGTGGAAAACCACAGGTGCGGAAATTATCATCGAGTGCACTGGTTTTTATACCTCGACAGAAAAAGCGCAAGCCCACCTGGATGCCGGAGCCAAAAAAGTCCTAATCTCCGCGCCTGCCGGTGATATGAAGACCATTGTCTTTAACGTCAACGACGACACGATGGATACGAACGACCAGATTATCTCTGTCGCGTCGTGCACCACTAACTGCCTGGCACCGATGGCGAAAGCGCTGCACGATAACTTCGGTATTCAGCTTGGCACCATGACCACCATTCACGCCTATACAGGCACTCAATCGCTGGTCGATGGTCCACGGGGTAAAGATCTACGCGCCTCACGCGCGGCGGCGGAGAATATCATTCCGCATACCACCGGGGCAGCGAAGGCCATCGGTCTGGTTATTCCGGCGCTGAGCGGTAAATTGAAAGGCCATGCCCAGCGCGTGCCGGTTAAGACCGGGTCCGTCACCGAGCTGGTTTCTGTTTTGGGCAAAAAAGTCACCGCCGAGGAGATCAACAACGCGTTGAAAAAGGCGACGCTGAATAACGAATCATTCGGCTATACCGATGAGGAGATTGTCTCGTCCGATGTCATTGGGTCTCATTTTGGTTCGGTATTTGATGCTACCCAAACTGAGATTACCGAAGTGGGCGATCTACAACTGGTAAAAACCGTCGCCTGGTACGATAACGAATACGGTTTTGTCACCCAACTGATTCGCACACTGGATAAATTTATCAAGCTTTAATGCGTTGGAGGATGCCGGGTAACAACAGTGCTACCCGGCATAACACTTACGACTGCAGATAAACCACCTGCGTTTGCAGATACTCGTTCAGACCGTGCTTACCGTCAGCTCCACCGATGCCGGACTTGCGCCATCCTGCGTGGAAGCCTTGCATTGCCTCGAAGTTTTCGCGGTTGATATAGGTTTCGCCAAATTTCAGCCCCTTAATCGCCTTCATCGCCGTGTTCAGGTTCTGCGTGTAAATCGATGAGGTCAGGCCGTAGTCGCTGTCATTGGCCATCGCAATTGCCTCTTCCAGTGTGTCAAACGCCACCACCGGCAGCACCGGGCCAAACGTCTCCTCGTGCATAATCGCCATCTCCTGGCGCACATCCAGCAGCAATGTTGGAGGATAGTAATACCCCTTACCCGCAACCGCTTTGCCCCCCAACACCACACGGGCTCCTTCCTGCACCGCGCGCGCAACTTTCTGCTCAACACGTTCCCGCGCTGCGGCGTTAATCAGCGGCCCCATCGAGATATCGTTACGTTCCGTCGGATTGCCAAACTGCACGGCTTTCATCGCCTCGCCCAGACGATTAACGAACTGGTCGTAAATACCTTTCTGGACGTACACACGTTCGGCGCAGTTACACACCTGCCCGGTATTAATCACGCGGGAGTCAACAATCGCCTTCACGGCCAGCTCGAGATCCGCATCATCCATCACGATAGCCGGGGCTTTGCCGCCAAGTTCCAGACACACTTTGGTGATGTTTTTCGCCGCTGCCGCCATGATTTTCTCACCGGCCACCACGCTGCCGGTCATGCTGACCATCGCCACTTTCGGGTTCCCGGCCAGTTCCTGCCCCACCGTTTCGCCACGTCCGAGCACCAGGTTAAACACCCCGCGCGGCAGACCGATGTCATCGACAATTTTGGCGAAGGCGATGGCATTGTTTGGCGTAAACTCGCTCGGCTTAATGACGATGGTATTCCCCGTCAGCAAGGCAGGAGCCAGCTTACGGGCGATCAGGAAAAACGGGAAATTCCACGGCAGAATACCCGTGGTCACGCCAAGGGCGCGTTTAAACAGCAGGATATTTTCGCCCGGACGATCGCTTTGCAGGATTTCACCTTCATAGCGACGCGCCCACTCCGCCATGTAATCGATATAGTCGGCGGTAAACGAAACTTCGACATCCGCCAGTTGCTGAATTTTTCCGCCTTCCGCCACGATCAGCGCGCTGATTTCACTGGCGCGTTCACGGATCCCGGCGGAAATCTTGCGTAGCCAGGCAGCGCGTTCAATGGCGGGCAGCGTCTCCCATTCAGGCTGGGCGCGATGTGCGGCGTCAATCGCTTTGCGCGCATCTTCAGCACGACCATCAGGGATACGGGAAATTACCTCTTCCGTCGCCGGATTGACGACATCAATCCAGGCGTCATCGTGCCAGGTCACAAACTGCCCATCGATATACATAGGATGTTGTACGGGTACTGACATGCGCTTCTCCTGTGATTGATTTGTTTTTAACAAGTAAAACTATTGTTAATTAATATCAATCATGCATAACACATTGCCACTGCGATGGTGGTTCTGTGAGCAGCTTCATAAAAGCGTCAGACAACGTCGTCGTGAAGAGAAAAAACCGGCGGGATGAATGCCCGTTTGCACAAAAAAAACGACAAACGGGCAGCGGAGATTACAAAGAACGTCTGTTCAATAAGTCAATCAGCGCGGCGTCGTGTTGCAGATGTAACCACGCATCCTCAACGGCCTGTGGAATATCCACATGCGCAATAAAATCACGACCACGGGGCCCATAACCGGTTTCATCATCACGCAGACGCGGAAGCTCACCGGTAATGAGAGACAGGTAACGATCCACCGACCACAGACCTTCAGCGGTCGGCGCAAAATCCACGCCGTCGCCCTGCTCAGTCAACTCAGGGACAAAACCGGGGAAGCTGAGCCAGCGCGGGGCCTGCGGGTCGTCACGCGTTACGCGTTCAAATGTCGCCATGGTGCGACGCTGCATGGTGGGGTCCTGCACTACAATGACGGTCTCTATAGTTTTCGTCGCCTGACGCAGCAACGCACAACTGAACCGAGCGTTCTCCCCACAGTTGGTGGATTGATCCTCCACCCAAATCTTCTCACCGGGAATATGCCAGAACTGGTGGGCGATATCGGCAAGGATTGCCGCTTCTGTACGTCCGGTAGTACGGAGAATGTTGTAGCGAGGATGCCGGGCGATAGCGGCATACAGAAAGGTTGTGGAGTGACCGATACCGCCACTGATAAGCAAGGGGATCTGCTGTTCTTTCGCTATTCGGCAGGCTGCATCGATAGTGGGGATTACTGCGTTACCCGCCAGAATCACCAGTTCGGCATCATCCAGTCTGGAGTGTGAAGATAAATCGTTTTGAGCTAACCAGCCGCCAAGAATATTTGCAGCAGACAGCGTGCTATCCGTTAATTGTGGCATTGTCGTCGGCATACCCCCTCCCTCTCTACATGTTAATAGCACAGGGTAACACGCCAGAGGCACTGAGACAGCAGATCACTCTGAAAGCAATCGCCTGCACATCCTTTGTTTGATCACACCATTGAATTAACCAAGTGAAAAATTTACGGGTCGGAGTACATGGGATACCAAACCTGATAATCGGTGATGGCCTAGGGACGGAGAATCAATCTGTCGGTAATAATCGAGTACGTTTGCATCATGTGGGAACCGGTAAGCCCGTAAAAATAGCCGGTCCCCAGTACGAAATAGCGCCCCTCAATGATAGGTGAGTGTGAACGTTGCTGTACCATTGGCAGTTCCGGCAGTAACTTGTTGATCCGTCTGATAATAACGCGCCTGGAGCTTAACAAGCTCATTTTTACCATATAGCGAGGTCCAATACTCCTTTTCCTGTCCAAAAACAACAGCTCCCCCCGTATCCGTTCTATACCCAATCTGGATACCCACGCCTCTGGCTACCATGTCTCCCTGTTGGTGATCCAGTGTCATGACGCCTGGCACACCAGACCCATCGGCAATCGCGTCGATTTGTATGTGGATTTTTGTACCCCGATTGCAGTTAAGATTAATATCAAAATTTTGCCATTGGGTTACGGCCCCTCGGTGGGCAAATTCAGATTTTAAATGCCTCCCTAACGGTACCATCACATCCGGAGACAACAGAGAGCATCCTGTTGAAACAATATTTCCGCCATCCGTAACATTTAATATATTGTAAAAAATGTTATTTATATTATAACCCGCATAGTTACCCGTCGCTAACGAACCGCCCGAAATATCACCTATCTTGATTAATTCCACCCTCCACCTTGGACCATCTACCCAATATAATCCAGCTGGATGGTTAAGCATTTCATATGGATCGGTTGGCACCCGTATTCTTCTCCCCGCTGGATATAGCCAATGGATTCTGATCCCAACCCCAGGTATATTTGTAGCCGCAACGCCATCACTATTCGTCACCCAGCCATTAATATACCTTACCCCTCGAGGATTTACCCCAATACAGCTTGCATATTTCTCATCATGGTGGTTTTCACTGATTTCGGTTTCATAAAAAACACGACCAACGGGAAGATCCGACGGTACAGCAAGTCGATGGGGGAAAGCAAAAGACAGATATCTATTTTGCCATCCATTAACCGGTAAACATTTTGCATCTATTTTTTTTACCGTCAACACCATCAAAACGCTAAATATAAAAATCCGGAGTAAATAATAATATTTTTTTATCACTGACACGTCCCCTTGAGATGAATAAGTGACTGTCCATAATGACGTTGAGGTATATTGAACGAAACGGTACATTTTTGCGTTTTGCTCCAGGAAACCGTCAGAGATTCTTTAGGTTGAACACCTGAGAGATAAAGCACGCCTTCACCGCCAACAATACCGGACTTTGCCGATGACGATACCGCCATTGCGCCGAAGGGTACCGGTTTGCCTTGATAACTCAGCGTCATCAGCACGCGAAAACCGATATTCATGTTATAGCTGGCAACCACCACCGCGCCCTGTGTAGGAATAACCGTCTTGACCGGCGCATCAATATCAACATCTTCATCCAGTTCTTCAACATTCAGCGCAATGCTGTTTTTACGGTAAGGACTCACGTAAGGAATAATGGCATTGCCCCATACATCGGTCATAACGCCTGGATAATTTTGTATTTTGAGCCCCCTCACACCGGGTGTTCTGACAATAGCGATTTGTTCAGCAAGTGGTTGCGATAATGTCAATCCGTAAGGATGAAGTACAACGCCCCCTTTAAGGTCAACGTTAAACAGTTGCTTATTCCCGCTATTATTGTAGCCAGCGCTGATTTCCGCATAACGCCCTAAGTAGCCAGCACTGAGATTACTTTCCGTACTCCCGCCGCGCAAATAACTCTGCTGCACATTGTAGCGGAGGCTGTGATCGGACAGTGCAGTGCCACTCACCCCCGCTTGCCATCGAGAGTCTCCATTTTTGGTGCTACTCATGCTGAAATTTGTCCAGCTGTCCGGAAAAAAACGCGACAACGGAATCTGAAAGTTCACAGCCAGCCGTTGTTCCTGCGCAGACATTCCATCTCGAGTTTGATTCTGGCTATAAAGTATATTGTAAGTAATGCCAGAAAAACGGCTACTCCAGCCGCCGCTCAATGTCCGTTCACAACCTTTTTTATCCCAATAGTTTTGCTGATACGCCGAAAAGAAAAGCGAGCCCACATCTCCCAGAGGCTGACTGATATCGAGTTGCAAGCGCTGACGACGATTAACACTCTGACCATTCTCCAAGTTATCGACCACATCACCAAACGTATAAAATCCGCTGGTGGAATAACGGTAGCCCGCAAGCGTAATACTCGTATCCGTCATCGGAAACTTTTTCGAATATAGTAACCGATACGATGAGCCAGCGCTTTTGGGTGCCTGTGCCAGCGTAATATCGGCAGATAATGCCCCCAACTGCCCCAGCCCAGTCCCCACGCCTAAAACCTGAGCCTGGTACGCATCCGCATACTGGACACCGCCGTAAAGCGTTGTGCCATGCGGCAAGCCATACATTGATGTCAATTGAGCAAAAACAGGAGAGTCACCCTGATTACGGTACTTTCCTGCCGTCAACGCATATTTCAGTCGCCCCTCGCGCTGCATGATTGGCAGTGCAGAGAAGGGTTGGATAAACGTATGCTCGCTGCCATCTGCTTCCCGAACAAGCACAGTAAGATCGCCTCCGGAAGATGTAGGATAAAGGTCGTTAAGAGTAAATGCCCCAGGGGCGACATAAGTTCGCAGGATAATATAGCCATTCTGCTTTACTGTAACTTCAGCACTAGAACGAGCCACACCACGAATAATCGGAGAAAAACCTCTCAGGCTATCCGGTAACATGTTATCGTCTGACGCTAATTGCACGCCACGAAAGGGGATACTCTCAAATATATCAGCTGAAGAGTAACGGTCGCCCAAAATAAGCTGGCTTTTTAAAAACACGATATCCCGCTGTAAATAGCTACTGATTGTCTGCCAGTTCCCTCCAGATTTATCATCATAATTCCACGTTGAATAATTGCGAAAACGGAATGCACCAACATTTATGCCACTTTGCATGTTGGCATAATAGCGATTATTGTCAGTACTATTCCAACCGTGTCCAGTACTCAAACTATAATTTAGCAAGGCTGCACTGGTTCCTTCATCCCAGTCCGACGTTTTTATGGCATCTTTGGTAATAGGTCCCATCACTGCCTGAGGCAGGCTAATATTCAACCTCAATTGATTAAAAACGAATTCAGATGACGCCATTGGAATAAAATGTTCAAGTGAGTCAATGCATGTGTTGTCACCCTGCGAGCGAAGCAACGGAACGGTATCCAGGTTGACGCCCCACTGTTTCAAAAGTGCTGGCGTAAGTTGTGGCTGTAATCGACCTTGCGTATCAGTGATAAAACGGATGTTCTGTTCCCCCGCTTGCAACTCACCGTTGATATACACTGTAACCAAATAAAGTCCGGGCGGTTGTCCATCAGACGTTGAAAACACTGAAAGATCCGCGGTGCCCTGCCCTGGATCGCTCATTTCCAGGGCATGTATATTAAAGGTTTCTCGTGCATACAGCGGAAAATGACTCAGCAAGATTAGCGTCATAGCCAGACGATATGGCATTCTGGTCATTCTACTTTCCTACAACTGACGATGTACAACCGGGGTAATACCGCCATAATCATTAATTGCCTGCCAATTCACCTGTGATACTGTTTTTACTGGCAGGCGGATAGACTCTTTTGGCGGAATCATACTGATATCGCGATATTCTCTACCATCAATATTCAGAGAGTAAAACGAAACGTAGTATGCGCCAGGATTAGCGATCACCAGGTTATTGCCTTCACGACTTACCTGCAATTGTTGCCAGGACTCCTCCTGTGTTCCTGATAATCCCGTCGGACGATAAAACAGTTTGAGACGGGATTTGACCACCATTTGTAATGTATTTTCTGAAGGAATACTGTCATCCGTTGCAGGAATAGACTTCACATTCAACCAGAAAACAGATTCACGATCCTGCGGCAATGTGCCTCCGGTAAATACCAAACGAAGCACGTTTTCCTCACCTGAACCCATTCTGAAAAGCGGGGGAATCACGATAAAAGGTGATTGGCGACCGGAAATATCAGATTCCACCCAGCTTTGTACCAGATAAACACCTGATGTTTTTGCATTCATTACCGTCAGCGATACGGCTTTCTTTTCTGCCGGATAAATAACACGAGTACCGCCAATAACAATCCCTGCTTGTACGCTGGAGGTCAATAACATCAACAAAGTCATCGCTATTTTCCTTTTCAAATTCAACCCCATCGTGCTATTCCATTATTTATAAACAATCGTAAACTGTGTTGTTGCATTCGCAATACCCACGGAAACTGCCGCCGCCGTAGACACATAACGAGCAACGAAATCAAGGTTATTTGTTCCGGAGGTCAAATCATATTCAGGAGAATTAACGTGTAACGGAATGGGCACCCCAGTTTTATCGGCAATTTCAACCGCCACACCAGTTGCAACACCACTCCCACTATCCAGTGTGAGTAAATTTGGATATTTATCATCTCCAACACCATCAAATTTTAATGTCGCCACTTTGACCGTTTCCGGACATGACTTCACGACTAATGTAAAGCGTGTAGGTGATGATTTCAGACCAACACTCCCATTAATCGAGCTTTTTGAGATTTTACCTAATATCACCGTTTGATTTAGTGACCCACTGTCTATACTACAGGTCTGATCGGTTATACTTCCCGTAAACCTCACTGTTCCATCAGCAGCACTGACGCTGAAAGTAAAAAACAGAAATAAACATATAGCATATTTCCCATTCATCAATGAATGCATTCTGACACCTCATATATTGATATAAAAAGATAAATTTTTCTAATACCAATCCCTAACGCAAATATAATAATCATTGCGAAGAAAAAAATTTAATAAATCACCAATGCCATCAAAAGACACTAACAATTTTGTTTTAAACAAAAAATAATATTGACTAATCTTATTTGGCAGCGATAAATTATTAAACACAAACTAAAACACTAAGCATTTTCTTACAAGAATAAATTAGTCTCCATCTGGACTATTTAACGATGATGCTTTTAAAAAACAATCCATTTAATCTATTGTTTTAAAAGGAAATAAATGAAAAAACATAGCAAATCCCAGCAGATGAAAGACATACTCGGCAACGTAGCCAGACCCGAAGAACACATTGCAAAATTGATTCATATGGCATGTAAGCACAGGGCTCCGACAACAATTTCCAAAAAACGTAACATCTACCTTACGCAAAATTCTGAACGCCAGTGTCTGATTTTGCTCAGCGGTAGCGTAGCGCTATGTCGCATTAGTGATGGGATGGTTCTCAATGCAGAATACGCTCCTTTCATTTTTGGTGCGAATGCACAACTTTCTTACTCGCCGCATCTTTACATCAAAGCAAAAGAAACAACCTGCTTATTATTGATACCTCAAAATATATTTTACAATGAAGTGACAGAAAACGGTTTGTGGCAATCATTAGCAATGCTTCAGGATTATACTGCAGCTAAAGTCTATGCGCATTTTATGATGATATCTCAACTTTCAGCATACGAAATCATTCGATGTCATCTTATTGAATTAATGAATGAACCCGATGTGTTGAAAAAAAACATCACTGCAGCTAACTATATTATGGAGCATTCTTTATTATCACGTAGCGGTGTAATGCGAATTTTATCAAAACTTAAAAATGAAGGTTATATACATCTTTCGCGTGGCATTCTGACAGATATTGTCAATTTACCGGAGAAGTTGAATATGTTCTATGCAAAACCCGCATCTTCAAGTGCTGTAGAATCAACAGAGTAATCGCAGTCCGCCCTCTTTTATTCGGGTGATATCCATGGGATGGATATATTTCAGAAGGTATCTGATGTCACCATCAACATCAACGAGAAATCAGGTAAAGATTAAAGAGAAGATCTATATTTTCAGTACAAATATCTGTAGGTTACTTACGAAAAGCAAAAAACCCGGCGCGAGGGCTAACCGGGTTAAAATATCAATAAATTATAATGTATGAAATGTGTTAACCGCTAATCTGATCCATAGCCTGCAGAATACGCTTATCCGAAATCGGATACGGTGTTCCTAGCTGCTGGGCAAAGTAGCTGACTCGCAGTTCTTCTATCATCCAGCGGATCTCTTTTACGTCATCGTCTTCACGACGAGCGGGAGGGAGTTTATTAAACCACTGTTGCCAGGCCTGCTGCACGCTGTCCACTTTCAGCATCTGCGCGCGATCGCGGTGCGGATCGATGGCCAGTTTCTCCAGCCGTTTTTCAATCGCCTGCAGATAACGCAGCGTATCGCCCAAACGCTTGAAGCCGTTACCGGTGACAAATCCACGGTAGACCAGCCCGCCCATTTGCGCTTTGATATCCGAAAGCCCCAGCGCCATGGTCATATCCACGCGACCTTTGAGACGTTTGTTGATATTGAACACCGCCGTCAGGATCTGTTCGACCTGTTTAGCAATCTCCACCACGGTGTCGTTCAGTTCGGCACGCACTTTCTCGTGCAGCGCCGCAAAGCCCTCTTCCGTCCACACTGGGCCACCGTTGGCATCGATCAGCCGATCCACACCGCAGGAGATACAATCGTCAATTAAATCCAGCACTTTGCCATACGGGTTAAAGTACAGGCCCAGCTTGGCCTTGTTAGGCAGTTTTTCGTGCAGATACTTGATGGGCGACGGAATATTCAGCAGCAGCAGGCGGCGTAAACCGCTCCACATTGCCTGCTGTTGTTCCAGTGGATTATCAAACAGTTTGATGGCTACGCTGTCACGCTCATCCACCAGCGCTGGCCACGCTTTAACCTTATAGTTGCCGCGTTTTTGCTCATAGCTTTCCGGTAGTTGGCCGAAGCTCCAGATATGCAGCCCGCTCTGTTCGATGCCGTCGTCTGCCACTGCCGACAGCGTTTCCTGAACTTTGCCCTTCAGCAGGTCTTTCAACCCCTGCAGCGAACGTCCCTCCTGCAGCTTCTTGTTTTTATCGTCCACCACCCGAAAGGTGATTTTCAGATGATCGGGCACCTGATCCCAGTGCCAGTCGTCGCGGTCAACGGTCACACCGGTCATCCGTCTGAGTTCACGTTCCAGCGAGTCCAGCAACGGCAGTTCCAGCGGTGTCACGCGGCCTAAAAACGCTTCCGCGTAGTTTGGTGCGGGTACAAAGTTGCGCCGCACTGGTTTCGGCAGTGATTTAATCAAGGCGATCACCAGTTCACGACGCAACCCCGGTATTTGCCATTCAAACCCGGCCTCTTCGACCTGGTTTAACAGCGGCAGCGGAATATGTACGGTCACACCGTCAGCGTCAGCGCCGGGTTCAAACTGATAGCTCAACCGCAACTTGAGATTGCCCTGATGCCAGAAGTTCGGGTAATCCAGCTTGCTGATTTTCTCCGCGCCCTCTTTGATGAGCATGCTCTTTTCAAAGTTGAGCAGATCCGGCGTCTCGCGGCTGACCTTTTTCCACCAGCTATCAAAATGACGGGCAGAAACCACATCATGGCTGATACGCTGATCGTAAAATTCAAACAACGTTTCATCGTCGACAAGGATATCGCGGCGGCGTGATTTGTGTTCTAACTCTTCCACTTCCGCCCGCAGCTTCAGGTTGTCGCGGAAAAACGCATGGCGCGTCTGCCAGTCACCTTCCACCAGTGCATGACGGATAAACAGTTCGCGCGACAGCGCAGGATCGATCTGGCTGTAGTTCACCTTACGGGCAGCGACAATTGGCAGACCATAGACGGTGACTTTTTCTGTCGCCATCACCGCGCCCTGCGCGCGCTCCCAGTGAGGTTCACTGTACGAGCGTTTAATCAGATGCTGGGCAACCGGCTCCACCCACTCAGGATCGATACGCGCGGCAATACGCCCCCACAGTCGGCTGGTTTCCACCAGTTCTGCCACCATCGTCCATTTAGGCGGTTTTTTGAATAAGCCGGAACCGGGGAAGATCGAGAAACGGGCGTTACGCGCGCCGGTAAACTCCTGCTTATCGGCATCTTTCATCCCGATATGCGACAGTAAACCGGTCAGCAGCGCGACGTGGATTTCCCGATACTCAGCGGGTTCGCTGTTCACCGGAATACCGAGCTCTTTCACCACCTGACGCAATTGAGTGTAAATATCCTGCCACTCACGCACGCGCAGATAGTTGAGGAAGTCGAGCTTGCACTGACGGCGGAACTGGTTCGACGATAGCGCTTTTTGCTGCTCGCCGAGATAATTCCACAGATTCACAAACGCAAGGAAATCGGACTCTTTGTCGTGGAAACGACGGTGTTTTTCGTCGGAAGCTTGCTGCTTGTCCATCGGGCGCTCACGCGGATCCTGAATGGACAGCGCCGAGGTAATGATCATCGCCTCACGCACGCAGCCATGTTTCTGCGCTTCCAGCACCATGCGCGCCAAACGTGGATCGACCGGTAGTTGCGACAACTGACGGCCTAACGGGGTTAGCTTATAAGCTGTTTGCTGCTCATCGGTGGTGATCGCACCCAGCTCTTCCAGCAGACGCACACCGTCCTGAATATTGCGTTTATCCGGCGCTTCAACAAACGGGAACGCCGCGATATCCCCCAGGCCCAGCGCGGTCATTTGCAGAATAACGGACGCCAGGTTGGTACGTAGAATTTCCGGGTCGGTAAACTCCGGGCGCGACAGGAAGTCGTCTTCGGAATACAGACGAATACAGATCCCTTCCGATACGCGTCCGCAGCGACCTTTACGCTGGTTGGCTGACGCCTGCGACACCGGTTCGATCGGCAAACGCTGGACTTTTGTGCGAAAGCTGTAGCGGCTGATACGCGCAGTACCCGGATCAATGACGTATTTGATCCCCGGAACCGTCAGTGAGGTTTCCGCCACGTTGGTCGCCAGCACAATGCGGCGCCCACTGTGCGACTGGAACACGCGGTTCTGCTCGCTGTTGGACAGACGCGCATACAGCGGTAACACTTCCGTATGACGTAAATCCAGCTTATTCAGCGCATCGGCTGTATCGCGAATTTCGCGCTCACCGCTCATGAAGATCAGAATGTCGCCCTGACTTTCACGCCCCAGTTCATCCACCGCGTCGAAAATGGCCTGCAACTGGTCACGCTCGGTGTCGTCCGCATCTTCCACAATCGGGCGATAGCGCACTTCCACCGGATACGTTCGACCGGACACTTCGATAATTGGCGCGTTATTGAAATGCTTTGAAAAACGCTCCGGGTCGATGGTCGCCGAGGTGATGATGATTTTCAGATCCGGGCGGCGCGGTAGCAGCTCTTTCAAATAGCCGAGCAGAAAGTCGATGTTCAGGCTGCGTTCGTGGGCCTCATCGATGATGATGGTGTCGTACTGCATCAGCATCCGATCCTGCTGGATTTCCGCCAGCAAGATACCGTCCGTCATCAGCTTAACCATGGTGTTATCACTCACATGGTCGCTAAAACGCACTTTATAGCCGATGCAGCCGCCCGGCTCGGTTTGCAACTCTTCGGCGATACGGTTAGCCACGGTACGCGCTGCCAGACGACGCGGCTGGGTATGGCCGATCAGCCCTTTCACCCCGCGTCCCAGTTCCATACAGATTTTCGGCAACTGAGTGGTTTTACCGGAACCCGTTTCCCCGGCAACAATCACCACCTGATGGTCGCGAATGGCTTCCAGGATGTCCTGTTTTTTCTGGCTGACGGGCAAGTTTTCCGGGTAGGTAATGTCCGGTCGCGCCGCTTCACGCAGCACAACTTTACCGGCAGCCTGTTCAATCTCTTTCGCCATCTCCTGGTAAATGGCCTGTTGTGCATCAGGATTTTTAACCTTCTTCACGCCGTGCAGGCGGCGGGAAAAACGCTGCCTGTCACGCAGCATCAGCGATTCCAGCTGGTTCTGCAACATAGCGAAGGTGAGTTTTTGTTGTTCTGTCATAGCGTTAGAGGGCAGTGCTCTGCCGGGTTAAATCTCTTTAAGATGATAGGTATAGAGTACCACATCGGTGCTTTTCATGTGTTGTTCAATAATTTCGAACATAGGATTCGATATATTGCGCTATCACTGCGGCAGAATTGTGAATAAAGTGTCAACAAGCAACGGGGCATATCCCCTTTCAAACACATAAAAGGAAACACCCATGAGCAAGGTATTAGTTCTCAAATCCAGTATTCTGGCAGGGTACTCTCAGTCTGGTCAGTTGTCTGATTATTTTGTTGAACAGTGGCGTGAAAAACACTCTGCTGACGAAATCACCGTCCGTGACCTGGCTGCAAATCCTGTTCCGGTACTGGATGGCGAACTGGTGGGTGCGATGCGCCCGAGCGATACGCCGCTGACGCCGCGTCAACAGGAAGCACTGGCGCTGTCTGATGAGCTGATTGCTGAGCTGAAAGCGCATGACGTGATTGTGATCGCCGCGCCGATGTATAACTTCAACATCCCGACGCAGTTGAAAAACTACTTCGACCTGATTGCGCGTGCTGGCGTCACTTTCCGTTATACCGAGAAAGGGCCGGAAGGTCTGGTGACCGGCAAACGTGCTGTTATTGTGACCAGCCGTGGCGGCATCCATAAAGATACGCCAACCGATCTGGTGACCCCGTACCTGTCCACCTTCCTGGGCTTTATCGGCATCACCGATGTGAACTTCGTGTTTGCTGAAGGTATCGCTTACGGTCCGGAAGTTGCGTCTAAAGCGCAGTCAGATGCGAAAGCTGCTATCGATAGTGTCGTCGCTGCCTGATGACTTTCCCTCTCACCATCCGGTGGGAGGGATTCTACCCTCACTTACTTCTTTGCCTGCGCCTGCATCTGCTTGCCGTGAATGCGATTAATATCACGCCAAATAGTTGCATAATCCCTGCATTTCGCCAGATTCTCTTCCCAGCAATGACGCAAAAACTGTTCAGGCTCCGCGACATCCCGGCTTAACAGTTTGAATACCCAACGATTCCAGACATACCACTTGAAAAGCCACATGATTTCACTCCAGGACGCTACCGGAGGGGAACTATATCAGTATCAACACCGCGCCGTGTGGCAACTATTGCGCTGCCACAAACACTATATCAGCATCATCAACCAGGCCGCCCACAACGCAGCAACCCAATAAAGCGTGCGCCGAAACTGTGTCAACGCCCCCGCCTGACGCTCAGTCAAAGTTAGCGTCTTCAGCCTGTCGCGCCGCCAGATAGCGTAAAGCGCCTCTCCGGCCTGCGTGTTGTTTTGCTCAGCGAGCAGCGAAAAATAACGAACGTCAAGCCACAGTCGCCAGCAGCCAAACCAGACGCTGGCGCACAGCAGCGCGATAACCGCACGGAACACACCTGACTGTGCGACAAAAATCACCCACACCATCGGCGGTACGCTAAAAAGCAGGATGAAGCGCCAGCTTGCCAGCGTGTGCCGCAGCAAATCGCGTTGCAGTGCCTCATCATTTGTTACACCGTCACTTTCTGCTGCCATTGCTGTAGCATCTCCAGATGTTTATCCGTCAGCACCACCTGTGCCCTACGTTCGCGAATATGAGCCACTGCCTGCTCTGCCGTCGCCACATGGCTGTACTGCAACAGCCACGCCGCAACCACCATCGCACTGCGCGACAGCCCCAACGCACAATGAACCAACACCGCCCCCTGCTCCTGACGCAGCCTTTCCAGCCCATCAACTGCTTGCTGTAATTCTGCTTCCTCCGGAATCACCAGATCCAACATAGGTATGCAAGAATAGGCTCGCATGGCGGTAGCACGCCCACGTGCAAACTCAAAGGTGAGGTCCAGCACCGCATTTTGTTCAGGAACACAGCGCGGAAAGCTGCCGAGATAAACGCCAGCAGCAATGTTGCTCACTGGCGGTAAACGGCGGGTAAACCAGCGCATCGACAACCACATCCCGATTCGCCACGGCAGCGTCAACCCATACACGGCGGGCGGCAGTCGGCCCTGCTCATCTTTACCCGTAGCCGCTGTGCCGAATCCGCCATAGCCGTAGCTCACCATCAGCAACGATACGGCAGGCCACAGCAGCCAGGAGGTCAGCCATGCGCCAGCGGCAAGGCACAACACGGCACCCAACAGATAGCGTCGCATCAGCCTTAATCGCGCCGCATCTGGCTGGCACCAGCGCCAACGGCGTTGTTCCGGCACCATCCAGTCAATCAGCATACCTGCCGCCAGACCGGTAATGATATCGATAAAATGATGCTGCCAGGTGGTGAGCACCGACACGGCGATCAGTAAGAACCAACCGTCGCACAGCCTGCGCCAGCCACCGCTAAGATGGTGACTGAAATGCCGCCACAGCAGCCAGCAGAGGATAATATGCAGCGATGGAGACTGGTTATAGGGCAAGTCGAACTGTTCGAGCTGGGCAAACAGCCAGCCTGCCGCGCCGTTGACTTCAGGGCGCGTAAAACTAAACTGGAGTGGGAACAACAAAAAACCGACGCAGGCGATAAGCGACGCCAGTATCAGACGCCACACCAGACGCCGTTGTTCGAATCGCGTGGCGCAGACAAACAGCGACAGCCCGTAAAACAGATCCAGACTCCAGTAAGGCAGAATGGTCCACTGAAGAAAGGGAATGGCAGACTCCCAGCCAAACACGATACTGCCGACGTTATCATGCTGTGCGTCCTGCCAGGCAGTAAACTGATTGACCTGACCATAAGTAAGGAAGAAAAAAGGTGCCAGCAGCAATAACCAGCCAACTGCCTGCACCAGCACCTTACGACGTTCAGTCCCCACGCCGCACCGCCATGGAGACGGTGAAAATCCCCCATTCATCAATCAGCTGCGTGCACTTATCAAATCCGGCTTCTCGCACCAGCGCATCCATTTCGCCCTGCGTACGCACGCGCATCACCCAGGCTTTGCCATCTTTGTGGCTGGTCAGCGACCAGGCGATGGTTTTTAACTGCGGATGCCAGGGCTGGCCGGTGTAGATCAGCACGCCTCCCGGTGCTATCGCGTCTGCCAGACCGGCGAGCGAATTGCGTACCAGCGTATTTTCGGGAAAGAGTTCATATAAACCCGAGACAATACCCAGCGTAGGACGCGGTTCCAGCGACGCCAGTTGGTCACGGTTGAAGGCATCGCCCTGCTCGAAACGGGCAATCTCAGCCATGCCGCGGCTGGCAATCATCTCGCTGCCTTTCTTGACGTTCAGTTCGCTGTAATCGCGCAGTAAAATCGAGTTGACCGCCGCTTCGCTTTCCAGCGCGTCGAGAACATAGCGCCCGTGTCCGGCCGCGATATCCACCACATGCACCGCACTTCCCTGCTCTGCAAGCTGTGCAACCGCCTGACGAATCAGCATCTGCAAATGGACCTTACGCTGGCGAATCCCCTTCCAGCCCACGCTATTCAGATAGTTTTTGTCAATCAAGCGCCCCAGCGCGCTGCTGCCCTGAGGCTGATTGCGATAGACATAATCCAGCGTACTGCCCGAATCAAAACCGGTATCAAACCCCAGACGGACGCCCGTTGATTGCGTCCCGAGCAATTTCATCCCATAGCGCAGGCCACGGTAGGCAATATCGTCGAGCGAATACGGCGCAGGTCCGCCGCTCAGCATCCGCCAGCTGTCTGCACCGGGGCTCCAGCGGTCTTCATGAGTGTAATCAAAACGCTGCGGCGGCATCGCGTACAGCGTGTCGATAAAATCGCGCATTTTGTCAAACGCCAGATGCCGGTCCTTCTCGCCCAGCGTGTCGTGATAAAACCCCGGCAGCACGTGCAGTTCCTTGAGCGGGTTTCTCAGGCGCTGATAAAAATCAATCTGCGGCTGGCGATGTACAACAAAATCGGACCCGGAGACCAACAACTGCAACGGCAAGGTAATGGCACCGGCATCACTGACAATACGTTCCGCGGTTTTATAGAGATCGAGCAGGATGTTCACCGCAATCGCCCGGGTGATGTGTTTATCCTGGTTAAAGCTCGCCACGCGCTCAGTATCGTGCGTCAGGTATTTGCCTTTGACGTAGGAGTTGACGAAAAACAGGCCGCGCAGGCGATGCATTAACGCCAGTCCTGGACGAGCAAACGGCACGTACAATTTGACTTTGAATGCCGGTGACGCCAGCACCAGTCCGCGAATAAAAGGCGCATAATCATGGGCCCAGGTCGCCGCTAGCACCGCGCCCACGCTTTGCGCCACCACCACCACATCTTCCATTGCGGCCTGACTGTCGGCAGCAGCAAAACGCACAAACTCGTCAACATCCTGCACTGAGCGCGCCAGCGATGGGCTATACCCGCGTTGGCCCGGCGATTGTCCGTGACCTCGCGCATCCCAGGCATAGAACGCGGTGTCCGGCATTGCCAGCTCATCCACAATGTGTTGCAAACGCCCGGAATGTTCGTGCCCACGATGAAACAGGACGATCACTTTGGGCGCAGAACCAGCGGCTAATGCCGGCCAGTGGCGAAAAAACAACGCGGTGTTGTCGCTGGTCAAAAACGGGCGTTCATCCGGCACTCGAGTGTTAGTCATGAGGGTGCTGTCCTGTGGTTTGTTGCTGAAGCAGCAACAATTGCTGCCTGAGATCGTCCATGAAGATGTGTTTATCGCAATCGGCGGCCAGCGGCCTGCCAATGTTGACGTCAATAAACAGCGGCAGCGGAATACGATTCCCCTTCGCCATCACGTGCTCTGTCCCACGCAGCCAGACGGGAATAATCGGCACCTCCGGCATGCGCTGACTGAGGTGCCAGACACCGGATTTCAGCGGGGCCAGCAGCCCTGGTTCACCACGCGTCCCTTCAGGGAAAAGGATCAGTATTTTGCCGTCGCGTAATGCCTGTTCACACTGCGCCAGCGGGTTGGTTTCACCGCCCTTACGCGTGATCGGAATAATATTGAGAATATTGAGCGCAAACCAGGCCATCCATTTATTACGCAGAAAATAGTCAGCCGCCGCCACCGGATGGATAGCCCCCTGACGACGCAGCGGAAACAGCGACAACAGCGCAAAAACATCCATATGGCTGTTGTGATTCGCCACCACGATCGCCGGCCCCTGCTTCGGCAGTCGATCCCGGTGCCTGACGCGCAGCCCAAGCCACAGCCAAATCACCGGCCAGACGATGCACAGCGTAAACAGCGTTCGCAGAAATGAATTGATCATAAGTTAGTAGTAAAAGTAGCGAATGAAGTGGAAAAACACCGGGGCGGTGAAGATCAGTGAATCCAGCCGATCGAGAATACCGCCATGGCCGGGCAACAGCGTACCGCTGTCTTTCACACCAATGTCGCGCTTAATGGCCGACATCACCACATCGCCACAGAAGCCGCTGATCCCGATAATAAACCCTGCCAACATCGCCATTGGTATACTTAACGGCGTCATTATTGGCCCCAGCAGCGCCGCCGCAAACGTGGTGGTCGCCACGCCGCCGACCAGACCCGCCAGCGTTTTGTTGGGGCTGACCTTTGGTATCACCTTAATGCGCCCCATTGATTTACCCCACAGGTACTGCGCAATGTCGTTGAATTCCGTCAAACCGACGAGGAAGAGCACCAGCAGTGCGCCGGTCTGCTTGCCATCTGCGGGCAGCACCAGCAAGAATGCAACGTGGCTGAACGCAAACACGGTGGTCATCAGGCTCCAGTGATGCTGGGAGGCGTAGCGTAAAAATCCCTGGGTGTCGCCGGCGATCACCATGCGGACGGGCAAGAATAAAAATGCATACACCGGGATAAACACCACAAACATGCCGTACCAGTTGATGCCAATCAGCCAGTAGTTAACAGGAATCGCAATAAACATCCACAATAGCGGCATGCGATCGGTCTGGCGCGAAGGGGCCAACGTTAAAAACTCCTTTAACGCCATAAAACTTACCAGCGCAAAGAAGGTCAATGCCAGCCAATGCGGGCTTAAGATCGCCAGCGAAAACAGAACAATGATCACCCACCAGGTGCGGATACGCAGCGTCAGCTCACGCCAGTCTTTACCCGGACGCCGCCATACCAGCAGACCATTCAACAGCGTCGCAATCAGCAGTAAGGCAAAAATCACCGCCAGCGATTTTTCTAGCAGCATCATTTTGTCCCCTCTTGGCGTAATGCACTTTTGCAGCGGTTAACGACCGTCCACAGCAACAATAATGTGGCAATGCCCCAAACGACGTTGTTCCACTGCACCAGCTGCGGCCACAGCGCCAGTGCCAGCCCCCATGCGCCAAACACCAGTGCCCTGTCGCTCTTGCCCAACGGCCCGGCATAGCTGCGCACGCCATTGATAGTTTGTGCCAGCACGCCGCAGAACTCCGTCATTACCGTACAAAACAGCATGGCCAGCACCAGCAGCGCGTTACTGCCTGGGAGCAGCATAAAGGGCAGATACAGCGCGAGATCGGAGAGAATATCTCCGGTTTCATTGAGAATAGCGCCCAGACGGGATTGTTGATTACATTCACGCGCCAGCATGCCGTCCAGCGCATTGAGGGCCATGCGTATAAATAAAATGATGGGTAAAAGAATGAAGAGTTTAGGGTTGGGGAAAATAAACAGCACCGCGCCAGTGATAAAAGAAAGCGCCATCGCGGCCAGAGTAACGTGATTGGCGGTGACGTTTTTTTTCTCTAACCAGAACATTAGCGGGCGTAAAAGCGCCTGGAAGGCAGGCTTTATCTGATAAAGCGTCATCATCACTCCTTGATAATTCGTTGATTCAATTATAGTGGATCAATTAATCGTTGCCTGCCTGATACATCTCATTGATTAAAAATCAGATTACTTTTTCAACCACTTCCCGTTAATGCCCTGGACGTATTCCCCTGGTTTGGCGCGAGCCACCAGTTTTTGTCCGGCCATTTTTGCCACTTCATCAACGGGAATATTGTTACTCTCGGCCAGCTGTTGGTAGCTGGCGCTACGCGCTTTGTTAATCTCACTCACCAGCGACTGGGTTTCCGCATCGGTCTTCAATGCGACAAGGTAGCCATTGAGCGTTTCACCCACCCGTCCCTGGGTTCTGGCGTCCGCCAGGGTCAGGGCAAAGGCGTTAGCGCTCAACAAACTTAGCAGCAGTATGGTCACTTTTAGCTGTTTTTTCATCATCACCTCAGAATAAATCACTGCGTGATTTCAACAGGCTCTCGACGTCTTTATCGACTTTAATATGGATCTCATGCTCGATTTTGACGTTCATATTGATGGTGATGGGCTCTTTCGGCGCTGCAACTTCAATGCGCGGGGTGCACCCTACCAGCAAAGATGACGCCAGCAGTCCCAGCATGGCCGCGATAGTTTTCATTGTTGTTCCTCACATTCCTTGCCTTCCAGGCAATGGGTTTCGGGCAGCGCTGCATTTTGCTCAAGCCATGCCTGTAAATTGTCGCCAAAACGCAAACTGCGCCATAGCGTAAAGACGTTTTCTTCATGGGTGTAATTCAAATTCACCGTTCCCACTTTGCCATCCACCCGACTATTACCGGTGACGGCAGCCTGCATGGTTAACACGCCGAGGTTATCCAGATTAATTTTCGTCCAGGAATGGGTGATTTCCATATAGCGGAGCCAGTTAATCGCCGCACCAGCCGCCATATTATCTTTGACCACCGCATCCGCTGTGTCTTTGTCGATACGCAACGTCATTGGTCCCGGGTTGGTCAGCCAGCCGTCTTTGATAATCCACTTTTCATTGTTTAACCATAACGGCAGTGCGCCGCTGACCGGGCCGGACATGGCAAATTGTTTGGGGTTAACCGCGCTGATAAGCTCGCTGGAAGAGATATTCTGCACTCGCACTAATGCCGGATCGTGCTGCGGCATGCGCAGTTGCTGCATCACCACTTTACCGCCCAGCAAGTCGGCGCTGACATCGCTCAGCAGCAATGGGTTATCTTCGCTCCAGGGATACCCGCCCTGTAGATCGGCGGTGATATTTTTCACCGTAACCTGATTCACCACTTCCGCGATGCGTAATGAAATTGGCCCGCGTGTGCCAAGTTGCCATGCACCTTCGCTAAAACGAAACGGCAGCACAAAATCGACACCATTGATCTGGTTATCGGGCATCCAGGCGCTACCGCCTTTTAATACCCCATGACCGCCCGCCTCAAAGCCCTGTTCCGGGGCGGCGGAGAAAGCAACCTGGGCATACAGTTCACCTTCACGCAGGTTCATTTTCCAATCAGGTGGTACCAGCGGCTGGAATACGGTGAGCGATTGTTTTGGCCACCAGGCCTGACCACGCAGGCGGATGCCATCCCAGCGGCCATTCAACTGAACCGGGCCAATTGCGCCAGCGTGCAACTGCCCTTTGAACTGGAATATCGTCGGGTCGGTCCCTTCAACGCTGAACTTTAGGGTTGAAGGCGGCAAAGTACTGCCCCCGGAAAAGGTGGTTTTTCCGGCATCCAGCGACAGCGCGCCGCTAAACGTCGGCTGTGCTGCGTCCCGCACCCACACGATCGGTTCATCCATCACCAGACGCGGATTCTCCACTTTCATGGTGCCGTATTGCAGATGATCGAATCCGGTAGAAAGATCAAAAAGTTTGATGGTGTTGTCGTGCCATTCACCCTTGCCTGCCACATCCCAGCGTGCATGCATCGGCGTAAAACTGCCTTCGCCCCAATATCGCCACTGCCAGCGACCAGCGTCAGGAAGGAAATCATTGGCCAGACCATCGAGATGCAGTTCAAAACCGCCCATCTGGTTTTCATGAGCGCGTAAAATAGCCTGTAAGCGCCCGTCCACTCCACGTTGGGTCACCTTGACCCCAGCAAGCGGCCAGCGGATTTCGTCAATATCCAGCGAGTTAATAATCCGTCCACGGGAACGCAGCAGCGCGCCTGGCTCAAAAGCCAGCTGCGGATCGTTCAGACTGCCGCTGAGTTTAGCGGGTAACATCGCATAAAAAATCAGGTCGCCCTGCTTCGCCTCGCCAGTTAACTGCAACGGCATGTCACTGTTATCCATGCTAAGCTTGCCCGGACCAAGGGTTAACACCGCATTTCCTTTGCCCGCATCGCCCTGCGTCAGAATGTTCAAACGCCCGCTTACTACCGCATTTTCCACACCGGCCTGCCAGTTTTCGACTTTCACACCCAGCCGACCACTTAACGGGAATCCCTGATACGGCCAGTTCCAGCGTCCGTCGCTGATAGTCAGTTGCTGGCGGGTAATTTCCCAGGGGAGATCCAGCAACGGATCGGCATTGTCCCGCGCCATCACGATCAACTGCCCGCTGTTTTCTCGCCATTCCAGCTCTGCATCCACAAGCGTTGGCTCCTGCGGCAGGCTAAGGGTCGCCACCGCATGACCGCCCACCGGCAGCCCATCGGGCACCAGCGGCATAGTAAACTCACCCACAAGTTTCACCGGCGGTTGCCCCTCAACAGCCGCAACAGACAGTTCGTTTACCGTGAGATTTTGCCCGTGCAGACGCCCCTGGAATTTGACCTTTTCACCCTGATAACTCACCTGCTGAATGGCAGACGTCAGCGAGAGCGACAGCTTGCCCTGCCACTCCTGCCACGGAGAAAGAATGAGCTTATCGATGTTAATCCAGGTGTTGGGCAGCATGGATTGCCATTCTGCCAGCGTTTTAGGCGCAGCGGGCGATGGCTCCGTTTGCGGCAGTTTGGCCAAGCAGGCGGAATCCAGTTCAATACTGCCGACGTTCAGCAGCCAACGGCTAGGATGCGACAAATCTGCCTGGGTGATACGCGCTAGCGGGCAATCATCGACCAGGTAGCGGAGTTCGGGAATATGCAGTCCGTGCCGGGTAAGCCGCGGACTCTCATCCATCGCAATGCGCGTACCGACAGGCAACCAGATGCCCGCCAGCGTAGGAACCCACAGACCCAACGTCATCAACAACGTCAGCGGCACGAGGGTCAACAATAAGAGTAGCGCCAATACGGCCTTATATTTACCCTTCATGGGTAGTTAATATCCTGATTTAGCAAAAATTTAAGCCGGTTTCGACTTGTATTGTGGCATGTTTAGCTAAGCATGCCCACATTAAGAATCGGTGCCACCAAAACATACAGATTATCTATAAATAGTGAATTATTCAGAAAATAACATTTAATTCAATAAGATAGGTAATGATTTAATATGGCACGCTGTGACGCGTGCCGTCAGGAATGATTTCAACACAGACGCGGAAAATGTAGGCTCAATGATGACTCAGTTGTCCATCGCTGTGTTTAGGTCCTATACGACCGGCCTCTATGAGAATTTCCTCTATGAGTTCTTCAAGACACTCCTTACCATGGTGATCACAGACAAGATGCACCTGCCGGGAAATTTCCTCAGACTTCATACCATCGCATAATGCCGCCTTAAGCATTAATGTGGCCCATCGTTTTGCTTCAGAGTGAGTTAGCATAACCCCTCCCGATATCTGATACCTGTATAAGCGTAGCTGTCCAGATGTGGTTTAGCTGGCTTTTTAACCACGTTATATTTGCCGGACGTTGAGCTGGATGAAAATTATCCAGTTGTTGAAAACGAGTAACCTGCCCACACTAACAACAGATGCGTCGAAACTATTCATTACGTCTATGACTATCAATAATTTTTTAGATTTTGTAAAATAATTTTAGTTGAATTGATGTGACGTAAAAATCACGGGAGAAAGTCTTATGAAACTCGCCATCTATAGTACAAAACAGTACGACAAGAAGTACCTGCAACAGGTTAACGAGGCTTTTGGTTTTGAACTTGAATTCTTTGACTTTCTGCTGACGGAGAAGACAGCCAAGACAGCCCATGGCTGTGAAGCCGTGTGTATCTTCGTCAACGACGATGGCAGCCGACCGGTTCTGGAAGAACTGAAAAAGCATGGCGTGAAATACATCGCGCTGCGCTGCGCCGGATTCAATAACGTCGATCTGGACGCCGCCAAAGAGCTGGGTTTGCAGGTCGTGCGCGTACCTGCATATTCGCCGGAAGCAGTTGCAGAGCATGCGATTGGCATGATGATGACGCTGAACCGTCGTATTCACCGCGCGTATCAACGCACCCGTGACGCCAACTTTTCTCTGGAAGGCCTGACTGGCTTTACCATGTACGGTAAAACCGCCGGGGTGATCGGTACCGGTAAAATCGGTATTGCCGCACTGCGGATCTTGAAGGGCTTTGGTATGCGTTTGCTGGCATTCGATCCTTATCCAAGCGCTGCGGCTCTTGAATTAGGCGTTGAATATGTCGATCTCAAAACACTGTTTGCTGAGTCGGATGTCATTTCCCTGCACTGCCCGTTAACGCCGGAAAATTATCATCTGCTCAATCACGAAGCCTTTGAGCAAATGAAAGACGGCGTAATGATCGTCAACACCAGTCGCGGAGCACTTATCGACTCACAGGCCGCTATTGATGCTCTGAAAAACCAAAAAATTGGTTCTCTGGGTATGGACGTGTATGAAAATGAACGCGATCTGTTCTTTGAAGATAAGTCTAACGATGTGATCCAGGATGATGTATTCCGTCGCTTGTCTGCCTGTCATAACGTGCTGTTCACCGGGCATCAGGCGTTCCTTACAGCCGAAGCGTTAATCAGTATTTCCGAAACAACGCTGCAGAACCTGGCACAAATCGCTAAAGGCGAAACCTGTCCAAACGCCCTCTTCTAATATCTGTGCTCCCCTGACTTCTGGGGAGCATTTTCAGACAATCACCGATGATAAAACAGTCAGTATCATTATTATATTGAATGTATACCCATCACGAACGTAGAGAAATTGCATGAAGAAAGTTGTCACGTTGATTGCGCTCAGCATGCTGATGGCTGGTTGTGTGAGCAATGGAAAAGTTTCCGTCAATCGCGAACAGTTACAGCATCACCGTTTCGTTTTGCAGAGCGTGAATGGTAAACCCGTCACTGTCGCCAACAACCCACCCGAATTGAGTTTTGGCGAAAATATGACGGTATCGGGTAAGATGTGTAATCAATTCCACGGTCAGGGCAAGCTGTCCGACGGTGAGTTGAAGGTAAAAGATATGGCGATGACCCGCATGATGTGCGCCGATCCACAGCTTAACGCGCTCGACGGTATCGTCAGCGAGATGTTTAAGCAAGGCGCACAGGTCGATCTGACTGCTGACCAGTTAACACTGGCGACAGCAGAACAAACGCTGACGTATAAACTGGCGGACTTAATGTAGTAAACGCGGTGGCTTAATAGCTTCCACAGCTTCCGGCGGCAAGCGACTGCTCACTACAGCGTTTGCCATTGGGTAGCGCGCACAGCCCGATGGCTGACCCATCCAGTTGACGAGCAACAGAGAGCGAACCGCCAATCATGGCGCAATTAGCTTCTCCAGTACTGGACATTGCGGCCTTCATGCCAGGCGCGACGTGCGCGGCCGTTGCCTGCTGAACAGGCTCACTGCTACAAGCCGATAATAATAACGCGGCACACCCTACCCAAAACGCTGCGCGCATCTCTCTCCCCTCTGAAAAATAACCCAACAATACAGCCATAAATAATAGGCAGCAGAAACACTGACGTCGAGAGGCAAGATCCGCATTTATGCGCCCTGTTTACATTTTCTGGCAATTTTTTGCCCGCTCCTTTGATCAAAACATTCATTCTGGTTATTCCCAGGACACAAAAGCGAAAATGAGTATGTTGGGCTTTTGCTAAAATAAAAGGATAACTACAGGACTTGCATAATTTGGCGGGTCCCTCTTTTTTGCGCAATGTAAGGGTGTCAGTATGATCACAATTGACGGTAATGGTGCGGTTGCTTCGGTTGCATTTCGTACCAGCGAGGTTATCGCCATCTACCCGATTACGCCAAGTTCGACGATGGCGGAGCAGGCAGATGCCTGGGCCGGTAACGGGTTAAAAAACGTCTGGGGTGATACCCCGCGCGTCGTGGAAATGCAGTCGGAAGGTGGCGCAATAGCGACCGTTCACGGTGCGTTGCAAACCGGTGCGCTCTCGACATCATTTACCTCATCGCAAGGTTTATTGCTGATGATCCCTACGCTGTACAAACTGGCCGGTCAACTGACGCCATTTGTACTGCACGTTGCTGCACGCACTATTGCTACCCACGCGCTATCGATCTTTGGCGACCATTCCGATGTAATGGCCGTTCGTCAAACCGGTTGTGCCATGCTGTGCGCCAGCAGCGTTCAGGAAGCGCAGGATTTCGCTCTGATTTCGCACATCGCCACGCTGAAAAGTCGCGTCCCTTTTATTCATTTCTTTGATGGTTTCCGCACCTCGCATGAAATCAATAAAATCGTACCGCTGGCCGATGACACCATCCTCGATCTGATGCCGCAAGGGGAGATTGATGCCCATCGCGCGCGCGCGCTGAATCCGGAGCATCCGGTGATTCGCGGAACCTCGGCTAACCCTGATACTTACTTCCAGTCCCGCGAAGCGACTAACCCGTGGTACAACGCAGTTTACGAAAACGTTGAACAGGCGATGAACGATTTCGCCGCCGCGACGGGCCGCCAGTACCAGCCGTTTGAATACTATGGTCATCCACAGGCGGAACGCGTCATTATTTTGATGGGTTCCGCCATTGGCACCTGTGAAGAAGTCGTGGAAGAGTTACAGACTCGCGGTGAAAAAGTCGGCGTCCTGAAAGTTCGTCTGTTCCGCCCGTTCTCTGCCCGACATTTACTGCAGGCATTACCAGACACCGCGCGCAGCGTTGCCGTTCTCGATCGCACCAAAGAGCCGGGCGCACAGGCTGAGCCATTGTATCTGGATGTGATGACCGCGCTGGCTGAAGCATTTAACTGCGGTGAGCGTGAAACGTTACCGCGCGTCATTGGCGGGCGCTATGGCCTTTCCTCAAAAGAGTTCGGCCCGGACTGTGTGATGGCGGTGTTTAACGAACTGAGTAATGCTAAGCCTAAACCACGCTTTACGGTCGGTATCTATGATGATGTTACCAATCTGTCCTTGCCGCTGCCGGAAAATACCCTGCCCGGCACCGCTAAACTCGAAGCCCTGTTTTACGGGCTGGGTAGTGACGGTAGCGTGTCAGCCACCAAAAACAATATCAAGATTATCGGTAACTCTACGCCGTGGTATGCGCAGGGCTATTTCGTCTATGACTCGAAAAAAGCAGGTGGCCTGACGGTTTCCCACCTGCGCGTCAGCGAGCAGCCTATTCGTTCGGCGTATCTGGTTTCGCAGGCAGATTTTGTCGGTTGTCATCAGTTGCAGTTTATCGATAAATATCAAATGGCAGAACGCCTGAAACCTGGCGGCATTTTCCTGCTCAATACACCGTACAGCGTGGATGAAGTGTGGTCGCGCCTGCCGCAGGAAGTTCAGGCGGTCCTGAACCAGAAGAAAGCCCGTTTTTACGTGATTAATGCTGCTAAAATTGCCCGCGAATGCGGCCTCGCAGCACGCATTAACACCGTGATGCAGATGGCGTTCTTCCACCTGACGCAAATTCTACCAGGCGACAGCGCCCTGGCGGAACTGCAAGGTGCAATCGCCAAAAGCTACAGCAGCAAAGGTCAGGATCTGGTTGAACGTAACTGGCAGGCACTGGCCCTGGCACGTGAGTCGGTCGCCGAAGTGGCACTCCAGCCGGTTGACCCGCACAGCGCCAACCGTCCGCCAGTGGTTTCTGATGCCGCGCCTGATTTCGTGAAAACCGTCACCGCGGCGATGCTCGCCGGTCTGGGTGATGCCCTCCCCGTCTCCGCGCTGCCGCCAGACGGCACATGGCCGATGGGCACCACGCGCTGGGAAAAACGCAATATCGCCGAAGAGATCCCTATCTGGAAAGAAGAGCTGTGTACACAATGCAACCACTGCGTTGCTGCTTGCCCGCACTCGGCAATCCGCGCCAAAGTGGTCTCACCGGAAGCAATGGCAGACGCTCCAGCCAGCCTTCATTCTCTGGATGTGAAATCCCGTGATATGCGCGGACAGAAATATGTTCTACAGGTCGCGCCTGAGGATTGCACCGGTTGTAATCTGTGCGTCGAAGTTTGCCCGGCGAAGGACAGGCAAAATCCAGAAATCAAGGCCATCAATATGATGTCCCGCCTGGAGCATGTTGAAGAAGAAAAAGTGAACTATGATTTCTTCCTCAATTTGCCGGAGATTGATCGCACTAAACTGGAACGTATTGATATTCGTACCTCCCAGTTGATTACTCCGCTGTTTGAATATTCCGGCGCCTGTTCTGGTTGTGGTGAAACGCCGTATATCAAATTGCTCACCCAGTTGTATGGCGACCGCATGCTGATCGCGAATGCGACCGGTTGTTCCTCGATTTATGGCGGTAACCTGCCTTCAACACCGTATACCACCGACGCCAATGGTCGCGGGCCTGCGTGGGCAAACTCTCTGTTTGAAGATAACGCCGAGTTTGGTCTAGGCTTCCGCCTGACAGTGGATCAACACCGCGTACGCGTCATGCGCCTGCTGGAACAATTTGCCGATAAGATCCCGGCTGAATTGAATGACGCCCTGCACGCAGAAGCTACCCCAGAGGTTCGCCGGGAGCAGGTCGCTGCACTGCGCCAGCATCTGCAAGGTGTTGACGGCGCACAGCAGTTATTAACCGATGCCGACGCACTGGTTGAGAAGTCAATCTGGCTGATTGGCGGTGATGGCTGGGCCTACGATATTGGCTTTGGCGGGTTGGATCACGTCCTGAGTCTGACCGAGAACGTCAACATTCTGGTGCTGGATACCCAGTGTTATTCCAACACCGGCGGACAGGCGTCGAAAGCGACACCGCTCGGTGCCGTCACTAAATTTGGCGAACACGGTAAGCGTAAAGCGCGCAAAGATCTTGGTGTTAGTATGATGATGTACGGTCATGTTTACGTCGCACAGATCTCACTGGGGGCCCAGTTGAACCAGACAGTGAAAGCGATTCAGGAAGCGGAGTCTTACCCTGGCCCATCGCTGATTATTGCCTACAGTCCTTGCGAAGAGCACGGCTACGATCTCGCTCTGAGCCACGATCAGATGCGCCAACTCACAGCCACCGGATTCTGGCCACTGTATCGCTTTGATCCGCGTCGCGCTGACGAAGGTAAACTCCCGCTGGCGCTGGACTCTCGCCCACCGTCAGACGCGCTAGCTGAGACATTGATGAACGAGCAACGCTTCCGTCGTCTGAACGCACAGCAGCCGGAAGTGGCTGAGCAATTGTGGAAGGATGCGACTGCTGATTTGCAAAAACGTTATGACTTCCTGGCGCAACTGGCAGGGAAAGCGGAAAAAAGCAGTACCGATTAATACACGTAGTTAAGTATTTACCAGAAATAAAAAAAGCCCGAACAATTGTTCGGGCTTGTCAATTTATTCGCTGGCTAATCAATCCTGAGACGAATACTCCAACGAAAAACAAGAAGTGACAATAAAGGCATATAACCCGCGCAGAATATCTCAACGGAATTAACTTGTATAATTTTTATTTTATATACTTACCCGCCAATACATTCACCATAATTATCACCATTTCCATAGAATTATTTGCTTAAGGTTTTACTTAAGGCGTAACAATTGATATTTATCTCTTTACGGAACTTCTCATTTAGCATGCTTCAACACCCTACATGGGTAGTCGCAGGTAAATATAAAAACTAAAGGATTATTTCAATGAACAGAAAAGTACTGGCTCTCGTAATTCCTGCCCTGTTAGCTGCAGGCGCTACTCACGCTGCTGAAATTTATAATAAAGACGGCAACAAATTAGATCTCTACGGAAAAATTGATGGTTTGCGTTATTTTTCTGATGACACTAACAGTGATGGCGATCAAACTTATATGCGTATGGGTTTCAAAGGCGAAACTCAGGTTAACGATATGATCACCGGCTATGGCCAGTGGGAATATCAGATTCAGGCTAACGGCACCGAAGGTGATAAAGGCGATTCCTGGACTCGTCTGGCCTTCGCTGGTATTAAAGTTGGTGATTACGGTTCATTCGACTACGGTCGTAACTACGGCGTCATGTACGACGTTGAAGCCTGGACCGATATGCTGCCAGAATTCGGCGGTGACTCTTACACCAAAGCCGACAACTTCATGACCGGCCGTGCAAACGGCGTAGCAACCTACCGTAATACCGATTTCTTCGGTATGGTTAACGGTCTGAATGTCGCTCTGCAATACCAGGGCGCGAACGAAAATCAGTCACCGGAGCAGGAAGGCACCAATAACGGTGGCGCCGATCGTAACATGAAGAACTCCAACGGTGACGGCTTCGGTATTTCCTCTACCTACGACTTAGGTATGGGCGTAAGCTTCGGTGCGGCATATACTTCTTCTGACCGTACAAACGAGCAGGTTAACCATTCTACTGCGGGTGGCGATAAAGCTGACGCATGGACCGTTGGTCTGAAATATGATGCGAACAACATCTATCTGGCAACCATGTACTCCGAAACCCGTAATATGACCCCTTACGGCGGCTCAGACGGTAGTGATAATACTATTGCCAACAAAACTCAGAACTTTGAAGTAACTGCACAATACCAGTTCGATTTCGGCCTGCGTCCGGAAGTTTCTTTCCTGATGTCTAAAGGTCAGGATCTGGGTGTAAACGGATCTGATGGCGACCAGGATCTGGTTAAATATGCCTCCGTAGGTGCGACTTACTACTTCAACAAAAACTTCTCCACCTACGTTGATTACAAAATCAACCTGTTGGATGAAGACAAAGACTTCTACACCCAAAACGATATCTCTACCGATGACGTTGTAGCACTGGGTATGGTTTACCAGTTCTAATCTGTCAGCCCGCTGGAAACAGCGGGCTACTCTCGTTTTCCCGCATCGCAATTCCGTTTTATGTAGATCAAAACATTATATCTGTTGCGTTAAAACATCCCACTGATAGATGATATCTTGCATTAAAGTCTGTAGTAGAGGATACCTGCAATGAATCATCACCCCGTTAAATCATCTCGAATTGCATCCGTAGGTTATGACGAATCCTCCAGCACGTTAGAAATTCGCTTTCACCATCTGCAGACCCTGCAATATCACCCTGTTCCGGCACGTATTTTTCGTGACTTCCTGACTGTGGTATCGAAAGGCCGATTTTACGATGGCGTTATAAAAGGCAAGTTCCCTGAAATTAAAATAAAGTGATGCCAAAATGTGATCTTCGTCATTGTACATAAAGTGCCATTACGCGGTAAGCTTTAGGAGGATACTTAAACAGGAGGTTTTATGAACAGAACGATTCTTGTACCCATCGATATTTCAGACTCAGAATTAACTCAACGAGTTATTGCCCATGTTGAAGCAGAGGCAAGAATTGACGATGCACAGGTCCATTTTTTGACCGTTATTCCGTCATTGCCCTATTACGCTTCCCTTGGACTGGCCTACTCGGCAGAGTTACCGGCCATGGACGATCTGAAAGCCGAAGCGAAATCTCAACTGGAAGAGATGATCAAGAAGTTCAATATCCCGGCAGACAGAATTCAAGTTCATGTCGTTGAAGGTTCGCCAAAAGATAAAATTCTGGAACTTGCCAGGAAATTGCCCGCAGATATGGTGATTATTGCCTCGCACCGACCTGATATCACTACTTACCTGCTCGGTTCCAACGCCGCAGCCGTGGTGCGTCATGCAGAGTGTTCGGTTCTGGTAGTCCGCTAAGCAGTCAGGCCCGCACATCGCTGCGGGCTTTTCATTTCACCCTCTTTTACCCCGCGATTCCTGACCTAAATGTGCTGACATTTTTCCCGCTTATCCGTACCATACACGCCACAGTTTTTATATCAGACTTCTTTTGCCGGACAATCCGGCGTGATGCATACTCTTCTGATGCCACACTATGAATTGAGCCTCTATTAAATGTCGCAAAATCAAGATATTAGCAAGAAAGATCAGTACAACCTGAACAAATTACAAAAGCGTCTGCGCCGTAACGTGGGCGAAGCGATTGCCGACTTCAACATGATTGAAGATGGCGATCGCATTATGGTGTGCCTTTCCGGTGGGAAAGACAGCTACACAATGCTGGAGATTCTGCGCAATTTGCAACAAAGCGCACCAATCAGTTTTTCTCTGATCGCGGTTAACCTGGATCAGAAACAGCCAGGATTCCCGGAGCATATTTTACCGGAGTATCTGGAACAACTGGGCGTTGAGTACAAAATTGTCGAAGAGAACACCTACGGGATTGTCAAAGACAAAATCCCGGAGGGGAAAACCACCTGCTCTCTCTGCTCCCGTCTGCGTCGTGGCATTCTGTACCGCACAGCAACCGAACTCGGTGCCACGAAAATTGCGCTGGGACATCACCGCGACGATATCCTGCAAACGCTGTTTTTAAACATGTTCTACGGCGGGAAAATGAAAGGCATGCCGCCGAAGCTGATGAGTGATGACGGTAAGCATATTGTCATTCGTCCACTGGCCTATTGCCGCGAGAAGGACATCGAGCGTTTTGCCGAAGCCAAAGGCTACCCGATTATTCCGTGTAACCTGTGTGGTTCACAGCCGAACCTGCAACGTCAGGTGATTGCTGACATGCTGCGTGACTGGGACAAACGCTACCCGGGTCGTATTGAGACCATGTTCAGCGCAATGCAGAACGTGGTGCCTTCGCATCTTAGCGATATCAATCTGTTCGACTTTAAAGGTATCAAGCACGGTTCTGAGGTCGTGGACGGCGGTGACTTAGCGTTCGATCGCGAAGAGATCCCGTTGCAACCGGCAGGCTGGCAGCCAGAAGAAGATGAAAACCAACTGGATGAGTTACGTCTGAACGTGGTGGAAGTGAAGTAATCCAGATATTACCGGATGGCCTACACCGCGTATAAACGCGTGTAGGCCTGATCAGCGGAGCACCATCAGGCACTCCAACGGGCATTTATTTCAACAGACGAACCCGGCAGCTTTTGCCTTTAATCTTACCGTTTTGTAGCTGCTTCCACGCTTTATGCGCGACGGACTGACGAACCGCCACGTAGACATGCGTTGGATGTACGGCAATCTTGCCGATGTCGGTCCCATCCAGACCCATATCACCGGTCAACGCACCCAGAACATCGCCTGGACGCATTTTTGCCTTTTTGCCACCATCAATGCACAGCGTCGCCATCTCAGCCTCAAGCGGCACTAATGGACCATTGCCTGGTGCAGGCAACCAGTTCAGCTTTAACTGTAGCATTTCAGAAAGAATATTGGCTCGCTGGGCCTCTTCTGGCGCACAGAAGCTAATGGCCAAACCGCTATTACCGGCACGCGCGGTACGTCCTATACGATGCACATGCACTTCCGGATCCCATGCCAATTCGTAGTTAACCACCAGCTCGAGCGATTTAATATCAAGACCACGCGCCGCAACATCGGTTGCCACCAGCACGCGCGCGCTACCATTAGCAAAACGGACCAGTGTCTGATCGCGATCGCGCTGCTCCAGGTCGCCATGTAATGACAGCGCACTTTGCCCTGCTGCATTCAGTGCATCACACACAGCCTGACAATCTTTTTTGGTATTACAGAAAACAACGCACGATGCGGGCTGATGCTGGCTAAGCAATTTTTGCAGCAGCGAAATTTTGCCGTGGGTGGAGGTTTCAAAAAACTGTTGTTCGATTGCCGGCAGCGCATCCACCGTATCGATTTCAATGGCTAGCGGATTTTGCTGCACCCGACCACTGATCGCGGCAATCGCTTCCGGCCAGGTTGCCGAAAACAGCAACGTTTGACGTGATGTAGGCGCAAAGCGGATCACGTCATCAATGGCATCGCTAAAGCCCATGTCCAGCATGCGATCGGCTTCATCCATCACCAGCGTATTCAGGGCTTCCAGCGAGACGGTGCCTTTTTGCAGATGGTCAAGTAAGCGGCCCGGCGTGGCAACAATAATATGTGGCGCATGCTGCAGAGAATCACGTTGTGCACCAAAGGGTTGCCCGCCACATAAGGTTAAAATCTTGGTGTTCGGTAGAAAACGCGCTAAACGACGCAGTTCGCCAGCCACCTGGTCAGCAAGCTCACGCGTGGGGCACAGGACCAGCGACTGTGTCTGGAACAGCGCGGCATCAATGTGCTGTAACAGTCCAAGACCAAACGCGGCCGTTTTGCCACTGCCGGTTTTTGCCTGCACGCGAACATCTTTTCCTGCCAGGATAGCTGGCAGCGCAGCGGCCTGAACAGGCGTCATTTCAAGATAACCCAGCTCGTTAAGATTCTCGAGTTGGGCGGCAGGTAAAACATTCAGGGTAGAAAAAGCGGTCACAATTTAATCTCGCGGTAAAAACTCACAATCAGCAGGCGCGTATCCTCGCAGATCTACGCCCGTGATGCGACATTTTAATCGGTTCTTCATCCGGCGGCGGATCCGGCATCGGCTGCGGACGGGGTATCGGGTCAGGAATGGGTACCGGGTCGGTCGGTACAGAATCGGGGTTGAATGTGGGCAACTGCAACAATAGCATTAGACAGGTCATATCCCCTCCAGTCATTCAGGTTGACTCTTTTAGGGTAGACGCTGATTTCCTGCAGGCAAAAAAAAGCCGACTAATCTAAGTCGGCGTCGTACGAATCAATTGTGCTATGCAGTAATTCAAAAAAGGAAGTAAGACAATATGGAGCGCAACGCCCATCGCTTGACGTTGCATTCACCTGCGAGAGAGATATTGCCCCGAATAGGTAGACGGTTTATTGACTTCGCTCAAAATATTAAGCGTTTTCGCTTACGAAACGCGGTAAAAAACGTTGTTGTTACAACCATTTACTACGATGCAACCATAAAGTAACACCACCAATCAGGACCACTAACAGAATACAAAACAATGAGAAGCCAAACTGCCAGCCACCGCCGGGAATTCCCCCAAGGTTAACGCCGAACAACCCGGTTAAAAATGTGCTAGGCAGAAAGACCATTGCCATCAACGACATGGTATAGGTTCTGCGAGCCAAAGATTCCTGCATCACCTGCGCAATTTCATCCGCCATGATACCAGTCCGGGCGATACAGGCGTCTATCTCGTCCAGCCCCCTTCCCAGCCTGTCGGCGATATCCTGCATCCGGCGTCGCTGATCGTCGGTCATCCACGGCAGTCGTTCACTCGCCAGGCGTGCATAGGCATCTCGCTGTGGCGCCATATAACGACGCATGACAATCAGTTGCTTACGTAACAGAGCCAGAAATCCGCGCGGTGGGATTTGCTGATCGAGTAAATTATCTTCCAGATCGATAATTTTATCGTGCAACTGTTCGATAAACTCACTGGCATGATCGGTCAACGCGTCACACACATCCACCAGCCAGCTGCCGCAGTCATTCGGTCCCGTTCCTTCTTGCAGATCGCTAACCACATCATCCAACGCCAGTACTTTACGCTGCCGTGTCGAGACGATCAGGCGCTCATCCATATATAAACGCATCGCCACAAGTTGGTCAGGACGCTCATCCGTGCTGCCGTTAATACAGCGCAGGGTAATCAGCGTGCCTTCCCCTATTCGGCTGACACGTGGACGTGTGCTTTCACCTGCCAGCGCATCGCGCACATTATTAGGAAGCAAAGGGGTCGTCGCCAGCCACTGCGCGCTATCAGAATGGGTATAATTAAGATGCAGCCAGCAGGGATGCTGACTGTCGATAACATCGTTATCTTCCAGCGGTTTTACTCCACCCTGACCATCCAGTTGCCAGGCAAACACGGCATCCGGCACATTAACGTCCGATCCCTTAATGGCTTCCACATCGCCTCCACAGTCATTCAATCTTTTTCGTTAGTCTAGCCTGCAGAATATGTTAAGCAATATCTCTTTATCCCATTGTGCTGAAATGATTCAGAAAAGATAAATTGAAATGAAAACGCCGACGACGTCGGCGTTGGTGGCAGCAGGGTCAGAATGAATGACCGTATTTATCTCGTCGGCTTAGAGCAGGTGGCGTTGTCGCGCCACGAGGTTGCGCGAATAATTCAGGTGATGAGGCATTACTTAAATTAAATTTATGTGTCCGCAACTGCAGGTCGTTCACCTGATTTTTCAGAATGCCTGATGAACCCGATAACTCATCAACCATAGTCGCATTACTTTGGGTCACGCTTTCCAGCTCAACCAGGGCTTGGGTAATCTTAACGATACCTTTCTCCTGCTCCCGCGTGGTGGTTAATATCTCCCCCATCAACTGATTTAATTGCCCGGCACCACCCACAATATCCTGCATATTTTTTTCTGCTTCACGGACAATGGCCGCCCCTTCGCGGACATTGTAATGCGTTTCATCAATCAGTCGTTTAATATTCTTTGCCGCTTCTGCACTGCGATGAGCCAGCGTTCTTACCTCTCCCGCTACCACCGAGAATCCCTTGCCGTGCTCGCCTGCTCGTGCTGATTCCACCGCCGCGTTCAATGCCAGAATATTCGTCTGGAAGGCAATGCCGTCAATCAGCGCAATTATTTCTGTCATCTGCTGCGCGCATTCGGTGATCGAGTGCATATTGGTTGCGACCTGTACCATTAATTCCCCCCCCTGACGGGCGGATTGTGTGGCGATATTCGCCTGGGCGCTGGCCAGTTGCGTATTCTCAGCATTATTTCGCGTGCTGATGGCTATCTCATCCATACTGGCGGCGGTTTGCGTTAGCGCCCCTGACTGCTGCTCTGTTTTCACCGAGAGTTCTGCACTGCGATCTGCAAGCTGTTCAGAGAGCATCATCGCCGTGCGTGAAGAGGTGCGGATTTCACTAACTAACGTGGAAATATTACTCGATAAACTGTTGATGCCGGGGATAAGGCGACCCGCGCAGTTATTACCAAATTCAGGAATGCTGATCGCCAGATTCCCTGAAGTGACCTCCTCAATGCTCTTTTTCACGGTATTGATTGGTACGACGAGATATTTCGTCATATACCACCACAGACACAATATCGAAACAAGGCTCACCACGTTGGTATATATAATAACATCAAGCCCTGCTGATAATAATAGTTCCATCACATTGAGAATAAAATGCGTTAATATCAGAAATGAAATAATAAACGTCCTGACGCTAATATTATTTAACATTTTAATCCTGCTCACCAAGAAATAACGCGAATGCGGGTAATAATTTTTATAGCAGTTGTGATGCAGATTACCATTCGCTTATGCGGAAACCTGAATATTCAATTAGACCCTGCCTTCCTTTCACTTAAGTCGCATTATCGAACCTGCAATTTCCATTAATGCAGCATTTTACTCTGACAAAGCCGTTCACCACACCCACAGTCAGATTATTGTGATAAGGAGCACGCGGAGCATACAAAACACACAAATGATAAATTTCATGAATGATTTCACGAGTGAACACCGGACATTTCCCAAGTTATAACGGCTCAAACTCATGCTCGAGGTTAAAAAATACGAACAGTCCTGGTTTTATCGGGTTAACTTGACAAAACATGCTAGATTTAACATCACGGTTTTTTATATATAGGTAGTACGATGTTGCACGTGTCGTGGGATCCAGTACTGATTGGGATTTCCTTTGTGGTCGCCTTTATTGCTTCTTTTATTGCTCTCGACAGTGCGGGAAAAGTGGCAATCTCCAGTCGACGAGAATCGACCTTCTGGCGGTTATCCGGTGGTGCAACACTGGGTATGGGGATCTGGTCAATGCATTTCATTGGTATGCTGGCCATGAAAATGAGCATGCCTATTAACTACCATTTCGTGCTCACCGCGTGCTCTTTCCTTATTGCCCTTATTAGCGCGACGCTGGCTATCAATATCGCCATATCCGGCCAGACGTTATCAACAAAACGCCTTGTCGCCGCCACCGGTCTATTAAGCACTGGCGTGGTAGCGATGCACTACGTTGGCATGATGGCCATTATTGAACATGTGGCGATTCTCTGGGATCGCACGCTGATTCTGCTCTCGGTGGTCATTGCCATCGTGGCGTCGGGCGTGGGCTTATGGCTGGCCTTTCATTTACGCCAAAATACCCGACGTGTGTTGATCAACCGCCTTATTGCCGCGCTCATTATGGCGCTGGCTATTGCTTCTATGCATTACACTGGGATGGGTGCGGCGACCTTCACTCACTTCGAACACACCGCGCACGAGGGAATCAGCACGCTGGAACTCTCCATCTGGGTCAGTGCCATAACCCTAGTAATACTAGGTATTATGCTGGTTATTTCGATGGTGGATTCCCAACTGCGAACATCACGTCTGGCAGATAATTTGCACCAGTTGAACTGCCAGCTTGAACATCAGGTCCACTTTGATCCGCTGACGGGATTGGCTAACCGTACCCAGATTGATGCCTGTTTACAGACCTGCCTGCAGTATTCCAAACTGCATAAATACCCATTTGCGCTGGTCTTTATCGACCTCGATCGGTTCAAAGTGGTCAACGATACCTGGGGTCATCACATTGGCGATCAACTGCTGATCGCCAGTACCCAGCGCATCTATACCTGCCTTGATGACACAATGACGCTCGCCAGACTGGGAGGTGATGAATTTATTTTGCTGGTCCCGAACAGCGACACAGATGCCGTCTCCACCCTGTTGACCCGTATTGCAGATGTTATCAAAGAGCCGTTTACGCTTTGTGGACATACCCTTCGGGTTTCGTTAAGCGCAGGGAGCAGTATTTATCCCGAGCATGGCGCAACGCTGCATGAGTTAAAAGTGAAGGCTGATATGGCGATGTACCATGTCAAACAGGCTGGCAGAAACGGTTGGGCAATTTATACCCCTGAAATGGAGACGATCGCGGATACGCCCCCAACCTTTTTGCAGGAACTGTCACAAGCACTTGAACGCAATCAATTCGAGTTATGGTATCAGCCTAAATATACCGCTGACGATCATACACTAGCCGGTTTTGAGGCACTCCTCCGCTGGCATCACCCCGAACGCGGCATACTGTTACCTGCTGAATTTCTTCCTGCGCTCGAGGAGACGGGTTTGATCATTCCCGTCGGCACCTGGGTGATTCATCAGGCTTGTTTTCAGTTACATCAATGGAGGTCTCAAGGTTATAGCCATTGGACTCTCGCAGTTAATCTTTCATCCGTGCAGTTTGAACAGCATGATATCGTCGATATTGTCTGCAGTGCCCTCGCACAATATCAGATATCACCGACGCAATTAACGCTGGAACTGACAGAAAGTACAGCCCTTAAAGATTTAAAACGCAGCGTGGACGTGTTGAATACGTTTTCAGATCTCGGCATCACCGTTTCTATTGATGATTTCGGCACCGGTTATTCAAATATACTGATGTTAAAGTCGCTCCCGGCGCAGGAATTAAAAATCGACAGACTATTTGTCAAAGATATTAGTGAGAACAGCAAAAACACAAAAATCGTGTCTACTATTATTGACATAGCCCACTCGATGAATATGTGCGTTGTGGCTGAAGGCATCGAGACGCAGGAGCAAGAAATGCTGCTAACCCAAATGGGATGCAGAGTATTACAAGGCTACCTGTTTGCTAAACCACTGCCCGCACACCAGATTCATGAATTAATGCACGCAGAAAGCAACGTAAAACCGAAACTGGCCGTACAACCATTGTCTCACCGACATTCAATACCATTGTGAGACTGAATAATGACTATTAATTGCCAGTCAGTCGGCAACACAGCCAATGAAGATAACGGGATTATCGATGAGCATAAACGAACTGCATTCACTGGATTTATTAACCATTCCGGTTTGGATCGTTTCGCCACATACCGAAGAACTGATATTCGCCAATGCCGTTGCACGGGAAATCATGCAAGCTGCGGATTTTTCCCGACTCAGAAAGGGATTATTCTCGACCCATGCCCAGGCTGATTTAACCATGTATCTCTGCGACCTGAAAAATCATCATGATATCGTAGAAATTCTTACGGTTTACCGGAACGGAGAGGAAATTGCGCAGGCCTGTCGCCTGTCTATCAGGGAGCTGGCTGAGTGTGGTGATGTCATCCTTTTTGAAGGCATTGAAACCCCGGCAGCTCAGGGACTAAAAGCCAGCCGTTCCGCCAACTATCAGCGTAAAAAACAGGGGTTCTACGCCCGTTTTTTCCTGACAAACTCAGCGCCAATGCTGCTCATCGATCCGTCCCGCGATGGGCTGATTGTCGATGCGAATCTCAGCGCCCTTAACTTCTATGGTTATAGCCATGACATGATGTGTCAGAAGCATACCTGGGAAATCAATATGCTGGGGCGTCATATCTTACCGGTGATGCATAAAATAGCGCAGCTGCCCGGAGGCCATAAGCCCTTACATTTTGTCCACAAACTTGCCGATGGCACCACTCGCCACGTGCAAACCTACGCAGGCCCAATCGAGATTTACGGTAATAAACTGATGCTGTGCATCATTCATGATATTACCGAACAAAAACGCCTCGAACAGGAACTGGAACGGGCTGCTCTGCATGACGCGTTAACCGGATTACTCAACCGCAGACATTTTTATCAAGTCACCGAGCCGGAGCACTCGCACGTCATGTCGCTGACTCAGGACTACAGCTTGCTACTGATCGACACCGATCGTTTTAAAAGCATTAACGATCTCTTTGGCCATTTAAAGGGGGATGAAGTGCTTTGTGCGCTGGCACGCACGCTGGAAACCTGCGCGCGCAAGGACGATCTGGTGTTCCGTTGGGGAGGTGAAGAGTTTGTGCTGCTCCTGCCACGTACGCCTCTCGACGTTGCCCTCAATCTTGCAGAAACGATACGCGCCACGGTAGCCAGAGTCAGCCTGCCAGGACTTCCCCGCTTTACCGTCAGTATTGGCGTGGCACGACACGAAGCGAATGAAAGCATTGATGAATTATTCAAACGCGTGGACGATGCGTTATACAAAGCCAAGAATGAAGGCAGAAACCGGGTACTGGCGGCCTGAAGTAGAGTCCGTTAGCGACTGCGCTTCGCGTGTCGCTCCCAGTTTTCTTGCTTTGCCTGCACCGTTTTGCGTAGCGCAACGTAGCATGCCCCGCTGCCACCGTGGTGCGGCAGTGCGCTACAGTAGGCCTGCACGTCATCAAACTCCGTCAACCAGCGCGCCACATAGCTGCGCACAATATTGGCATGGGAATTATCGTCTCGTCCCTTGCCGTGAATAATGAGCACATTGCGCAGCCTCTCCTGCCGGGCCCGGTGTATAAAACTGAATAACATCTGACGGCACGTTTCAACCGACTGGCGCAGGAGATTGAGGCTCGCCTGCTGGGGGTACTTTCCGTTTCGCAACTTGTCGGTAACGCCCTGCTGTAAACCCTCGCGACGAAACGCCAGCGATTCGCTCAACGGTACGATATCCAGGAAGTCTGTCGAGAGAAAATTATCCAACTGCAACGTATCGATACGTGTCAGGTTGCGGAGATTGCGCGAAGGCTGCCAGTGGATATCGGTACGGCCTTTCAACGGTTCAACATCCCCCATAGCGTCCAGAAACAACGATGCATCTTCAGGGTTCATGTCTCATCCTCCAGCGTTTTGCGACAGCCATTATCATAACCGTGCACTATTCTACCGACAACGGCTTACAGTTATTTCCAATAAAAGGGGGTATAGCTGCGAATATCCATGGCGTGATATGGTGTATCCCCGCGACTGACACGGGTATTGCCCCTCCTGAATTGAGAGAAACGGATGCTTAATTTACTTGAAGACTCCATCGCCACACCGCTAGGCCCACTGTGGATCATCTGCGATGAACAATTTCGCCTGCGCGCCGTCGAATGGGAACAGTACAGCGATCGTATGGAGCAACTGCTGGATATTCACTATCGCACTGAAGGTTATCAGCGCATTGCCGCCAAAAATCCCGGTGGGTTGAGCGATAAACTGTCCGAGTATTTTGCGGGTAATCTGAGCATCATTGATACGCTGGAAACCGCTACTGCGGGAACCCCGTTTCAGCGGGAAGTCTGGCGAGCGCTACGCGAGATCCCCTGTGGTCAGGTGATGCATTATGGACAACTGGCCGAACAACTGGGGCGTCCCGGTGCCGCCAGAGCCGTCGGTGCCGCAAACGGTTCTAACCCAGTCAGCATTGTTGTTCCCTGCCATCGTGTGATTGGACGCAACGGCACCATGACAGGATATGCGGGTGGTGTGCAGCGAAAAGAGTGGTTATTGCGCCACGAAGGTTATTTGCTGCTCTAGAATCCAGGCAATTAATGCCCTATTCATCACACTTCTATATAAAGCAACCTCAGATAAAGTGTGGATAATCAGGCACATAAAGAACATTCACCCCATTTATACCTGAATTATTCTCTATTGGGAGTACCTCAGGCTTACGTGCTCACCAAAAAGATGTTAAAATTGACAAATATCAATTACGGCTTGAGCAGACCTATGATCCCGGAAAAGCGAATTATACGGCGCATTCAGTCTGGCGGTTGTGCTATCCATTGCCAGGATTGCAGCATCAGCCAGCTTTGCATCCCGTTCACACTTAACGAGCACGAGCTGGACCAGCTCGATAATATCATTGAGCGCAAAAAGCCTATCCAAAAGGGGCAGACGCTCTTTAAAGCAGGTGATGAACTTAAATCACTCTATGCTATCCGCTCCGGAACGATTAAAAGCTACACGATTACCGAGCAAGGTGATGAGCAAATTACCGGTTTTCATCTGGCAGGCGATTTAGTTGGTTTTGACGCCATTGGCAGCGGTCATCACCCAAGCTTCGCGCAGGCCCTGGAAACCTCAATGGTATGTGAAATCCCATTCGAAACCCTGGATGACCTGTCCGGTAAGATGCCGAATCTGCGTCAGCAGATGATGCGTCTGATGAGCGGCGAGATCAAAGGCGATCAGGATATGATCCTGCTGTTGTCGAAGAAGAACGCAGAAGAACGTTTAGCGGCCTTCATCTATAACCTGTCCCGTCGTTTCGCCCAACGCGGATTCTCGCCTCGCGAATTCCGCCTGACGATGACCCGTGGCGACATCGGTAACTACCTCGGTTTAACGGTCGAAACCATCAGCCGCCTGCTGGGTCGCTTCCAGAAAAGCGGCATGTTGGCAGTGAAAGGTAAGTATATCACTATCGAGAATAGCGACGCGCTGGCCGTTCTTGCTGGTCACACACGTAACGTTGCTTAATCTTTCCGCAAGCATCGCAGCTAGCCTTCTGTCAAATCGCTAAATTTTCCCGATTTATTGATCTGGCAGGAGGTTCTCCCCTGTTTCAATCCACATTATTGGGTTACTCTTTTAGTTACAAACTGCGGTGACAGTTGTAAGGAGACCCTGTATGGCTATGTATCAAAACATGCTGGTGGTCATCGATCCGAACCAGGACGATCAACCTGCATTACGGCGAGCTGTTTATTTGCATCAACGGATTGGTGGCAAAATTAAAGCCTTTCTGCCGATCTATGACTTTTCCTATGAGATGACCACCCTGCTGTCGCCAGATGAGCGTACGGCAATGCGCCAGGGTGTTATCAGTCAGCGAACGGCATGGATACGTGAACAAGCGAAGTACTATATCGATGCAGGTATTCCTCTTGATATTAAAGTGGTCTGGCACAACCGTCCCTTTGAAGCCATCATCCAGGAAGTCATCAGTGCTAAGCATGACCTGGTCCTTAAAATGGCGCACCAACACGACCGCCTGGAAGCGGTAATTTTCACCCCGACAGACTGGCATTTATTGCGTAAGTGCCCAAGCCCGGTGTGGATGGTCAAAGATCAACCGTGGCCGGAAGGTGGCAAAGCGCTGGTCGCCGTCAATCTAGCCAGTGAGGAAGCGTATCACAACGCTCTCAACGAAAAACTGGTTAAAGAAACGCTACTGCTCGCAGAACAGGTTAACCATACTGAAGTCCATCTGGTTGGCGCCTACCCTGTTACTCCCATCAACATCGCCATTGAACTGCCTGAATTTGACCCCAGCGTTTATAACGATGCGATCCGTGGACAGCACCTGCTAGCCATGAAGGCATTGCGCCAGAAATTCAGCATTGATGAGAAAGTTACACACGTTGAAAAAGGACTGCCTGAAGAGGTCATTCCTGATTTGGCTGAGCATTTACAGGCAGGTATCGTGGTACTGGGCACCGTTGGACGTACTGGTATTTCAGCGGCGTTCCTTGGCAATACGGCGGAACAGGTCATCGACCATCTACGCTGCGATCTTCTGGTGATCAAACCCGACCAGTACCAGACGCCTGTCGAACTGGACGACGACGAAGACGATTAATCACGCAGTCACACAACATGCCGGATGACGACCTCATCCGGCATCATAAGCGCTTAGTGCTTATCCTCACCACCCAGGAAATAGATTCCTAGTGGGATCGCCAGCAAAATAGTAAACACCATACTGTAGACGCAAATCATCGCCGATTGGATGGCATACATTGAGGCAGTCCAGTCAGAAAGCGGAATATTGTACTGTTCAATTACCCCACCGATAGTGGCTCGTGTAACCACCGATGCTGCAATAATAAACACTCCAAGCAGACACAACAGAAATTTTCTTCCCTTTGCTGTTTTCAGCTTAGCCATGATCATAGTCTCGTCCTTTCTTGTGCAGATGAATAATTTGTTACTTTGCAATAACAATACCATGACATCAACTTACTGTCTGCTACATAAACTGCGTACGGGGTTGACATCAGTGTTATTCAACTGAAAATAACGCTGATTGTAGTATTTCTATCTCCTCATGATGAATGATATGACTGCCTGTTGCGGGTAAAATACCTGATAATCAGGGTGTCAGATAATATTTTGCTAACACGGAGTAGCCAGGGAGAATCATGATCGCTGAATTGTTTATGAGTAATGCCTTTAATCTGACGGTCATTCTCAGCTGCTGTGCAGCGTTAGTACTGATGAGCGTCTGGTTTCATCGTAGTGAAAAACACTGCAAAGGGTTCATATTCCACGCGGCGCAGTTTTTCGTCTACGCCATTATTATCGGTACGTTTGGCAGTATCACCAATAACGTTATCGACAGCTATAAGCTGACATTTATCTCACCCAGCGTGGTCGACTTTCTCTGTACCTCGCTGATTGCGTTGATTTTGACCACAAAACTCTTTTTGGTGATTAACCAATTTGAAAAAACGCAGATCAACAAAGGCCGGGACATCACCAGCGCCAGGATCCTGTCGCGTATTATTAAGATTACAATTGTGGTCGCCATTATTCTGCTGTACGGCGAACATTTCGGCATGAGTCTGTCTGGTCTGTTAACCTTTGGCGGCATCGGTGGTATTGCTGTCGGTATGGCAGGGAAAGATATTCTGAGCAATTTCTTCTCGGGTATTATGCTGTATTTCGACAGACCGTTCAGCATCGGCGACTGGATCCGCTCCCCGGACAGAAATATTGAAGGCACGGTGACCGAAATTGGCTGGCGAATGACCAAAATAAATACCTTCGATCATCGTCCCCTGTATGTGCCCAACTCAGTTTTCTCATCAATTAGCGTTGAAAACCCGGGCAGGATGAGCAATCGACGGATAAAAACGGTGATCGGGTTACGTTATGAAGATGCCGATAAAATAAGCACAATTGTCGATACGGTCAGACAGATGCTGCAAAATCACCCTGGAATAGACCAGAAGCAGACCCTACTGGTCTATTTCAATGAGTTTGCCGATTCTTCGCTGAATATCATGGTCTACTGCTTCACCAAAACAACCGTCTGGCAGGAGTGGCTTGCCGTGCAGCAGGATGTTTATTTGAAAATTATCACCATAGTTCAGGAAAACGGCGCCGACTTTGCCTTCCCCAGCCAGACGCTATATATGGAAGACGCCGCCACACCAGCGTCTGCAAATTAAAATGATGATACGGGTCCTGCGCCAAATTTATTTAGAGATCAGGCTACAATCTCAATTAAATTTCCATCAGGATCCTGTATCACAGCTTCGTAATATCCGTCGCCAGTGGTGCGTGGATCAGAGACTAAAATCCCCTGCTCTTTTGCACGCATCGCCATAACATCAACATTTTCGCTGCCACCAACTGAAATGGCGAGGTGCACCCACCCTGAGGTGTTATTGTCCGGAGCATGTTGCGTCAACCCAGGCTTAGTCATTAACTCAATCGCGATATCCTCGCCAATATTGACAAAATAAGATTCAAACCCTGGATTGGTTTTACTACGGTATTTTTCGTTAATCTCGCCGCCAAAAAATGTGACCCAGAAATGGGCCTGCCGCTCGAGATCCTGCGTCCACAGCGCCATATGAGCAATCTTCATCACCAGCCTCTCTCATTTATTTTCCCGTTAAGGGATGTTGACATCGTCAGTCACAATGCACGATTATGCTTATTGTTGCTCGTTTTTTATTTTCATCAGGAGTTTTTATGCTCGATTACGCTGCATTTCCGGAACAGCGCCAGGCGCTGATTTATCAGATCCTGCAGGAAAACGGCAGAGTTGTCTGTTCCGAGCTTGCCAGCCGACTGGGCGTATCGGAGCACACTATTCGCCGGGACTTACATGAGCTGAGTAAAGAAGGTGTGTGCAAAAAAGTGTATGGTGGGGCCGTCATTTCTTTGCCGGAATCTGAAGATATTACGCTTCGAAAAATGAAAGATACGGCCAAAAAGAGCAGCATCGCACAACGGTGTGCCCGACTGGTCAAATCCGGCAGCTGTATTTTTATCGATACCGGTACAACCAATTTAGCGATGGCTGAAGCTTTGCCCGCCGAGCTTGCCTTAACCGTAGTGACCAATTCTCCGGAAATAGCTGCTGTTCTGCTCAAAAAACCATTGTACGACGTCATTATTCTCGGCGGCCAGGTACAGAGATCGTCCGGTGGAAGCGTGGGAACCGTAGCGATATCCCAAGTGAAGGGAATATTGTTTGACCAGGGATTTATTGGAGGCTGCGCAATGGCACCAGAATCGGGATTAACCGGGTTTGACTACGCCGACTGTGAGTTCAAGAAAGCAGTAATTAAGCAGTGCAATGAAACCATTGTCGCGCTGACGGCGGATAAGATCCCCGCAGTGGCCCGCTATGTGGTCGCCCAGAGCAATGAGATCGATGTGATAGTGGTAGAGGAAAATAGTAGCAAACAGTACGGCACCGCCTTTCAGGAACACGACATCCGTATTTATACCGTGTAACGACAGTTCTCACTTTTTCAACGGCTAACAGACGCAAATAGCACGGTCCTATACATCGCTCCTGCCGTTAACACGGTGATGGCTGACAGGTAATCCAGACGAATGTATTGCTGACTTTCCTGCCTATCAACTACCAGATATTCCTCTTTTCCTACTGTCGTTCGCGTCGTAACGGCTTTGGCATCAAAAACCGTACCGTCGGTTAACTCAATGCGCAGCATATAGCGGTATAAACAGGCAATCTCCAGATAATCATGAAGGTCGCAATCAATAGGTTGATAATTTTCTACAGGATACATAAAGGTCCTTTGCCCATTCGATCGGATGTTCGGGAAATTGCCAGCGCCACTTCCCGAACACTTTGCGCTATTTCAGCGCCTCGATGGGGGCGCCAAAGTTGATATGCAACACGTTGCCGTCGATCACCAGCGCCGGAACAGACTTCACACCAGCCAATTCAGCCTCCGCAACCCTGGCGGGGTGATCGCCTAAATGAATGACATCGACTTCCACGTCTGGGGACAGATGTTGTAACAACGCTTGCTCCGCGGAAACGCACACCGGGCAACCAGCATGATAAAAACGGGCTTTGATCATGATTCCTCTCCTTTGAATTATAGTATCGAATCGATACTATAATTTATAGTACGCCAGTTATATGCTTTGTCAATGTAGTTTTTAATCGATACTATATGGCAAGGAGGATTTTATTATGCACGACATGTCACTTTTCGACGTTATGGACAGGCTTTCCAGTCTGATGCGGATGTGGTTTCGCCAGCATCCTTTACTGGCAGATCTTCAGCCGGTACAGCTCAGCGCGTTAATGTATCTGGCACGCTGCAACCGCTATTCCAATACGCCGCTCGGCGTGACGGACTACCTCGGCCTCACCAAAGGAACCGTGTCGCAATCACTTAAGCTACTGGAATCAAAAGGACTGATTGCGCGTACACAGGATGCACGGGATAAACGCAGCGTTCATCTGGAGTTAACTGCGTCGGCCAATACGTTACTGGACGCCTTGCTTCCCCCTACCTTTTTACGGGCAGGCGAATCTGCAATGGGGGAACGCGCGACTCTGCTAAAAGAACTGCTGTTTGAACTGCTAAGAGAAATTCAGAGAACCAACAATGTGCCGGGCTTTGGTTTGTGCCACAGCTGTCGGTTTTATCAAAAAATGAAGGGTCGGGGATTTTGTAATCTGACGAAAGAACCGCTGAGCGAGGATGATGCAAAGCTGATTTGTCGGGAACATCAGTCCCCGGAAGAATAAGAAAACAGGCTGGCGCGAAAATCCCCACCAGCCCATACAGGAATTAATGCTTCACAATATACATGCTGCGGCTGTATGCCACATCTTCAGGGTTGGTAATCGGATACCCTTTCAGCCATGGCTTAATTAAGCGACCATTAGTGTATTGATAAATCGGTGCAATAGGCGCCTGCTCCATCAGGATTTTTTCTGCCGCGTTATAGTCCGCATTTCGTGCTTTTTCAGTGTTTTCCATTGTGGCCTGAGTCAGCACTTTATCGTACGCCGGATTATTAAACCGCGAAATATTGCCCGTATGGGTCGAGGTTAATAACGACAGGAACGTAGACGGCTCATTGTAATCACCCACCCAGGAGGCGCGGATAACATCAAAATTACCGGTGTTACGGCTGTCGATATAGGTTTTCCATTCCTGGTTTTGTAACTTAACACCAACGCCCAGATTTTTCTTCCACATTGACGCGACGGCGATGGCAATCTTCTGATGGTTTTCTGAGGTATTGTACAGCAGCGTCAAATTCAGCGGTTTTTGCGGTCCATAGCCCGCCGCACGCAGCAACGTTTTCGCCTGCGCGTTCAGCTCTTCCTGACTCATTTGCTCGAACGGTGAAGGTTCAGGGGTAAATCCCGCCGTGACGTCCGGCGTAAAATGCCAGGCCGGTTTCTCGCCGGTCCCGAGGACTTTTTCCGCCATCAGACGACGATCGATAGTCATGCTGAGCGCCAGACGCACGCGTGAATCCGCTGTCGGACCTTTCTGAGTATTAAACGCATAATAATAGGTGCCGAGTTGCGGCGGTGTATAAACCTGTCCTGGAATTTCCTTCAACAGTTTCTGGTACATGTTTTTCGGGAAGGATTCCGTGATATCAATATCACCGGCCAGATAACGTTTTGTTGCGGCAGATTCCTGGTTAATCGGCAGGAAAGTTACTTTTTGCAGCACGGTTTTAGCGTTGTCCCAATAATGCGTATTTGGTACCACCACCAATTTTTCGTTAACCACGCGATCTTTTAATACATAAGCGCCGTTACCGATTAAATTACCCGGCCTCGTCCACTCTTTACCGCTCTCGACGTTGGCTTTTTGTACCGGATAAAACGCAAAGTTAGCCGTTAAATTCGCAAACCAGGGCAACGGTTTATCCAATTGAACTTTCAGGGTGCGTGCATCGACCGCGCTAACGCCCAGCTTATCGGACGTGACTTTACCATCGATAATCGCCTGCGCATTGTTGATCCCGGCTAGCGCCGCAAACCAGGCAAACGGGGACAGTGTTTTCGGTTCCACCAGACGCTGCCAGCTATAGACAAAATCCTGAGCCGTCACCGGCGTACCGTCGGCCCATTTTGCGTTATCACGCAGCGTAAATGTCCAGACGCGATTATCGTTACTCTTCCACTGGGTGGCAACGCCAGGAACAATTTCACCCTTCTCGTTCTGGTTAACCAGCCCTTCAAATAAATCACGAATAACCTGAATCTCGGGCAGCCCGACTGCCTTGGCCGGATCGAGCGAGGCCGGTTCATCTTTTATATGACGCACCAGTTCTTGTTTCTCTGCCAGTACCGTACCGCTGGGTACATCTGCAGCATAGGACAAGGAAATGCTGCTAACCAACAGCGCACAACAGGTTACTGAAACAGAATGCCGCATAAGATACCCTCAAATCTGGCTACTAAGTGAATGTGTAATTATTTGTATCGCCAGCAGGAATTGCAATTAACTTCCGACAAGAAAGTGATATTACACCTGAAAAGATAAGTGTGTGAAAACGATTTGATTATCCATACTTTTTGCACAACACTGCGAATAACAATTCATGCATTCAGAGATGACTATGACCGCTACCCGTCCCCGCGCCGAGCGCGGCGCATTTCCGCCAGGAACCGAACATTACGGACGATCATTGTTAGGCGCCCCGCTAATCTGGTTTCCTGCGCCAGCAGCCGATCGTGAAAGCGGCCTGATTCTGGCGGGTACCCACGGTGACGAAAACTCATCAATTGTGACACTGTCCTGCGCCCTGCGTACGCTTAACCCTTCACTGCGCCGTCACCACGTAATCCTGGCGGTAAACCCTGACGGGTGTCAGCTGGGCCTGCGCGCCAATGCTAACGGTGTTGATCTCAACCGTAATTTCCCGGCAGCGAACTGGAAGGCTGGGGAAACGGTCTATCGCTGGAATAGTAGCGCAGAAGAACGCGATGTGGTTTTGCTGACCGGCGAGCATTCTGGATCAGAACCTGAAACCCAGGCGTTGTGTCAGCTTATTCACCGCATTCATCCCGCCTGGGTAGTATCTTTTCACGACCCGCTGGCCTGTATTGAAGATCCGAGGCACAGCGAGCTGGGCGAGTGGCTGGCGCGAGGGTTTGAACTCCCTCTCGTAACCAGCGTGGGTTATGAAACGCCGGGGTCCTTCGGTAGCTGGTGTGCCGATCTAAACTTACACTGCATTACCGCAGAGTTCCCCCCCATCTCCTCAGATGAGGCCAGCGAAAAATACCTGCTGGCGATGTCCAATTTGCTGCGCTGGCACCCTAAAGATGGAGCTGTCCGGTCGTAAAATGCAGGGCGGGTTGCGCGTCGTTTGCCAGCCAGGTCGGACCATCCAGATCGGCAAAACTCACCTGCGGCGTAAGCGGTAAGGCGGCGTTGATAGCGCGGGATGTGCACAGCATACATCCCAGCATCAGCGCAAAACCCTGCTCTCGGGCTTCGGTCGCCAGCGCCAGTGCTTCCGTCAGGCCGCCTGTTTTATCCAGCTTAATGTTCACCATCTCATAACGTCCATGCAGCGCTTTCAGGCTGCTGCGAGTATGGCAGCTCTCATCGGCACAGATGGGCAGCGGATGTACAAAATTCTCCAGCGCGGCATCAACCTGTGCGGGCAGCGGTTGCTCCAGCATGGCAACGCCTAAATCAGCCAGAAGTTGACAGCGCTCAGCCAGACCTTCGGCACGCCAGGACTCATTGGCGTCGACAATGAGCGTGGCATCAGGGACTGCCGCACGGATAGCGACCATACGTTCGCTAATCAGGCGGGCATCCAGTTTAACTTTCAGCAGCGTCGCCCCGTTCTCCCACAGCGCGGCAGCGCTTGCTGCCATCTGTTCCGGCGTGCCGATCACCACCGTCTGGGCCGTCGTCACCGTCGCACTCAGTTCAACACCAACCAGCCCAGCCAGCGTTTGCTGCTGCTGCCGGGTGCTTAAATCCCACAGCGCGCAGTCAACGGCATTACGCGCGGCACCGGCGGGCAGCAGCTTCTGTAAATCTTCGCGCGTCAACCCATTTTCCAGTTGTGGGGCGATACTCACAATTTGCGCCAGTACCGAGGCATCGCTTTCGCCATAACGAGGATAAGGCGTACACTCACCGATCCCCTTCACACCGTCTTCTTCGAGCTCCACCACCACCACGTGCGCTTCAGTTCTGCTGCCACGGGCAATCACAAAAGGGGTGTGTAACGGCCAAGCTTCCTCATATACCTTAACTGATCTCATTTGTTTTCCTTATGCTGTCCAGGAAGTGGATATCCGCAAATAGCGTTTGCCGTGTTAACTGTTGATGGCATAAACTAGCTCCGACGTTAACTATATGTAAACAGGAAGATAACCATGTCACAAACCGTTCATTTCCAGGGCAACCCGGTTGCCGTTGCCGGCTCCATTCCTCAGGCGGGTAGCAAAGCGCAGGCTTTTACCCTTGTGGCTAAAGATCTGTCTGACGTTACGCTGGGCCAGTTTGCCGGTAAGCGCAAAGTGCTGAATATTTTCCCAAGCATCGATACCGGCGTATGTGCGGCATCGGTACGTAAGTTTAACCAACTGGCGACAGAAATCGACAATACCGTCGTACTGTGCATCTCCGCCGACCTGCCATTCGCCCACTCTCGCTTTTGCGGCGCGGAAGGTCTGAGCAACGTGATCACCCTGTCCACCCTGCGTAACGCGGAATTCCTGAAAAACTACGGTGTTGAAATCGCCGAAGGCCCGCTGAAAGGTCTGGCCGCGCGTGCCGTGGTGGTGATCGACGAGAATGACAACGTCATTTTCAGCCAACTGGTCAATGAAATTACCAACGAGCCAGACTACACTGCCGCTCTGGACGTACTGAAAGCTTAAGTCGCGTCTGAATACAAAAATGCCTCCGCATGGAGGCATTTTCATTTACAACGTTACTCTTCGCTTTTTTTCTGCTGACTCAAACCGTATTCACGCAGCTTATTGGCGATCGCGGTATGAGAAACACCAAGTCGTTTGGCCAGTTTGCGCGTGCTGGGATAATTCATATACAGCTGCGTCAGCACAGAGCGTTCAAAGCGGCTGGTAATTTCATCCAGCGACCCTTCCATCACCTCTTCCCCGACCGCCACCATCGCAGCATCATAATCTGGCAATAAAATATCCTGTGGACGCAGTTCATATCCTTCAAGCTGCGTTAACGCCCGGTAGATAGCATTTTTCAGCTGGCGTACGTTACCCGGCCAACCGTAGCGGGTTAACACCGTACTGAGATCGGCGGACAATTTCGGACGCGGCACGCCCTGCTCGTCGGCAAAACGCGCCACAAACAGCTCGGTGAGTGGCATAATGTCTTGCGGACAATCGCGCAGTGGTGGCAGATTTAGCGTCAGCACGTTCAGACGATAATAAAGATCTTCACGGAACAAGCCTTTCTGTACCAGCTCCACCAGATTCTTTTGCGTCGCGCAAATCACGCGCACATCAACATGCACCTCATGATCTTCGCCGACGCGACGGAAGGTTCCGTCGTTAAGAAAACGCAGCAACTTCGTCTGCATACGCGGCGACATTTCGCCAATCTCATCCAACAGCACCGAACCGCCGTTCGCCTGCTCAAAGAAACCTTTTTTACCTTCCGGCGCGTGACCAAATAGTTCGCTTTCAACCGCATCTTCAGGGATCGACGCACAGTTCAGCGCCAGATAAGGTTTCGCCGCACGCGGGCTTGCCAGATGGCAGGCATGAGCAAACAGATCTTTACCCGTTCCGGTATTTCCGGTAATCAGCAGCGGCGCACTCAGCATGGCCAGTTTACGCGCCTGCTCTACCACGTGTTTCATTTTGGCGCTGACGGCAATAATCTGGCTAAATGCGCTCAGATCCTGGGTGGTCATATTTTGCAACTGACGTCCCATTCGGATGGTGGAGCGCAGCATGACCACGGCGCCGGTTAACATCTGTTCCTGATTTTCGCCCAGCAAATGGACGGGGGTAATTTCCATCAGGAAATTCTGTCCATTAATCACGACATGCTCGCTGTGGGAATCCTGCGGGTTGCTCTCCAGCCAGCGCTGGAAGTTAAAGCCATTGATTAACTGCGCCGCCGTGTGGTTACACATACGATCCTGAGTGTGGGCAAAAAGCTGGCAGCTTGCCGGGTTCGCCATCTCCACTTTGCTTTTCATGTCCAGGGAGAGGACCGGTTCAGGAAGCGCTTCAAGCAGCGCGCTCAGCGCCAGGTGTTCGCGTTCAGAAGGCATCCAGGGCACGGTCCGCACATCCGTAACCCCGGCAATACGACGGATTTCAGCCATCAGGCTGCTGAAGTTGGTGAACTCCAGTTCCGCAAAATTGAGGTAGATTCGGCCGATAGGGTCAATCTCGATACCGCGTAAGTCAATGCTTCGAAGCACCAGTAAATCGAGTAATTCGCGGGTCAGACCAAGTCGGTCTTCACAAAACACTTCCAGACGCATGGGAACCTTCACCTAAACAAGGGATCATGTGTTAGATGATAAGCCAGTATTTCGTTAGCAGGAAGGATTCTGTCAACAAATATTGACAGCACGCTGGAAAATTGGGCGCTGCGCCGTAAAGTTATACGATCGGCGCCCAATTTTGCTTAACTTTCGCGCGGAGATGCGTTCTTTTGTAAGGTCTCTTTCACCTGACCAATCAACTGGCGGCGGAAATCACCGAGACGCGGTTTATCATCGTCGATCCACGGGAGCGGACGGCACAGTTCCATCGCTTTAATCCCCAGACGCGCCGTTAACAGCCCAGCACCAATACCCTGGGCAGCACGTGTGGATAAGCGAGCCGCCAGATCCTGCGACATCCAGTCCATACCGACTTCGCGAACCAGCTCGCTGGCCCCGGCGAAGGCGATATTCAACAGCACCAGACGGAACAGGCGTAAGCGGCTGTAATACCCCAGCTCAATGCCGTACAGCGTCGCAATTCGGTTAATCAACCGCAGATTTCGCCAGGCGATAAACGCCATATCTACCAGCGCCAGCGGACTGACGGCGATCATCAACGTGGATTCCGCCGCTGAGCGGCTAATTTCGCGCCGAGCCTGCGCATCCAGCACTGGCTGTACCAGGCTGGCATACAGGCTCACCACTTCACGATCGTTTTGCGTTTCATGAATGGAGGCATACCAGCGCTGTAGCGCCGGATGAGATTGATCGATACCCGCCTGCTGCGCCAGCTTTTCACAAAACGCGCGACCTTTGCCAGTACCGTGGCTATGCAGTAAATCCCGCGCTTCGTCACGCTCGTGCGCTCGCTGACGCAAACGCCACAGTCGACGCCACTCGGTCGCCACCGAACCCACGCCCGCGCCAACGATCAGTGCCCCGGCAACACAACCGCCTAGCGCGACCCAATCCTGGGTCTGCCAGGCATTCATTGTCCACTGCACACCCTGAGCAACGACGCTGACGCCAAACAATGCCAGCCCGCTCATGACCATTTTACGCCACAGGCTTCGTTTAGGCCGTAAGGCGGCATCAATGACAGCCTCCGCCTGACCTTCATCTTCCAGCGGTTCGTCCAGTTTTGCCGGAGAAAACGTCTGTGCTTCCGTGTCGTTGAACATTTGCTGTGCTTTAAACGCCGCATTTTGTTCCACTTCCAGCGGACCTGAGAAATCGATACGCGGTTTTAACGGCTCGCTCATCGCAATTTATCTCCTATTAAAAACTCCAGCGCGGCATCAAGACGAATATGAGGTAAGGGTTTATCCACATCCATGACCTGTGGGCGGAACGCTTCAAACTGAAAGCCCTGGCTATCCCAAAACGCCTGCCCCGGCAAGCGCGCAGGCACTTCCCCTGGATAGACAGTCAACGGCGCGCCGTCGCTCAGGCGGTTCCCGCGCAGTGCAGGGATCTTCTCACCCTTCACATCGATCAATCCGCTGGTGGTGGCCTGTACCGACGCCAGCCCCAGACAATCCATGCTGATACCTTCAAAAGCGGCGTTTTGCCATGCATCCTGGATCAGTTGCTGCAGTAGCGACACCATATTGGCGTGTTGATCGACCGTTACGTGGTCGGCCTTGGTGGCGGCAAACAGTAGCTTGTCAATCACCGGCGAGAACAGCCGCCGGAACAACGTGCGCTGACCATAATGGAAGCTCTGCATCAGCTGCGTTAGCGCCAGACGCATATCGTTGAACGCCTGAGGTCCGCTATTGAGCGGCTGAAGGCAGTCGACCAGCACAATCTGGCGGTCAAAGCGCAGGAAGTGATTCTTATAAAATCCCTTCACCACTTTCTCGCAGTAGTAATTGAACCGCTCACGCAGCATACCGGCGTTGGTGTGTTTATCTGCCTGTGCCAGTTTCGATTCACCATACGCGTCAACATCCGGCCACGGGAAGAATTGCAGCGCAGGTGCGCCCGCCATATCGCCCGGCAAAACAAAGCGACCGGGCTGAATAAAATGTAGCCCCTGCTGCTTACACTGATGCAGATAGTCCGTCCACGCAGCGGCAATCTCCGCCAGACGATTTTCATCGGCGGGCGCTAATGGGTCTAATCCCTGGCTTAACTGCCGCCATTTCTCTGACCATTCCGCCCGTTGCCCCTGTAGCAATCCGGTCATTTGCCGCGACCAGCTCAGGTAATCCTGCGCCAGCATCGGTAAATCGAGCAGCCATTCTCCCGGATAATCGACGATCTCGAGGTATAACGTGGAGGTGTCTTTAAAGTGGCGCAGCAAAGAGTCATTAGACTTGTAACGCAGCGCCAGGCGAATCTCACTCACACCGCGCGTCGGCGTCGGCCAAGTCGGCGGGGAGCCGTACAGCTGGGCCAGCCCTTCATCATAGGTAAAGCGCGGAATACCAAAATCGCGTTGCGGAACCCGTTTAACACCGAGCAGACGCTCTTCGCGCACACAACTGAGCAACGGCAGACGCGCGCCCGCATGAATATTGAGTAACTGGTTTACCATCGCGGTGATAAACGCCGTCTTACCGCTGCGGCTGAGCCCGGTGACAGCCAGACGCAAATGCCTGTCTACGCCGCGATTAACCAGCGAATTGAGTTCATTTTTAAGTCGCTTCATCGCCATCCCGTTATGCTGAAGGAACCGTAGAAATTATAACTAACAGGAAGTAAAGATAGGGGGCAATTCTTATTTATCAACTACCTGAAATATATCAGGCGACATGATTGATGCCGCCTGTATCAGAAGTAAATCACGCGGATTATTGAGTCTCTACTTTCGGGAGGTTAATGTTTTTGATCCCCCCTTCGTTCGTCACCTGCGTGTATCCCATCTCGGTAAGCATATCTTTCGCCTGTCCCGATTGCCGCCCGGAGTTACAGTACAGCTTCACGGTGTCGGTCTTATCCGGAACCTCGGACGCGATTTTCGCTTTGAGATCTTTTAAGGGAATGTTGACAGCCCCCTGAATATGCTCCTGCTGGTATTGCTCAGGGACGCGGACATCTATCCAGTGTTCTGCAGCAAAAACCGGCAAACCTATGAGCAACGCTAACGCAAATACCCCTTTTCTCAACATAGTGTCATCCTGAAGAGTAGTTAGATTTAACGGTAACACTATACGCCATATCTTAAGAAAATATTGCGACCCTATTGGCATCACGTGAGTCCTGTTCCTCTGGAACAGAACGACGCCGTAAATCTTATGATTTACCTGCTAACATCCCGAGATTGTTGTCATTCGTCAATTAACTCCATAAGATGTGCGCCATTGACTCTCGGACGGAGCTTGGGATCTATGTCTCCTACCATTTATGATATTGCACGAGCCGCTGGCGTATCAAAGTCCACGGTGTCGCGCGTACTTAATAAGCAAACCAACATCTCGCCTGAAGCGAAAGAAAAAGTCCTGCGTGCAATTGATGAGTTAGAGTACCAACCCAATAAACTGGCGCGTGCTCTTACTTCCTCCGGGTTTGACGCAATAATGGTGATCTCTACCCGTTCTGCAAAAACCACAGCTGGAAATCCTTTTTTCTCTGAAGTCCTGCATGCGATTACAGCAAAGGCGGAAGAAGTCGGTTTTGATGTCATATTACAGACATCACGCAGCACCGAAGACGATTTACAAAAATGTGAAAGTAAAATTAAGCAAAAATTGATTAAAGGCATCATTATGCTGAGTTCTCCAGCTGATGAGTCATTTTTTGCACGGCTAAATAAATACAACGTTCCTGTCGTTGTGATTGGTAAAGTTGAAGGCGAATACTCCAATGTCTACTCTGTAGATACCGACAATTTCTGCGACAGTATTACGCTGACAAATGCGCTTATTGAGAGTGGGCATCGTAATATTGCCTGTTTGCATGCGCCTCTTGACGTTCATGTTTCCATTGATCGCGTTAACGGTTATAAAGCCAGTCTGCAAGCACATAATATTGAAATACGCGACGAATGGATTATTGATGGGGGCTATACCCATGAAACGGCCCTGCTCGCGTCGCAGAAATTACTTAGCCAGCAACCGTTGCCCGATGCAGTATTTGCAACCGACAGTTTAAAATTAATGAGTTTATATCGCGTTGCGGCCGAGAAAAAAATCACAATTCCCCAGCAACTGGCCGTTGTGGGCTACAGCAATGAATTGTTATCTTTTATGCTGACGCCGGTTCCGGGGGGGATTGATGTCCCCACGCAACAATTAGGTGAACAAAGCTGTAATTTACTCTTCAATCTGATTGCCGGAGAGAAAGGGCTTCAGGATATTACAGTAAGTACACAAATATCACTGACTGAATCGCTTGTGTAAAAACAGGGGCATCATGATGCCCCTGTTCATTTTAGAATGCGTAGTTGACACCAATACCCGCATAATGGAATTTGTCACTCTCGCCTTCGTCATGGTTTTCCCATTCATAGGCATATTCCAGCGACATCGAAATACCATTTTGAAAATCATAGGCATACAGCAAACCGAGACGATTGAAATCGTGGCCTTCACGTTCCATATCATCCTGCCAGTCCCAGTTTGACCAACGGTCGAGGCCCAGGCGGGTGTACGGTGTCAGAGTGGTATTACCGAATGACAGAGGTAAATAAGCACGTATTTCCTGGGTGGAAAATTCACCGTTGTTGCGTGACTTATCCATATTGAAACCGCGCTCAAGATAATAATTTACCGTCAATCCCACCGTTTCGTTAAAGGTATAATTCAACCCACTTTCACTTTCAACACGGCTGTCTGAGTAACCCGTGGTACTTAAATCATTGACGAACTGGTACATTGCCAGCCATCCACTGAAACGCAAATCATCAGTAAGTTTAACATCCCAATCCGGCTGTATTTTCCAGCGCTGCATATTGGCGGTGTCTTTACCTGGTTCATCGACATAGTGATAACCGTAATTACGGAAACCGCCGGTCAAACCGAAATTCAGGTCATCGCTTTCAAGGAACTGATAACGAACTTCCAGTTCCGGGCGATCAAACCAGGTACCGCGTTTGCCCTCGCTATAATCAACCGGTCCTTCCTGATAATAGGCTATGGATATTTTCCACGGACCATTTGCCGCATTGAAATAAACGGACGGTTCGGCCAGGCCATCCATATCTTCGCCATAGCCCTCGACATTTTCAATTTCATACATAGCACCAATATTAAAATGCCAGTCATTATTTTCAGCAGCCTGCGCGCAGGCCATTCCTGCGCACATGACCAGCGCAGTAGAGGTCAGTAAGGTTTTCATTTTTATTCCTTGTTAAAATACTTTTAAAAAATCTCCAGGCTTTGGGGGGTATCCCCCCCCAAATAATTATTTAATTGTTATTTCGGTTTCAGCATCAAAGAAATGGCATTTATCCATATCAAAATGAATGGTGATATTTTCTCCTGCATGATAATCATTCATAGCCCCGGCACGGACCACCAACTCATGCCCCCCAACAATGGTATAAAGCATAAACTCAGCGCCGGTTAATTCCGCCACGCTAATTTTTGCCAATATACTATTGCCATTACACAATTCCGGATGAATATCTTCAGGTCGAATCCCCAGCGTGACGGCCTGATGTTCATAGCCCTGTGCTTTTAATACATTTAACTTATCTTGTGGAATCGTTAACTTCAGCGTTTCTGTCACAAATTTATCGCCGTCAATTGCACCACGAATAAAATTCATGGCTGGCGAACCAATAAATCCGGCAACAAACATATTGGCTGGGTGGTTATATACCGTTTTGGGCGCACCAACTTGTTGAACAATACCATCCTTCATAATCACAATTCGCGTCGCCATCGTCATGGCTTCGGTTTGATCATGGGTGACATAAATCATGGTGGTATTGAGTTTCTGATGCAGTTTGCTAATTTCAGCCCGCATCTGAACGCGAAGCTTGGCATCGAGATTTGATAAGGGTTCATCCATCAGGAACACCCCCGCCTCACGAACAATCGCGCGCCCCAATGCCACGCGCTGACGCTGCCCACCAGATAACGCGCCAGGTTTACGCTGCAGATAATCGCGCAGACCAAGGATTTGCGCCGCCCAATTGACGCGTTCCTCAATTACGGCAGGAGCAATTTTCTGCATTTTCAGGCCAAACGCCATGTTGTCATAGACGGTCATGTGTGGATACAACGCGTAGTTCTGAAAAACCATTGCGATATTGCGAGACTTTGCCGGCACATCGTTCATCCGCTTACCGTCAATCAGCAGATCACCACCGCTGATCTCTTCCAGCCCAGCGATCATACGCAGCGTCGTTGACTTCCCACAGCCAGAAGGGCCAACAAAAACAATGAACTCTTTGTCTTCAATTTCCAGATTAAAGTCTTTAACGACGTGCACCTGGTTATCGTATATTTTTTGGATATGTTGCAACGAAAGCTGTGCCATGTTGAATCCTTTACTTGTCGTGTTGCCAGAAAGCCGATAAGCACGGCCACGTCAGAAGTTCGGTCGAAGAGAGTTGCATACTTGCCCCGGTTAGCCCCGTACCGATGCCAACAGAGAGCATGCCGCAAGCATTGATAGCATCAATACCCGCCTGTGCATCCTCGATGCCAATACACTGCTGCGGATCAACACCGAGACCGGCGCAGGCGGCGAGAAAAATCTCCGGATCGGGTTTAGAGCGGCTGATCAGTGCCGCATCCGCACAAAAATCAAAATAGTGGCTAATATCCAGCGCCTGCAAAATAGCAGGCGCGTTAAGCGACACTGACGCTAATCCCACTGGAATCTGCATTTTCCGCAGCGTAACCAAAAGCTCGCGAATTCCCGGCAATACCGAGTTGACCGTCAACTGGCGCAAAGAATGGACATACAGATCGTTTTTTCTCTCTGCCAATTGTGCGCAAGCCTCAAGTGTAAACTCCCCCGCTTTACCACCATGTTGCAAAATACGTTGCAATGATTCACCGCGACTGATCCCTTTCAGAGTGTCGTTAAAGGCTTCATCAATCATGATCCCAACGTCTTCAGCAATATGTTTCCAGGCGAGAAAATGCAGGTGCGCGGTGTCGGTAATCACCCCATCCAAATCGAAAATAACGGCCTGCGGATTGAGCTTCATTTATCGCCCCTTTTTGTGGTAGCGGTCCCATTTATGGATGTAATAACCCCGTCGTAACTGATAACGGATTCCCCCTGTAAGCAGATCTTTTCCCCCTTCACCCACAGGTAAATCTGCGCGGCGCTGGCAATACGGATTTCAGCTGCATTGAGGGTTACCTGCATGTCAATGCCTTGCCAACGCAGTGGGAAAGACAGTGCCTGCCAGTGCGCAGGTAAAACAGGATCCAGATGTAACTCGCCATGACGAACGCTGACTCCCGCGAATCCCTGGATGGCCCCCAACCAGATAGCACCCGTTGCCGCCGCATGAATACCGTCATCACAGCTATGCGGATCATCCCCAAGATCGATCTGCGCCCCTTCGCGCCAGAAATGATAGCCCTGTTCTGAATCCCCACAACGCGCGGCGACAATGCCGTGGATCGCTTTACTCAGCGAGGAGTCATGAATGGTGCGTAGCTCATAAAAACGCAGGTTCGCGAGGCACGTGTGCGGGCTAAATTGCTCCGGTAGCATGTAAGTCAGCATCACCACATCAGCCTGCTTGAGAACTTGCATTTCGTTGATTTCTGCACGGGAGTAATCAAGCAGAATGGTTTGCTTACCCGCTTTAACTTTGTATTTCGACAGGTCGATCACCGGCTTGCTCAGGAACGTATCATCCTGAGGCAGTACGCCATCGGGCTGAACGTCCGGTCGCCAGAGACGTTGTAAAAAGTATTCTGCGCGGTGAATAAACGTTTCATCGCTACACCCCAACTGATGAGCGAAACTCAACGCCTGTTCAACGTTGTACCAAGCCATATAGTTGGTGAACGCATTGTTGTTCACATGCTCAGTGTATTCATCCGGGCCAATAACATCGTGGATCTCTAAGCGATCATTAACCATGACAGCCCTGCTGATCCAGAACTTCGCGGTTTCCAGTAGCAGCGTCATTCCCTCACGGGACATAAAGTTCATATCACCGGTAGCGTGCCAGTAATTGATCACCGCCCAGGCAATATCCGCCACGAGGTGGTGCTCAGCCTGCGCGGAGGCCACTTTCTGACGCAGCCCGGTGCGAATGTTGATCGCCGCGAACTCCGGCGTTTCCTCTTCACCGCTGCGAGCGCTCTCCCAGGGAAACAGCGCGCCCTGCCAACCGTTGCGGCGGGCTTTTTCGCGTGCGCCCGGCAGATTATGCCAGCGGTAACGTAATAAACTTCTCGCGGTATTCGGCTCAGTGAATAGATGAAACGGTAACAGGAAAACTTCGGTATCCCAGAATATATGGCCTTTATACCCTTCCCCCGTCAGCCCCTTTGCCGCAATACTGCTGCGCTCATCGTGAACTGGGGTCATCACCCGCAGATGATAAAGCGCAAAATCCAGCGCTCGCTGATCGCTCATATCCGTACTGGTGACCTGAACGCGACGGCTTTGCCACCAGTCATGCCAGTTGGCGGTTGACTCCGCCAGCAGTGCGTCATAGCCCTTCTGTGCACATGCTTCCAGGTTGCGCAGCGACTGACGTCCCCAGGTTTCAAGCGACAAGCTGCGTTCGCTCGCCCAGTCAATCCAGCTAATTTTCGTCAGCGTGACGCGCTGTCCGGCTTGTGCGTGAACAGTATTATGCTGTAACAACCGACGCTCTTTCGCGGTGAAGCAGCGCTGCGCTGCGCCATCGACATCACAATACGAGGTGATGGCGATATCGTTGCGATTATCCTGGGTGGTGTAAATACCTTGCAAAAGATGCTGACCAAAAACCCGGACCTGCGTTTCATCAAGATGTTGACGGCCATGATTGGTGATCGTGGCATCAATACCGGTCGAGATACCAATGCTGGCATCAGCATCCAGCGGCGTAACAACGACTTCCATAGCAAACAGCGGTAGTTGCTGTGCAGAAGCAAAGCGTCTGCTTTCTATGGCGAAACGCGCGCCATCTGACGCACGCCAGACCAGCGCACGGCGTAATTCCCCGCTGGCAAAATCCAGTTCACGATGCCAGCTCTCAATAACTCCGCTGTTTAGCGTGAAAATCTCGCCATTGAGCACGATCTCCACGCCTACCACATCAGGTAAATTGACCAGTTCATTAATTTCACTTTTGCCCGCCCGATGATACAGCCCCGCAAGATACATGCCGCGAGTCTGTAAGGTATAGGCTTCTTCGTGGCTGGCGCGAATCCCCATGTAACCGTTGCCGATCGTCATGAGTGACGCGAATTTATTCAAACTGTGTGGGCAAAAAATCAGTTCGGTTAACGTTACTGGCTTCATCATAATTCTACGGACATCCCTTTTTCAGCCGACTCGTAAAGTGCCGCCACCAATTGTTGAAGAACGACGCCCTGCTCTGCGTCAGCAATAGCGACAGGCTCACCCTGAACATGATTCACGAAGGCTTCCATGCTGCGATAGTGACGATTGTCATCGGCCATTTCACGCTGGAGCAAAACATCCAGCGTCCCATCACGATCGGTATAAACCTGAGCCGGAAACAGCGTTGCCCCCGCAAGATCGCCGCAAAAATTCACGTTCATGACGGATTGCTCTGGAATGTTCAGTGCAAATGAGGTTTCCAGGCGCAGGATACCGCCGTTATGAAATTCAATCGTGCCAAATAATGAATCCTCAACGGTATACGTCGCAGGATCCCATTCCCCAAACTGGCCGCTGTTCTTACGCGTACCAATGCGTTGATAGCTGTGCGCGCTAACGCGTTTTACCGCCGGAAAACCCAGCACATACATGGCGGCATCAAGCATATGGATACCGATATCAATCAGTGGCCCACCGCCCTGTAGAACTTTATTAGTAAATACACCCCATCCAGGTACGCCGCAGCGACGCAATGCCCGGGCATTGGTGACATAAATTTCACCCAGCACGCCAGTCATTACCTGCTCACGTAAGATCTGTGTATCCAGTGCGAAACGATGATGAAAATCATAAGCCAGCACTTTCCCCATCCGGCGCGCCGTTTTACACATCTCCAGCGCCTCGTCTGGCGTCATTGCCGGGGGTTTCTCGCACATCACATGACACCCGGAGTTCAACGCCAGCAGCGTGTGTTCATAATGGAAGCGATTGGGTGAACAGATGCTGACGATATCGGGCTTAGCTTCGCGTAACATCGTCTGAGGATCGTCCCAAACCTGCGGATTGCCGTATTTTTCTGCAAGCGCCTGCGCCTGTGACAGGCGACTGTCACAGACAGCCACCAGTTCCAGATCGTTGCGGGTGCAGTAGTACGAAGCATGAACTTTATCCGCCACCTGTCCGGCACCGATAATGGCGACACGAAGCGGAGAGCTTGTCATTGCACTTTTCACGGAAATCCTCTTAACAGGTTCGCAGCCAGGCCAGCGACTCACGGTAAGCATCCGACAGGTTTTCTGCCCGTACACGCCCTTCGTACACCACGTATCCCTGGTAATTATCTTCACGCAGTTGGTCAAACAGCGCGGCAAAATCAAGCGTACCGGTCCCTGGTTGGTAGCGATGGTTATCGGCAATATGCACATGCCCCAGCAGATCCCGGTTATCGTGCAGTGCCTGTGCCATATCATCTTCTTCGATGTTCATGTGGTAAAAATCACCGATGATTTGCACATGCTTCAGGTTGTTTTCCACGATATAGCGGCGAGCATCAGCCAGAGTGTTAATCATATGGTCCTGATAGCGGTTGAGCGGCTCCAGATACACCACCGTTCCGGTGCGTTCGGCTACTTTATCGAGATAAATCAGCGAATCACTCACCATTTTGCGATCGCCTTCCAGGCTACGCGGCGAAGTCATTGGCGGTAAGCGAAAGGTAAACATGCCCCATGCAGCCGGAACAATAATGCCTTTACCGCCCACTTCCGCCAGCGCTTCCAGGATGCGGGTGATCTGCTGTAAACCGTTCAGACGACGCTCTTCAATAAAATCACCGATCCAACCGTCGTAGCCACCGCAGGCGGTGGTCACGGGCAGACCCGTTTCTTTGATTGCCGCTTTCACTTCCTCAAGATTATTGACCAGCAATTTGCCGTCAATTTCAAAACCGTCAAATCCCATCTCTTTGATATAACGGAATTTCTCAAGAATGTTTTCCGGGAAAAAAGCCTGATTCTGTGTTCCAATTTTCATCTTTTGCATTCCTTAATTAAAACGTCACGCCCATTTTGATGCTCTTTTCCGGATGGCGATCGACATACTCCATATAGCTTTCCGGGCTGCTCGCAAAAGTGACTACCGGGTCGATAAGCTCTTCACAGTTCAGGTAACCATTCATCAGCAGTTCCCAGCAGGTCTCCTCAATACGCTTGCGACTCCAGCGCGGATAATCTGGATTAGGTTCACTGCACGCGCGGGAGAATACAATTTTGGCATTGTTGAAATGCGCTTCACGGCCCAGGTTGAAGCCTTCAGCGAAAGGCTTAGCAAACGCGACATAAGAAATGGTCCCACCATAGGCCAGACCGCGTAATGCCGATTGCAAGGCATCCGCATAGCCACTGGTTTCGATGATCACATCCGCCCCCTGCTTACCGGTCAGCGTCTTGATCTCTTTACCAACATCGGTGCCAATCGGGTTGAGGCAGAAGTCTGCGCCATGACGCAGAGCGATATCGCAGCGATGAGCTATCGGATCAACGCCAATGACAATCGACGCCCCCGCTTTCTTCGCCAACTGCACCGCGATCTGACCAATCGCCCCTAACCCCACGATGACCACAAAATCACCAACACGTACATTGGCATCACGTACGCCGCTCATGGCGAACTGGGCCGGGTCGTAGCAGACCGCGTTTTTCCATGAACTGCCTTCAGGCATTTTGCGCAGCTTGTAGTTGTTAACCGCGTTGATGATTACCGTTTCAGACAGCGGGCCGTAACCGCAGACAGAATCACCCACAGCGTAATCGGTCACATCGCTGCCGCATTCAATAACATCACCCACAACCATATTGCCAAGCTGGAATTTGCCGAATTCGATTCCACGCGGCGCGCCTTCTGGGCGCGGCATAAACATCTGCCACTCGGCGTTGAAATCTTCATCAATAAACGGGCTGGCCGCACGGAAATCGACCACTTCAGTACCATGTTTTGGGGCGCCAAAGCGGACGCGGATTTTCACTTCGTTGGCTGCAACCGCGCGATCTTCATATTCCACCAGTGCCGCGACACGCGGTTCAGTGGCAACTAACTTTTTCATTTATAACTCCTCAATTAAACTGGCCGCTTAGCCTTTCACGCCGCCTGCGGTCAAACCACTCTTAATAAAACGTTCGGAAAGCGCATACATAATGACGACCGGCAATGCTGTCACTAACGACGCGGCCATCATGCGTCCCCAGATATAGTCAGGCGTGCTGAACAGCGCATTCAGACCAACCGGTAAGGTGAAATTGCTGGCGCTGGAGAGGAAAATCGACGCAAAAAGATAGTCATTCCATGCCACCATAAAGCAGTAAACAAACACCGAAACCAGCCCGGACATCGCCAACGGCACGGTAATGCGGAAGATGATCTGCAGACGATTTAAGCCATCCATCATCGCCGCTTCTTCAATTTCATCCGGGATCGTGTCGAAGTAACTCTTCAGCATGAACACGGCCGTCGGCAGCGTCTGGGTGACCATGGTGATAATCAATGCCATTTCTGTGTCATAGATCCCGAGTGCCGTAATGATTTTGAACAACGGCACCACCAGCAAGATCCCGGAGAACATGTACACCGTGTAAAAGCTGGCGTTGATGGTCATACGTCCTTTAAAACGCAAGCGCGACAAGGCGTAAGCGCCGAGGATGCCAAGAAACACGGCCACCACCGATGCGGTTACCGACACCACCAGACTGTTACGGAAGTAATCAACAAACGGGAAGATCATCGGGTTAAAGATGTCGATGTAATGTTCCAACGTCCATTGCTGTGGTAGCAGCGTGGGATGTAACGAAATCGCCTCTTTCGCGCTTTTGAATGAGGTCATCAGCATCACAAAGAAAGGAAATAGCGTGATGACCAAAAAGACGGCTAATCCACAGTAAAAGCCAATGCGGCCAAGCGTGCGCTTATTTATTGCCATTGAGGTTCACCCGTTTTCTGGTCAGCAGGATCACAGCGAAAATGATGACGAAAAGGACCACAGATATCGCTGCTGCTTTGCCTAAATCGTTAAATGCAAACGCTGTTTTATAGAGATACACCCCGAGAATATCGACTTTCGTGGTCAGCAGATAAACGTCGGCAAACATATAGAACATCCAGATGGTACGTAGCGTGACCACGGTCGCCAGCACCGGCATAATCGCGGGCAGCGTGACGATACGAAACCGTTGCCAGGCGTTCGCGCCATCCATTTCGGCGGCTTCGTACAGCGATTTATCGATCGTCTGCAAAATGGCCAGAAACGAGATAAACGCATACGGGAAGTAGCGCCAGATGGCGAACAACACGACCAGGGCAAAACTGCTACCGGGATTATCGAACCACAGCGGTGCCTGATCGTAGAGATGCAGCAGATCGACACCGAGGTAGTTCACAATGCCGTAGCCGTTGTTGAACATGTATTTCCAGGCAAACACCAGCGAAATAGAAGGTGTCACATAAGAGAGGATCACCAGTGAACGCGCCGTTTTGCGCAGGCGAAACTCACGGTTAAAGAACATCGCTACACCCAGTCCCAGCGCCGTACTTCCCGCCACCACCAGCGCGGTGTACCAGACCGTCATCCATAGCGAATGCCAGAACCCGGGGTCGGACAGGATTCGGATGTAGTTGCTCAAACCGACAAACGTGGATTCAATTTGCGGGTTGAGCGGCAGGCGCATAAAACTGATTTCGATGTTAGAAATCATCGGCCACGCCACTAAGCCTCCCAGCAAGAGCAAACTGGGTGCCAGCAGCAGCATGGCAAATGGCATATCAGAACGGCCTGAAAAGAACTTATTCATCACGGCTTTCCATTTCCCCATCAGCGCTGTTCAACGAGGTCATCCAGTTTTATCTGGCTGGCCTTGATAGTCGTTGAAAGGTCGGCTTTTCCTACCGTGACGTTATGCACCATGGTACTAACAACGCCGGAGCCGGTAACATCGCCCATGCGGGTAAAGTTTTTATCACCTACAGCACCAAACACCTGGATATTCGGCAATTCGGCGATCAACTGATTAGGCAATTCACCCAACGCGTTAATCACACCGTTCTCTTTCCAAGTCGCCGTATTCACCACGGCTTTATTCACCGGTAAGGCCGCACCGGGGGACATCATGACCCAATCAGCAATGTTGTCGGCCTGCTCCATAAAGGTGACAAACTTTTCCGCCGCTTCTGTCTCTTCCGTTTTCTGACCCGCAGTAATAGTGAGCGATGTCAGCATGCCGTATACCGCGGATGTTTTTTCCGTCGGCACAACAAAGCCAATATTTTTGGGATCACCCTCTTTAATAATTGCAGGCAGAATGTAGGTGGAATAAATAGCCATCGGCGCTGTACCGTTCATGAAAGCATCTTTAACTTCCATAATGTCGTTAGAGCCTGGCATCGTGTTCATTGCGAGCTGGCGGTAATATTGCAGCGCTTGCGTCATCTCAGGGGTATCAAGCGTTATCTTTCCTTGCCCATCAAAAACGTTGGCCTGGTTAGACAGCGCGAACTGAGAGAATGACTGTTCGGTCAAAACGCTTTCCGCCGTTGGCAGCGCAATACCATATTTCTTGTTGGTGGGATCGTTTAATTTTTGTGCCACATCTACCAGCTGCTGCCAGTTTGTCGGCTCTTGCAGACCGGCTTTTGCCAGCACGTCTTTGCGATACCAGATCCCGCCAATCCACGCACTGACCGGAACCCCGGTCCACGCCTTACCATCTTCGGTGCGCACAATTCGCAGCACACCATCATAAAAAGCCCCTTCTCCAACGTTGTTGATCACCTTATCGACAGCTTTGCGATCAATCAGCGACTCTTTATCCATGACTTTGGCGTAGTCATGACTGGTTTCAATCACTTCAGGTAGCGAACCGCTACGCGCCAGGGTGATCACTTTGGTGTTATAGGCATCCTCTTCGACAGGCACCTGTTTTACGCTGATGCCTGGATTTTCTTTTTCAAAGCGCTCAATCAGTTTCGCAATAACCGCCTGTCGCTCCTGTTCTACCGAGGAGTGCATAAATTCAATCGTGACCGAGGACTTATCATCATCTTTGCACCCTGAAATCAAGGCGCAGGACACCAGTGCTGATAACAGCACAATTTTTGCTTTAAGCATGAAATATTCCTTTTTATCTTTTAACCCACATAACCTGCCAGGCGTGCAGTGTTAATTCCCCAGCCGAAACATTAATTGCACCAATCAAATCAAATCCATTTTCAATATCAACTTTGATGGTTTGATGTTGGCCACTAACGTTAAACAAACCGATAATTTCTTCGCCCGTCTCTGCTGTGCGTTTAATTTGCATCACGGACGGCGTGATACTGTTTATTTCAAATAGGCTATCTGGATGAAATGCTTTATTATTACGACGAATCACAATCAATCTGGATAATTCATGATAGATAGTGTGACGCAAGTTGTTTTCATCGACTAACGCTTCTTCTATTTGCTGCAACTGATATTTCTTACGGTTAATCGCCCGGTTGTATCCCAGTTCCTCAACGTTTTTATAATCATTGCGTGCCCCCAGGATACTTTGAATATAAATTGCAGGCACTCCCGGAAAACTCAGTAAAATGGTGTGCGCAAGAACAAAACGAGCAATTCTTTCAGCATCGCTGCTATTACTCGGTGTTAGCGCATCCATAAATGTCACGTTAATTTCGTACGGACTGCGACTGCCATCCGGGTTATTTTTCCAGTTAACGAGTGCACCTTCCTGCTGTAGTTCCGTGACCAGCTGCAAGATTTCATCTTCGGGTAACAGGCCCCGCAGTGGGTTAAGCCCTATACCGTCATGTGATGCCAGAAAATTAAACCAGGTGGTCTCGTGGGATGGCAACATCAGTGATTGCGCCCATTGGCACAACACCGTTGTATCCTGTCGTTGTACGGCATGAAGCACCAACGGCGGCAGCGAGAACTGGTACACCATGTGTGCTTCATCCTGTCCATTGCCAAAGTAGGAAATGTTATCCTTATGCGGAACGTTCGTTTCGGTGATGATGGCAGTGCCCGGCGCAGCGCAGTCAGCAATCGCACGGAATAATTTAATTAACTGATGCGTTTTTTCCAGATGGATACAGGTGGTGCCAGGCTCTTTCCACATGAAGCCAACGGCATCCAGGCGGACGTAGTCTGCACCCTGTTCAAGATAGCTCAGCAGCACGTCGACCATTGCCAGCAAAACCAACGGATTCTCGTAGTTGAGATCAATCTGGTCGTCGCTGAACGTCGTCCACAAATGACGCACCGTATTATCTTTCAGCGTAAACGGTGAGAGTAAAGGTAATGCACGGGGACGCGTTACATTGCTCAGGTCCGTGTCCGGTACCATCGCAATAAAGAAATTTTCATAACCGTCTACCTGTTGTAAATAATTATTAAACCATCCACTTTTTGCTGACATATGATTACAAACAAAATCAAACATCAAGCGGCTGGATTGACCTAATTGCTTAATATCATTCCAGTCCCCTGTTTCTTCGGCAACCCGATGGTAATCAATCACTGAAAAACCATCATCCGATGACCACGGATAAAACGGTAACAAATGGACATGTGAAAATGTCGACTTAAGCCATTCATTGTAAAACTGATTAAACGTTGGGAGTGGTTTTTTATCTGTACTATAAAATTGATCGGCATAGGTAATCAGAACGATATCGCTCTCATCCCAATGCGTTTTACGTGCTTTTGTAATTAATTTTTGTGACTTTTCTAAACGCGAAATCAGCGCATCATAGTGAAGCGGAGTAAATGTATCTCCATAGACTTCAGTCAAACATTTTTGGATTTTGTGATTCACCTTAATTTCTCGTGGTAGCGGTCCCATGAAGCAAGAGACTACTCTGCCGAAAATAAGCTGTCAATCCGGGGAGGTGTTCTGGAGGGGGGTTATAAAAGAATTTTGGCAGCCAAAAAATCGTATTTGTGAGCTGCCGCAAATTAACCGAGGGAATGTTGATTAATTGTTGCTTGCTTTTGTTGTGTCAGATATCAGGATTGATTACCTGAATAGCGTTTCGATAATTTTGCCACCGCACGACTCAACAAAGGTTCCAGTACCAACGCCAGCAACATTTTCAGCGGACGGCGGGCGACGGATTTTACCGCCCACCCGGCCACGCCCGCAGGGCCGTAGCGAAGCGCGGTAAGAAGCACCAGCTTACCTGCTATTTTAAAGCCCGGCTTAACCCTCTGCCCGGCACGTTGCCAGCGATTGTTCATCTCAATCCTCACAATTGACGAAAGCGGCTACGCAATGTGAAGGTATCTGACGTCACATAACGCTCCATCTCACGCAAACGATTTTCACTTGCCGCCAATTCGCGGTCGACGGCATCTAACAGTTCACCGCTGGACGGCTGCTGTTCACCCGTTGCCACATTGTCCGGCATCGGGTCCAGAACAAAGGTCAGAACGATATAGGCAACTAAAGTGAAAAAGGCCAGACCAAAGAAGATCGACAGTACCACCAGAATCCGTACCAGCTTCACCGGGACGTCGAGATATTGTGCGATGCCAGCACAGACGCCTTTCACCATGCCTTGCTGCGGAATACGCCACAGTTTTTTGTTCAGGTTAACGCCACCCATTAGCGGTCCCTCCAGTTAGGATGTTCAGCATCCAGAATGTCTTCCAGCGTCTGAATACGCTCACGCATGCGCTGCGCTTCAGCGTTCAGTTCCACTAAACGCTGCTGTTCGCTTTGCGACAATTCGCCGCGACTGGAACGGTTGCTGTAATGCAGCCATAACCAAATCGGTAAAACAAACAGCACAAAAATGGTTAACGGGATGGCCAGAAATAGCGCGCTCATGAGTACTCCTTACAGGTGATGAGCGGCGGCGCGTTCGGGCGCCGCCAGATATTATTATTGCTTGTCTTGCTGCATTTTGGCTTTCAACTGTGCCAACTGCACGCTGATTTCATCATCCGCTTTCAGGTCGGCGAATTGTTGATCCAGCGATTTTTGCTTACCGAAATTATGGCTTTCAGCTTCGGCTTCCATATGGTCGATACGACGCTCAAAAGACTCAAAGCGTGCCATTGCTTCATCCAGCTTACCGCTGTCCAGCTGACGGCGAACGTCACGTGAAGAACTGGCGGCCTGATGACGCAGCGTCAACGCCTGCTGACGAGCACGGGTTTCGCTGAGTTTATTCTCCAGCTCACCAATCTCTTTCTTCATGCGTGACAGCGTGTCATCAACCAGCGTCACTTCATGTTCCAGAGAGGTAATCAGGTCGGTGAGCTTCTGCTTTTCAATTAAGGCAGAGCGCGCCAAATCTTCTTTCTCTTTGCGCAGCGCCAGCTCCGCTTTTTCCTGCCACTCAACCTGTTGTGCGGTGGCCTGTTCAATACGGCGGGATAGCTGTTTCTTTTCCGCCAGCGCGCGTGCCGAGTTGGAACGCACCTCAACCAGCGTATCTTCCATTTCCTGAATCATTAACCGCACCAGTTTCTGCGGATCTTCGGCCTTTTCCAGCAACGCATTAATGTTGGCGTTCACGATGTCGGCAAAACGAGAAAAAATACCCATAATGTAATCCTCACTTACTGTTCTGATATCGGGCGATGCCCTGCTGCTGTGTTGTTGCAGATTACATGCCAACTTTTCAATTAATTGATTATAAAAAGAATTGTTAATTTTACCTGGTATCAAATTTAGGGTACATTGGTGAATAACACTAATAAATGGTTAATTTCATCATGGCAGAATACAAAGACAATCTCCTCGGCGAAGCCAACAGTTTCATTGAGGTGCTGGAGCAGGTTTCTCAGCTGGCGCCGCTGGATAAGCCGGTGCTGGTGATCGGTGAGCGAGGTACCGGCAAAGAGTTGATCGCCAACCGTCTGCATTACCTCTCCTCGCGCTGGCAGGGGCCATTTATTTCGCTGAACTGCGCAGCGCTCAATGAAAACTTACTCGATTCAGAACTGTTCGGTCACGAAGCGGGCGCCTTTACCGGCGCACAAAAACGTCATCCAGGACGCTTTGAACGCGCCGATGGCGGGACGCTGTTTCTTGATGAACTGGCAACCGCCCCGATGTTGGTACAGGAAAAGTTGCTGCGCGTGATCGAGTATGGGGAACTGGAACGCGTTGGCGGAAGCCAACCGTTGCAGGTCAACGTGCGTCTGGTCTGCGCCACCAACGCCGATTTACCCCAGATGGTCAGTGAAGGCACGTTTCGCGCGGATCTGCTCGACAGACTGGCTTTTGATGTAGTGCAACTCCCACCGTTGCGGGAGCGCCAAAGCGACATCATGTTAATGGCCGAGCATTTTGCCATTCAGATGTGCCGCGAGATCGGCTTACCGCTGTTTCCAGGTTTTAGCGCACAGGCCAGAGAGACCCTTTTGCATTACCGGTGGCCAGGCAATATTCGTGAACTGAAAAACGTCGTCGAGCGCTCCGTTTACCGCCACGGCACCAGCGAGTTTCCGTTGGATGAGGTCGTGATTGACCCTTTTAAACGTCACGTCGAGCAAACTCAGGCGCAGGAAAACGGGCAGGCATCTGTAACATTACCGCTGGATCTGCGCGATTTTCAGCAGCAGCAAGAAAAGGAATTTTTGCAAACCAGTCTGCAGCAGGCAAAGTTTAATCAGAAAAAGGCGGCTGAATTGCTCGGGCTGACCTACCATCAGCTACGCGCATTGCTCAAAAAGCATCATATCTAGCGTTTCCCTGACACAACTCGCCCACACTTACGCCCGTTGCCTGCAACATTTTTACCTGGCGGGCCGTGCTGTTTGGATGGATGTTTACTTAACAATCACCTGAGGTGAAAACGGGTACTGGCTGAAAGTAAAACAATGGTGTATAAAATAATACAAACAGTCTTATTTTATACAAATTGACTTATCAATTACGCCAGGAGATTCGTTTATGCCCACAAACATTACACTGAACTCGACCACCGACAGTTTCCCGCCTGCAGGCCATTACTCGCATAGTGTGACGGCCGGGGGATTCGTCTTCATTTCAGGACAGTTGCCAGTCACCATTGAGGGTGAAAAAAAAGCAGATGCGTCTTTTGAAGATCAAACCAAGCTGGCACTACAGAATGTTGATGCTTGTCTGGCTGGTGCGGGCGTTTCTCGTCAGCAACTGGTGTCAGTGCGCGTCTACGTGACGGATATCAGCCAGTGGCCAACGTTTAATCGAATCTATGGCGAGTGGATCGGTGATTTCCGCCCTGCCCGCGCTGTCGCTGGCGTATCAGAGCTTCATTACGGCTTTGCCGTAGAAATTGAAGCGGTTGCGTTAGCACAACATGCATGATTTTTAACTGCATACAGGTGAGCAAAAATGAGTGAAATAATACTTCCTGATTATAACGATATTGCCGCTGCGGCTGAGCGCATCAAAGGTTACGCTAACCAGACGCCGGTAATGACATCACGAACGTTAAATGAAGAATTTGGTGCTGACGTCTTCTTTAAGTGCGAAAACCTTCAGAGGATGGGCGCGTTCAAGTTTCGCGGAGCAATGAATGCGCTACGCCAGTTTACACCACAACAACGCGCTGCCGGAGTCGTGACATTTTCTTCAGGAAATCATGCACAAGCCATCGCTCTGTCCGCAAAATTGCTTGGCATTCCGGCGACCATTATCATGCCGCATGATGCACCGGCAGCCAAAGTTGCCGCCACGAAAGGATATGGCGGAAACGTTGTGATTTACGACCGCTACACTGAAGATCGAGAACAAATTGGTCGGGAGCTGGCAGAAAAACAAGGGCTGACGCTGATCCCTCCTTACGATCATCCACACGTTATTGCAGGTCAAGGCACCGCGACGAAAGAATTGATTGAGGAAGTAGGTCCGTTAGACGTGCTTTTCGTCTGCCTGGGAGGCGGAGGCCTGCTATCCGGTTCCGCGCTAGCGGCACGACATCTGTCTCCGGACTGCATCATCTATGGCGTAGAGCCAGAGGCCGGTAACGATGGCCAGCAGTCGTTTCGCAGCGGCAACATCGTTCACATCGATACGCCGAAAACCATTGCAGATGGTGCTCAGACCCAACACCTTGGGCATTATACGTTTCCGCTGATCCAAAAAAATGTAAACGATATACTGACTGTTTCAGACGCTGAATTAGTTAACTCGATGAAATTTTTCGCTGAACGCATGAAAATCGTCGTCGAGCCCACTGGCTGTCTTGGTTTTGCTGCCGCAAGAGCGCGAAAAGCAGAACTTCACGGAAAGAAAATCGGCATTATTATTAGCGGTGGGAACGTTGATATCAGTCGCTACAGTGAATTCCTCGCTTGATGACAAATCAGGTATCTGCGGTACAGATACCTGATTCCTGCCGACTCATTCCCGTCTGGAAAAACGATGTCAGGACGCTGTAAACTGCGCGCAATAATGGCAACAGGCATCACCGCAGGAGACTGGCATGCCAAAAAACGACGATAACACGCTGCTCAACCAAATTGATACTATCGCCAGGGGGCTGAGCGATACCTTTGCCCCTTTTTGTGAAGTGGTTGTTCATGACCTCAAGAATCCTGAACATGCGATTTTATCGATACACAATAATCTTTCCGGACGTAAACCCGGTCAGCCGGCAACAGAGTTGGGGCTGGCACGCATCGCATCACCTGACTTTCCAAATATCATTGCCAACTACAGCAATCAGTTTGCCGACGGCAGACCGGTAAAAAGCACCTCTATCGGCATCAAAGATGAAGAAGGTAAATACGTTGCAGCGCTATGCCTTAATGTCGATATGACGCTGTTTCGCGGTATGCAAAGTGCGCTTGCTCGCTTTACAGAAACCGAAATGTCCCCCGTGAACGAACATCTCGATCCTGGCAGTAATGAAGTGATCCGCCAGCGTATTGATGACTTTGCCGCCAAACGCGCGACAACGGCACGAGCCCTGAAAACAGCAGACAGAAAGGAACTGATTCAGCAATTACGTCAGGAAGGTTTACTGAACGTACGAAAATCGATGGATACGGTGGCGCAGCATCTTGGCGTGTCCAGGGCAACCGCCTACCTTTATGCTCGCCAGGCGCGTTAAATGAGCGAATAAGAAAGTATGCCCCACTGGAAGTGAGTCGCTGGGGCTAATCCCGTGTTTATTGCGGGTCAGACCGGGCGTAAAAATGCTAAGATAGTGAATAAGGTACAGCAAAAGTGGATAGCAGGTATAAATATTGAGCAGGTCGCAATGCCCCATTCGCGCTTATCAATACGGCTTCCCCATAATGCAACCAAACACAAACGGTAATGGCAAATGTCATTAAATATTAGTAAGATAGCTCCTTTATACATAACTCCATAAAATTATGCGCCTGGTTTTATCATCTCTGATCGTGATGGCTGGACTTCTGAGTGGTCAGGCTGCTGCCGCGCCCGAGCAGACCACGCTTGCCGATATTCGGGACAGTGGCTTTGTCTATTGCGTCAGCGGACAGGTCAATACGTTCAACCCGCAAAAAGCAAGCAGTGGATTGATCGTCGACACGCTTGCTGCCCAGCTCTATGACCGTCTGCTTGATGTGGACCCTTACACCTACCGCCTAGTGCCGGAACTGGCCGAAAGCTGGGAGGTGCTGGATAACGGCGCAACCTACCGTTTCCACCTGCGTCGCGACGTTCCTTTTCAAAAGACCGCCTGGTTCACCCCTACCCGCAAGCTGAATGCAGACGATGTGGTGTTTACCTTCGATCGAATCTTTGACCGCCAGCACCCGTGGCACAATGTTAACGGCAGCAGTTTCCCCTACTTTGACAGCCTCCAGTTCGCCGATAACGTACAAAGCGTACGCAAGCTGGACAACAACACCGTCGAATTTCGGCTGACCCAACCGGATGCGTCTTTCCTGTGGCACCTGGCCACGCACTACGCGTCGGTTATGTCAGCAGAATATGCCGCGCAGCTGGCAAAACAGGATCGTCAGGAGTTGCTGGACAGGCAGCCAGTCGGTACCGGTCCGTACCAGCTTTCAGAAAATCGAGCCGGGCAATATGTTCGCCTGCAACGTCACGACACATTCTGGCGCGGTAAACCCTTAATGCCGCAGGTGGTTGTTGATCTCGGTTCTGGTGGTACCGGACGCTTATCGAAATTGCTCACCGGTGAATGCGACGTGCTGGCCTGGCCCGCTGCCAGTCAGCTCAGCATCTTACGTGATGACCCACGTTTACGCCTGACGCTGCGACCAGGGATGAACATTGCTTATCTGGCTTTCAATACCAATAAACCACCACTCAACAACCCGGCCGTTCGTCATGCGCTGGCGCTGGCGATTAACAATCAGCGTCTGATGCAGTCCATCTATTACGGTACAGCAGAAACCGCCGCATCTATTTTGCCTCGCGCCTCGTGGGCTTATGACAACGAAGCTAAAATTACAGAATACAACCCGGCAAAATCCCGCGAACAGTTAAAGGCGCTGGGGCTGGAGAACCTGACGTTACAGCTTTGGGTGCCAACCAGTTCCCAGGCCTGGAACCCTAGTCCGCTGAAAACCGCTGAGCTTATTCAGGCAGACATGGCTCAGGTTGGCGTGAATGTGAAGATTATTCCGGTGGAAGGTCGTTTTCAGGAGGCGAGATTAATGGACATGAACCATGATCTGACGTTGTCCGGTTGGGCGACAGACAGTAACGATCCTGACAGTTTTTTCCGACCGCTGCTCAGTTGTGCCGCCATCAACTCGCAAACCAACTTTGCCCACTGGTGCAATCCTGAGTTTGACAGCATTCTGCGCAAAGCTTTGTCGTCGCAACAGCTCTCATCGCGCATTGATGCCTATGACGAAGCGCAAACGATCCTGGCGCAAGAGTTACCGATCCTGCCGCTGGCCTCATCGCTACGCCTGCAGGCTTATCGCTATGACATCAAAGGACTGGTGCTCAGTCCGTTTGGTAACGCCTCTTTTGCCGGGGTTTACAGGGAAAAGAAAGATGAGGTGAAAAAACCATGATTATCTTTACCCTGCGTCGGTTTTTACTCCTTCTGGTCACCCTGTTTTTTCTGACGTTTATTGGGTTCAGTCTGAGTTATTTTACTCCCCATGCCCCTCTGCAAGGCGCTTCGCTGTGGAATGCCTGGGTATTCTGGTTCAATGGCTTAATCCACTGGGATTTCGGTGTATCCAGCATCAACGGCCAGCTGATCTCAGAGCAGCTAAAAGAGGTGTTCCCCGCCACAATGGAGCTGTGCATTCTCGCCTTTGGCTTTGCCCTGATGGTCGGTATCCCCGTTGGCATGCTGGCAGGGATCACGCGTAATAAATGGCCGGATCGGTGCATCAGTGCGTTTGCCCTGATGGGGTTTTCCATCCCGGTCTTTTGGCTGGCGCTGTTGCTGACGCTGTTTTTCTCGTTGACGCTCGGCTGGCTGCCGGTATCCGGTCGATTTGACCTGCTCTATGAGGTAAAACCGGTTACCGGTATTGCCATTATCGACGCATGGATCTCTGACTCGCCGTGGCGTGATGAAATGCTGATCAGCGCAATTCGCCACATGGTGCTCCCGGTGTTAACGCTCTCCGTCGCGCCAACAACGGAAGTCATTCGCCTGATGCGTATCAGCACCATCGAAGTCTTCGATCAAAACTACGTAAAAGCGGCGGCCACCCGCGGTCTGTCGCGGTTAACCATTTTACGTCGCCACGTACTGCACAACGCCCTACCGCCGGTGATCCCACGTCTTGGCCTGCAGTTTTCCACCATGCTAACGCTGGCAATGATCACCGAGATGGTCTTTAGCTGGCCTGGGCTTGGTCGCTGGTTGATCAACGCCATTCGCCAGCAGGATTACGCCGCAATTTCAGCCGGCGTGATGGTGATTGGCTCACTGGTGATTATCGTTAACGTGATATCTGATATCTTGGGTGCCATGGCTAACCCTCTGAAACATAAGGAATGGTATGCCTTACGATAGCGTATACAGCGAAAAGCGCCCGCCTGGCACGCTGCGTACCGCCTGGCGCAATTTTTATGGCGATGCGTCCGCGATGGTCGGCCTGTATGGCTGCGCAGGGCTGGTCATACTGTGTATTTTCGGAGGCTGGTTCGCGCCCTACGGTATCGATCAGCAATTTCTGGGCTACCAATTGCTCCCACCGTCCTGGTCGCGCTATGGCGAGGTATCATTCTTCCTCGGGACCGACGATCTGGGGCGCGACGTTTTAAGCCGTCTGCTCAGCGGTGCGGCCCCCACCGTCGGTGGCGCATTTGTCGTCACGCTCGCCGCCACGCTGTGCGGTCTGGTGTTAGGGGTTTTAGCCGGGGCTACCCACGGTTTACGCTCAGCGGTGCTGAACCACATTCTCGACACCCTGCTCTCGATCCCGTCGCTGCTGCTGGCGATTATTGTGGTAGCGTTTGCTGGCCCCCATCTGACGCACGCGATGTTTGCCGTCTGGCTGGCGCTGTTGCCGCGTATGGTGCGTTCAGTCTACAGCATGGTGCATGACGAACTGGAAAAAGAGTATGTCATCGCTGCCCGCCTGGATGGGGCTTCCACGCTCAACATTTTGTGGTTTGCGATTCTGCCTAATATTACCGCCGGGCTGATCACCGAAATTACCCGCGCACTGTCGATGGCGATTCTGGATATTGCCGCACTGGGTTTTCTGGATCTCGGCGCGCAACTGCCGTCGCCGGAATGGGGAGCCATGCTCGGCGACGCGCTGGAGTTGATTTACGTGGCACCGTGGACAGTCATGCTGCCAGGTGCGGCAATCATGATAAGCGTCCTGCTGGTTAACCTGTTAGGTGACGGTGTGCGCCGCGCAATTATTGCGGGGGTGGAATAATGCCATTACTGGATATTCGTAACCTGACCATTGAGTTCAGGACAGGCGACGACTGGGTGAAAGCCGTTGATCGCGTCAGTATGACCCTGAATGAAGGCGAGATCCGCGGGCTGGTCGGTGAGTCTGGTTCCGGTAAAAGCCTCATCGCCAAGGCCATTTGCGGCGTTGCGAAAGATAACTGGCGTGTCACCGCTGACCGCATGCGCTTCGATGATATCGATCTGCTGCGCCTCTCTGCCCGTGAGCGACGCAAACTGGTCGGCCATAACGTTTCCATGATCTTTCAGGAGCCGCAGTCCTGTCTCGACCCGTCCGAACGTATTGGACGACAACTGATGCAGAACATTCCCAGCTGGACCTATAAGGGACGCTGGTGGCAACGCATTGGCTGGCGCAAACGTCGCGCGATTGAACTGCTGCACCGCGTCGGAATAAAAGATCATAAAGACGCGATGCGCAGTTTCCCGTATGAGCTGACGGACGGCGAGTGTCAGAAAGTGATGATTGCCATCGCCCTGGCTAACCAGCCGCGTTTATTGATTGCCGATGAGCCGACCAATGCGATGGAGCCCACCACCCAGGCGCAGATTTTCCGTCTGCTGACCCGGCTGAATCAAAACAGCAACACCACTATTTTGTTGATCAGCCATGACCTGCAAATGCTTAGCCAATGGGCGGACAAAATCAACGTCATGTACTGCGGACAAACGGTGGAAACCGCGCTGAGTAAAGATTTGGTGACTATTCCGCACCATCCTTATACGCAGGCGTTGATCCGCGCTATTCCTGATTTTGGTAGCCCGATGCCGCATAAAAGCCGTCTGAATACGATGCCTGGCGCGATTCCATTGTTGGAACAGTTACCCATTGGATGCCGCCTGGGACCACGCTGCCCTTACGCACAACGTGAGTGCATTGAAACCCCACGACTGACCGGAGCAAAGAATCATCTCTATGCCTGTCATTTTCCGCTGAACATGGAGAGAGAGTGAGATGGTAGAAACACTGCTCGAAGTACGTAACCTGAGCAAAACTTTTCGCTACCGGACGGGGTTATTCCGCCGTCAGACCGTAGAAGCGGTCAAGCCTCTGAGCTTTACCCTGCGCGAGCGCCAGACGCTCGCCGTCATTGGCGAAAACGGTTCTGGTAAATCGACGCTGGCGAAAATGCTGGCCGGGATGGTGGAACCCACCAGCGGTGAACTGCTGATTGACGATCATCCACTAAAATACGGCGATTATTCCTTTCGCAGCCAATGCATTCGTATGATTTTCCAGGATCCGTCAACGTCGCTGAATCCGCGTCAGCGTATTTCGCAGATCCTCGATTTCCCACTGCGTCTGAATACTGACCTGGAGCCGGAGCAACGCCGCAAGCAGATCGTTGAAACCATGCGTATGGTCGGTCTGCTACCCGATCACGTCAGCTACTACCCGCATATGCTGGCACCGGGACAAAAACAGCGCCTGGGGCTGGCTCGTGCCCTCATTTTGCGCCCCAAAGTCATTATCGCGGACGAAGCGCTGGCCTCTCTTGATATGTCGATGCGTTCGCAGTTGATTAACCTGATGCTGGAGCTACAGGAAAAGCAGGGTATTTCTTATATCTATGTGACTCAGCATATCGGGATGATGAAACACATCAGCGATCAGGTGTTAGTGATGCACCAAGGGGAAGTCGTCGAACGCGGCAGTACGGCGGATGTGCTGGCCTCTCCGCTGCATGAGCTGACACGCCGCCTGATAGCCGGGCATTTCGGTGAGGCGCTTACCGCCGACGCCTGGCGGAAAGATCGTTAACTGGCATCCTCCTTTGGCATAGGAAACTTATGTTTCCTGCAGCCTGAAGGGGCGTTACCTCCTGACTGGTTAATTTTACTATTCTGAAACAGTAGGTTAGATAAAATACCTATGTTAGTATTGCCTAATCATACGGAGGTGTAGACGGCCTTAACTGGACATAATTTATTTCTTAGTTAAGCATGCGCCATTCAGTTTTTAGTTATACCTGGCCACCTCCAGCATACTTTTAGATAACCACAGCGGCATGCTTTGGGATTTAATTTCATGAGGGATTTATGGCCAGTGAGATAATACTCGATCTAGATTTACCTGAATACCGTGATGATTTTTGTGGCGATGGAGCCAAAGGCGAGAAAAATAACCTGTGGCAACAGCAGGCGAATAAAAAAATGCTTGAGAACCTGGCTCGTATGGGGCTGGAGGCTCGACAATATAAAAATGATTTACAAAACTCCAAAACAGCCCGACTCACCAGTTACCATCATGCCATTTTTATCCATGGTGCTCGGGGAGCGGGAAAAACCGTCTTCTTACGCAATGCCAGCGCCGCATGGGAAAATTACACCGCAAAATCTTCACAATTACCCGACTTACACTTTATCGATGTCATCGACCCAACATTATTAAACATTGATGACCGCTTCTCCGAAGTCATTATTGCCTCTATTTATGCTTCCGTTGAAGGTACACTGAACCAGCCTGAGATTAGCCAGACGATAAAAGAGACTTTTTTCCAGGCTTTACGAACATTAGCCGGTGCATTAGGAAAACCACAAGAAATAGATGAGCTACGGGGTATTGATAGAATTCAAAAGTACCGTTCCGGTATTCATCTCGAACGTGATTTTCATCGTTTCTTGATTGCTGCTGTAAACCTGATGGGTTGTGATGCGTTAGTATTACCCATTGATGATGTTGACATGAAAATTGATAATGGTTTTGCCGTGCTGGATGATATCCGTTGTTTACTCTCCTGTCCGCTAATCCTCCCATTAGTCAGCGGCGACGATGAACTCTATCGTCACATTACGCAAAAAGCATTTTCTAATGTTCCTAATAATAGATTCGGCGTCGGTTATATGGCAGAGAGTTTATCTAATGCCTATCTGACAAAAGTCTTCCCAAATCATACCCGCCTGCCTTTGCAACCCATTGAACAAATATTGCCAAAACTGGAAATTCGCTATAAAAACTCAGGAATAAAAAATACCACAAAAATATCCAACTTGACGTTCCCGCAATATGAAGAACTATTGAAAAGTACCTTCTATACTTTATGCAATGGGCAGGAACGCAGTACTGATTGGGCTCACCCGATTAGCGCCAGAGAAGTCACCCAACTGATTAGAAGCTTACCACCTTCGTTGTTACAGGAATCGCAGCATACCTCGCCTGATATCTGGCAGAAATATGCATACTGGGCTGAAACACACCACGATGGTGTTGCCCTAACTAACATGGAAACATATCTGAATATTCAAGTAGCACAACAGGTGGCACAACTGAATTTTAGCCAATTGAACGCATTTAACCCAATCTTACAAATGAATCGATACAATTGGGCAAGGAAAGAGTTTATTAGTCAGCAATACAATACCGTTATGGACATGAAAGCCCATGACACTAACCAAAGCATCCTAAACTCAGTAACAAATAGTTCAGATATTTTACGTAGCATGCCTGCCTTAGAATTTATCATGGAACCAATGTTTATTAGTAAACCCGTGGCAGAGGCTAAAAATGGGAATCCTCTGCTGCTGGCACTCTATACGCACCATGATTACTATAGCCGGCAACTAAATCGACGACATCATATCTTTTTTAGTCGTGCCTTTGAAATTATTGGATGGTCTTTACTGGCTGTAACCGGAAATTTACCAGAATCTTTTTATCAAAAAGATAAATTTACAGCCATTTTTCAGGATATTTTCTTACGCGCCCCCTTCTATTCAATTTTCGCGATGAATCACACCCGGGAAATAGAAGAAAGTGATGATGGTCTTAATCGACCCGATAACCCTGTCGACTACTCCAGCCATATCAATGAGTTAATAGAAAAAATTCATAACTGGTGTGAAAACAAAAAAATAGCAGAACTTAAAGGTAAAAACCTGATACCGCTGCTCAGCGTTATTTTTAATAAGGTGTTCTCCCAACTGTCCGTGCTTAGAATGAATTTGATAGATAAGAAAAAATCACGGGAAGAACTTCTCTCCGATCTGGCGCGGCGCTTTGAGTATATATTTATCAATGCGTTATTAACATTCACTAAAGATGGCCTCGTTGTTAATACTAACGTAGCGACCGGTGCCAGAGCATCAATAGTCAGAGATTACACTGAATTCACTAAATACGATCGTACTTTATCACGCAATCTCAGTGGTGTTGTCGATTTGACTGTTGATGATGATAACATTCTAAATCTTAAAGCAATCAATGAAAGTGAACATGCTGAACTTGTTATTGCTATGTGGTGCCATCCCATATTCAATATCGCCCTTCCGGAATGTTATCCTATTGGTGATAACAACGCGGCGGATCTCTTTAATGAAAACTACTTTTCAAAAATGACGTTTACTGATATTCGCGATTTTTACTATAAACAGACGGGCAATACTACAATCAAAACACAGGAAGTTAAACTGTGGGCGAGTAGTAATACCGAAATTGCCCATAATATTCTTAAATGCATGCTTTCCTCACGCGTAATGCAGTCGCAGCTTAAGGAAAATAATCAAGTTTCATGGTTCTATCGTGGTCTTACCCAGGGTGTTGGAGAAGAGGTCATTAGCTAAATCATGTATAATCAAGATCCTCACTGGCTGATACCTTCCGTATTGTTAGCATCTGACCGGGTGTTTTATCACCAGCTCATGCGCCACCGCGGCGAAGAGGACGTAACAAGAAGTCCTACAGATACAGAGGGAAAAATTGTTTCTCAAGCTGCGCTGGACTACCAGTTCTACTTCGGCGGACGTCTTCGTAAAGAAGATATTCAGAACAATATGCACTTTTGGCAGATACCCTGTGCAGATGGCGACTATCTCAAACTCATTGCCAGATTAGCGGATGATTTCTTAGTCTGGCGTGGCAATTGTTTTGAGGTTCGCCGCGAACGTTTAGAAGCGTGGTCGATGCTTTGCTCGGTGATTGATCCCGCATGGATCATTGTTAAAGCCTATACGCAATTGCATGATCAGAAGATATTATCAGAACAAGATATTGTGATACTGCTGACGGAAAATCAATGCCCCTTTGCTTTCCCCGGCGAACCCAATGGAATTGCTTACGCCGATAACCATGTTCATTTCAATGGACATGGCTATACGTCCATGTCTATGCTGAGTTTCATTGATAACGATTATACTCTCGAGAAAAAGGTTAAATGGCCTTATCGCCAGGAATATACCTTTTTTGAAAGCCAGAGACTGGAAAAGAACGATCTGCCTCTGTGGATGAAAAAGTATTCATCATGTTTGCTCAGCAGCATTTTCAACACCTCAACCTCGATAAACTATGCTCACCTATCCAATGGTGAAGGTTTGTCGCTACATGATCTGCCTTACACTCAACAACCGACAACGCCCCAACAAAGAATCTTGCAAACGGCCACTCAAACACAACCTTTTGGTCATCAGCGTTGGTTATTATTCTGCTGTGGGTTAATGATGGATACTTCAACGAGTAACTACCCGTCAGTTCTCATTAATTTGATCAGGGTTTGTAATATTTTACGCAATTACATGGTTGTTTCTGCTGTCGGCTTGGGTCAGTTCGTCGATTATTTTGACGTTGGCAGACTTGGTGCCAGTAAAAATAATAGTAAAAGTGATACTGTTGATTTTGACAATAGCATCAATATTAATCGTGAGTATCGAGTAAGCCCCACATTTGTGTTAGGCAATAAAAATAATATTTACCACCATAAACTCACTGACTTTTTTATGCGACATGATCAGCGAGCGATGTCTGAGCAAGCTCATATCGTTGTGCATTTCCGTCGGGGATACGGTAAGCACCAACGTAATGATCGTCGATTAGATAAACTGCGTAATGAACTATTGGCGCAGGTACGCGCGCTAGAGAGCTTTTCCACATCAGTCACGATTCAAGAAACGGATTACCATACCAACCTCGGAGATCCCGAACAAAGGCTTGATGTTCGTAAATTGATTCGTGGTTACGATGTCGCTGGTAATGAAAACGACGTACCTGTTGAGGTGTTTGCTCCAGCTTTACGCGTATTACGAGCCGCAAAGTATCGAGCAGGGGAACACTGGTCAGTGAGATTACCAAGACCATTTATCACCGTTCATGCAGGAGAAGATTACAGCCACCTTTTATGTGGGCTACGTTCAATGGATGAAGCTGTCGAATTTTGTCAGCTTAGTGAAGGGGATCGATTAGGACATGGATTAGCATTAGGGGTAGATGTTTACGATTGGGCAAAACGGCAACGTCGTGCATACATTACCGCAGGACAACATCTCGATAATCTTGTCTGGGCATATCACCAGGCCGTTTTACTTTCGCAGCATACCGTTGAACATATCCCAGTGATGCATGAATTAAGGGATAAGATCCACTATTGGTCTCAATTGCTGCATGAAGATATTTATACTCCCGATCTTTTGTACCGAGCATGGTTACTCCGCCGAAACTGGCCTGACTATTCTTTCCTTGAAACTGAAATCGCCACTCGACAAGAATGGGTTCCGGACTGGAACATTGTTGCATGCGAAGGTCAAAACCCTTTAACTAAAGTTACAGCAAAGAAGTTATGGGAACGTTATTTAGATAGCGATAAAAATACGTCAGTTAATCGTATCATTTCTATAAATTGTCTTCCGGGTGATACTGAAAGTTTTGTTGCGCATACCTGCGATGATGAAGACATTATTTCGCCGGGTGAACTTCGATTATATGAAGCCATCCAGGACTATCTCATTGAGAAATACAGTCGAATTGGGCTTGTCATTGAAGCCTGCCCCACATCAAACATTTATATCGGACGCTTTGAAAAATACCATGAACATCCTCTGTTTCGTTGGAACCCACCCAATCCAGAATGGTTAAAACCTGGTGATAAATTCAACAAGTATGGCTTACGCTCCGGTCCACTATCTGTATGCCTGAATACTGACGATAGTGCGTTGATGCCTACAACAATCGCCAACGAACATCGGCTTATGCGTGAATGTACCATTCAGCATTTTGCGATTGGTGCATGGATGGCAGATTTGTGGATTGATTCTATCCGCCAGAAGGGGATTTCCATCTTTAAAACTAATCATATAAAGCAGGATAAAAGATAACTGGAAGTTCTGTATCCATTGATTGGATGAAGTCAGACGCTTACCGCCGATGCCTGGCGGAAAGATCGTTAACGTTATAGACGCCCTCCTCTGACGGAGGGCTTTTTATAGCGTCAGTGGTAAACGTCTGCCGGTATCAATGCTTCAATTTCGCTAAACACAACCGGCGGGAAAATATTGCCCTGCACCGCCCAGATACCTGTTTTGCTTAGGTTATTAATAATCCGTGCGTCTTCAACCCCATCGACCACCACGCAGTCACAATACTCCCTGATGTTCTTGATAAGAACCGGGAACATCGGTTTTTCGAGCTGTGACAAAAAGAAGCTGCGATCCATTTTCACAACATCAAAATTGCCGCTGACCAGCGGCCCCGCCCCCGCGCTGCCGGAGCCAAGGTTGCCCAGCCACAAGGCATTGGGCCCGTCACTCAGAGAATTAATCAGCAGGTTATTCAGGCAAGCGGTATTCGACAGGACGCGTTCTGAAAGTTGTAGCGCAATAAACGGCATGGCATGCAAGGCAGTGGTAATAGCCGGGTCACCGATCGCGAAAAGCGCCATTTCATCAATCAGGTTAAGCGTACAAAAAAGATTATTTTTCTCAAACCAGTCACGCTTTCGGGCAACTAACTGTATCTGTTCGAGCATGAAATGTCGTTTTTGCTCGCTACTCCACGCTGTGATGATGGCATCTGAATGCAACGGGCGAAGCGACTCTGACGTAAACCGGGCGATCAGCTCAACACCCAGCAACTTATCCGTCGTGTCTCTCATCGGATCCGCGATGAAATGATAGTGCATAAGACCACTCCAATTGATCATAACATTCTGATAATGCACTTTTAATTACAATCAATCAATAATATCGATCAATGATTCAATATCGATCGATAAAAACAATATATAATAACATACTGAAAATAGCCAATTTTTTTGTTTTAAGAATCTTCTTACATTGATATGTTTGCAAACATCAACTAAAGCCAAATCATACCATTTAACGCTGCTGAGGCCTTGTGTTTTCTGTCCTCACCCCTTCTCCTGTCTGGTTGGATGAGGCAGAACCTAGGGGGAGTGATATACTCCTCACGTGCAATGAATAGTGACAGGACACTGATACTGATATCGATTCCACGGCTCCCAAAATCTCCTTTGCCGCCGTTAACCATAAGGCGCGCGCCAGAGAAAGATCGTGACACAAGGGGCAGAGAGTGGGATATAATTTCAGACCAATTTCGAGTGACCTTGAAATTGCAATCATAACGCATTGATTGCTAAAAAAATAAGTAATGACTATAAGGATTAAAGCTATGGGTTTTCTTTCCGGTAAGCGCATTCTGGTGACCGGTCTTGCCAGTAAATTGTCCATCGCCTACGGTATCGCTCAGGCGATGCACCGCGAGGGGGCTGAACTGGCGTTCACCTACCAGAACGACAAACTGAAAGGCCGCGTGGAAGAATTTGCAGCTCAACTGGGTTCCAACATCGTCCTGCCGTGTGATGTGGCTGAAGACGCCAGCATCGACACCATGTTCGCTGAGCTGGGCAAAACCTGGGAGAAATTCGACGGTTTCGTACACTCCATCGGTTTCGCACCGGCTGACCAGCTGGATGGCGACTATGTGAATGCGGTAACCCGCGAAGGCTTTAAAATCGCTCATGACATCAGCGCCTACAGCTTTGTTGCGATGGCAAAAGCCTGCCGCACAATGCTGAACCCAGGCTCTGCACTGCTGACTCTGTCCTATCTGGGCGCAGAGCGCGCTATCCCGAACTATAACGTGATGGGTCTGGCGAAAGCCTCTCTGGAAGCCAACGTTCGCTATATGGCTAACGCGATGGGTCCGGAAGGTGTGCGTGTCAACGCGATCTCCGCCGGTCCAATCCGTACTCTGGCAGCTTCCGGTATCAAAGATTTCCGTAAAATGCTGGCGCATTGCGAAGCGGTTACCCCGATTCGCCGTACCGTGACCATTGAAGATGTGGGCAACTCTGCAGCATTCCTGTGCTCTGACCTGTCTGCCGGTATCTCTGGTGAAGTCGTTCACGTTGACGGTGGCTTCAGCATCGCGGCAATGAACGAACTGGAACTGAAATAATCTTTCAGACTTCCTCAATGGGCGGCGCTATGTCGCCCATGATTTTCACTCTCCCCACCTTTCGCTCCCTGCCATATATACCTTTCTGATATTTATTATCACGTAACAATCTTTTATCCCCTCATCGGCTTACGTCAGGATATTGCAGCGCAAACGATCCGGCGGACGAGCATGACGACGTATCCGGGTCGCCACTTTTTAGACCAAGGAACGCCCATGGAACAACGCCGAATTGAAGGCAAAAGCCACTGGTATCATGAAACGCAGTCCAGCACCTATCCGCAAGATGTTCTCCCGCTAGTGCCAGAAGCGGCAAACGTCGAAGACAGTTTTTTGCTGGACATGGCGATACCCGAAGTCGCGCTGTTACCCTTTCAGTCCTGGTTAGAACCTGCCCGTGAACTTGCTCACTTTCTCTTTCCTGCTGATGTTGCGCTGAATCAGTTGCATACATTCAGCGCCTATGAACGCATGAGTACCGCCTTAACCGTCGCTCAGGTTTACGGCATCCAGCGGTTGTGTAACCATTACGCGGCACGTTTGACTCCACTTCCTGGTCCGGATTCCTCCCGCGAGAGCAATCATCGGCTGGCGCAAATTACCCAGTATGCCCGCCAGCTTGCCAGCTCTCCGGCAGTCATCAATGCACGTGATCGCCAGCATCTCGATGACGTTGGGTTAACGACCTGCGATATCATCCTGATCAATCAGATAATCGGCTTTGTCGGATTTCAGGCCCGAGTCGTGGCGATCCTTCAGGCTTATTTTGGTCACCCTGTGCGTCGAATACCGGGCCTTGATATTCAGCAATACGCGCAGGCATCGATATTTAGTAATGCCGATGCCCAATGGCATGCGGCCGTATTCCCGGTTGAAATCATTCCTCCTCGCGAGTCATTGCCAGACAGCAATAACCAAAATGGACGTATCCCGGAATTACACGCACTTGCGCCCATGCTGGCACATTCACCGACGGTACTGGCTTTACTCCGGTCATTGCTGACCAGTACGCTATGTACAGATACACAATCGAGGGCACTTTCTCTCGCCGCGCTGCTGACATCACGCATTAACGGCAGCGTCGCCTGCTTTAATGAACAGGCTCGCGCTGCACATCAACTGACCGACATCATCACGATACTGCGTCTGGATGAACGCGAATTGCAGCGTTGGGAGCAACGACATCCGGTTGAGCGCATCACTCTACAAGCAGTACAATGGCTAACCCGGGCGCCCGACCGTTTTAGCGCCGCACTGTTAACCCCGTTATTTGAACAGGGTGTCTCATCGGAACAGGTTATTAACTTACTGGTCTGGAGCGGATTGTGCGGATGGTTGAATCGCTTGAAAATCGCTCTGGGCGAGACTCATTAACCGCTCCGCTCATTGAAAGAGCGCTTGCTGCGACTGGCAGTTTCGCGTAAAACTGTCAGCCGCTCTTTTGGCCACGAAAATAGACAATTATGCTTCAGGACAACCCGCTGCTAGCGCAGCTTAAACAGCAACTACATTCCCAGACGCCGCGTGCTGAAGGGGTGGTAAAAGCCACGGAAAAAGGCTTTGGCTTCCTGGAAGTCGATGCACAAAAAAGCTATTTCATTCCACCGCCGCAGATGAAAAAAGTGATGCATGGTGACCGCATTGTCGCGGTGATCCATAGCGAAAAAGATCGCGAGTCTGCCGAGCCGGAAGAGCTGGTCGAACCGTTCCTGACTCGTTTCGTGGGTAAAGTTCAGGGCAAGAACGATCGTCTGTCCATTGTGCCAGATCACCCGTTACTGAAAGACGCTATCCCCTGTCGTGCCGCTCGCGGCGTGGAACACGAATTTAAAGAAGGTGACTGGGCCGTCGCGGAAATGCGTCGCCATCCGCTTAAAGGCGACCGCACCTTCTACGCTGAATTAACCCAGTTCATCACCTTTGCAGACGATCATTTCGTCCCATGGTGGGTCACGTTGGCACGCCATAACCTCGAAAAAGAAGCTCCGGACGGCGTAGCCACCGAGATGCTGGATGAAGGCCTGGAGCGTCAGGATCTCACCGCACTCAATTTCGTCACTATTGACAGTGCCAGCACTGAAGACATGGACGATGCGCTGTACGCTGAAGAACTGCCGGATGGCAAACTGCAATTAACCGTCGCGATTGCCGATCCTACCGCCTGGATTGCCGAAGGCAGCAAGTTGGATAACGCCGCGAAAATTCGCGCGTTCACCAACTATCTACCGGGCTTCAATATCCCGATGTTGCCGCGTGAACTGTCGGATGACCTGTGCTCACTGCGTGCTAACGAAGTGCGTCCGGTGCTGGCCTGTCGCATGACCATTACAGCTGACGGTGCTATTGATGATGACATCACCTTCTTCACGGCGACCATCAAATCCAAAGCGAAACTGGCCTATGACAACGTGTCTGACTGGCTGGAAGGTAATAATGGCTGGCAGCCCGAAAACGACGCCATTGCCGAGCAAATCCGTCTGCTGCAACGTATCTGCCTGAGTCGTGGCGAGTGGCGTCATAACCATGCACTGGTGTTTAAAGATCGCCCGGATTATCGTTTTGTATTGGGTGAAAAAGGTGAAGTGCTGGATATCGTTGCTGAGCCTCGCCGCATTGCTAACCGTATCGTGGAAGAGTCCATGATTGCGGCAAACATCTGCGCCGCGCGCGTTCTTCGCGACAAGCTGGGCTTCGGGATTTATAACGTACACATGGGATTCGACCCGGCGAATGCTGAAGCGTTGGCCGCGCTGCTGAAAACTCATGGTATGCACGTTGATGCTGAAGAAGTGTTAACGCTGGAAGGCTTCTGCAAGCTGCGTCGTGAACTGGATGCTCAGCCTTCCGGTTTCCTCGATAGCCGCATTCGCCGTTTCCAGTCCTACGCTGAAATCAGTACCGAGCCAGGCCCGCACTTCGGACTGGGTCTGGAGGCTTATGCCACATGGACCTCCCCTATCCGTAAGTATGGCGATATGATCAACCACCGCCTGCTGAAAGCCGTGATTAAAGGCGAAACCATTGCCCGTCCACAGGACGATATCACGGTACAGATGGCAGAGCGCCGTCGCCTGAACCGGATGGCAGAACGTGACGTTGGCGACTGGCTGTACGCCCGTTTCCTGAGTGACAAAGCCGGTACCGACGCCCGTTTTGCCGCCGAAATTATCGACGTCAGCCGCGGTGGAATGCGCGTGCGTTTAGTCGATAATGGCGCTGTCGCCTTTATTCCTGCGCCATTCCTGCACGCCGTCCGTGATGAACTGGTTTGTAGCCAGGAGAGTGGTACGGTGCAGATCAAAGGCGAAGTGGTTTACAAGGTCACTGATGTGATTGATGTAACCATCGCCGAAGTGCGGATGGAAACCCGCAGCGTAATCGCTCGCCCAGCCGCATAGCACAAGCAGACTCAACGACCTTTCTCTTTTTGTGAAAGGTCGTTTTCTTTTTTTCCACCTGAAACGCCGCCACCCACTACACTTCCTTCATCCAGTCCGATTTATTTTTTGCTATTTTCAGTGCCGCAACTTTGCTTTTTTCTGAATCTGGATTAAACATAAATATATAAATAAAACAATATGTTCAGCCATAGTCACCCTGAATGAATCATGGCTACTCTTACTTTTGAGGCTCTATGCGCTTTAAACGGGATAGTACACATCATGAAAGACGTTCGGGAGTTGGTTACGTTGTATAGCTACGTGGGCACTCACAACCCCTACTGGCGTTTGTCAGAGGATTGTAACATCCTGCATTTCTCTATTGACGAAGCAGCCAAATCAGACCAAACCATCGAATTATCGCCTGAACAAGCCGACCGCATTCGGGAAATGACGGTGATTACCTCAAGCTTGTTGATGACTCTCCCTATAGACACGGATGATATTCCCGTGCACTTGGTCGGGAGGAGAATTAATAAACGAGAATGGGCTGGCAGCGCATCCGCCTGGGACGACACGCCTTCTGTCGCACGCGATCTGGCACAAGGATTATCGTTTGCCGAACAGGTCGTATCGGAGGCCAATTCCGTTATCGTGATTCTTGACCGGCAGGGAAACATTCAGCGGTTTAATCGTCTGTGCGAAGAGTACACCGGGCTAAGAGAACGTGAAGTCATCGGGCAAAGCGTCTTCACACTGTTTATGAGCCGACGTGAAGCAGCGGCATCAAGACGCAACATTGACGTTTTTTTCCGCGAAGGCAACTCGTATGAAGTCGAACGCTGGGTGAAGACCTGTAAGGGTCAGCGCCTGTTCCTGTTTCGCAATAAATTCGTGCATAACGGCAGCGGTAAGAACGAAATTTTCCTAATCTGTTCCGGTACCGATATTACTGAAGAACGACGTGCCCAGGAGCGCCTGCGCGTGCTGGCGAACACCGACTCCATCACCGGGTTGCCCAACCGTAATGCCATTCATGAGTTGATTAGCGAGGCGATTGAGAACGCAGGCGACACGCAGGTAGGTATTATTTATCTCGACCTCGATAACTTCAAAAAGGTGAACGATGCCTACGGGCATATGTTTGGCGATCAGCTATTACAAAGCGTTTCGCTGGCTATACTCAGTTGCCTCGAGGGTGAGCAGCTACTGGCCCGCTTCGGCGGTGATGAGTTCATTGTCCTCGCCACGCAAACCTCCCAGAGCGCGCTGGAGGCTACGGCCTCGCGCATTCTGACCCGTCTGCGTCTACCGTTTCGTATCGGCCTGATTGAAGTATATACCGGCTGTTCTATCGGCATTTCCCTGGCACCCCAGCATGGAAATGACAGCGAAAACGTGATTCGCAATGCGGATACCGCCATGTATACCGCCAAAGAAGGCGGACGCGGACAATTTTGCGTATTCTCCCCTGAAATGAACCAGCGAGTGTTCGAATATCTTTGGCTGGATACCAACCTGCGAAAGGCGCTGGAAAACGATCAACTGCTGATCCACTACCAGCCTAAAATAACCTGGCGTGGTGAAGTCCGTAGCCTGGAGGCGCTGGTTCGTTGGCAGTCGCCGGAGCGTGGGTTAATCCCGCCGCTGGAGTTTATCTCTTACGCCGAAGAGTCAGGGCTTATCGTCCCGCTGGGGCGATGGGTGATTCTGGACGTTGTACGCCAGGTGGCGAAGTGGCGCGACAAGGGGATTAATCTGCGCGTGGCGGTGAACGTTTCGGCGCGTCAACTGGCCGATCAAACGCTATTCACCGACTTGAAACAGGTTCTGCACGATCTGAATTTTGAATATTGCCCAATCGACGTCGAGTTAACGGAAAGCAGTTTGATTGAGAATGAACAGCTGGCGCTGTCCGTTATTCAGCAGTTTAGTCAGCTTGGTGCCCAGATCCACTTGGATGACTTTGGCACAGGATACTCATCGCTTTCTCAGCTCGCCCGCTTCCCACTTGATGCGATTAAACTGGATCAGACCTTCGTCCGGGACATCCACAAACAATCTATTTCGCAGTCGCTGGTTCGCGCCATTGTTGCGGTGGCACAGGCGTTAAACCTGCAGGTAATCGCTGAAGGTGTTGAAAGCGCGAAAGAGGATGCCTTCCTGACCAAGAATGGTGTCAATGAGCGTCAAGGATTCTTGTTTGCCAAGCCGATGCCGGCCGCTGCGTTTGAACGCTGGTACAAGCGGCATCTGAATAAAAAAATGCGCTGACGTTGCAGGAATAGTTGTGGTGAAATAGCTAAAAATGGACATTTGATGACTATCGTATCTGTCTGTAATCACGGAATATATAATATTTTCCTATCGTGCGGGTTAATACTATTTTTCCCTTCTCTTTTGCCATGAAATTCTGCATCATGAAATTCAAACTTTTTTGACACCAGGATGATGACAATGTCTGATATCAACGCACAACGACTGGCCGAACGCATTGATACCGTGCTGGATATCCTTGTCGCTGGCGACACCCACTCAGCCATCCACAACCTCGAGATTCTTAAGGCAGAACTGTTAAACACGGTCAACGAAGAGGCAGCGTCTTTGTCAAAAAAACACAAAGCTCCGTGGGAGATCTGACGGCTTTGACCTATTGATATGGTTGCTGACATCAGATTGCTGATAACGCAGCCTCCGTTTAATTTCCGATACGATATCGCTATAGAAATTAATACTATGAATTCCCGACAACAATCTATTTTGCAGATGGTGACCGATAAAGGCCAGATAAGCGTAGCTGAGCTTGCCAAAATCACCGGTGTCTCAGAAGTGACGATTCGACAGGATCTGAACACGCTGGAAAAACAGAGTTATTTACGCCGTGCGCACGGCTTCGCGGTTTCACTGAACAGCGACGATGTAGAAACGCGCATGATGACCAATTTCACCCTGAAACGTGAACTGGCCGAATTTGCCGCCTCGCTGGTTAATCCAGGTGAATCTGTATTTATTGAAAACGGTAGCAGTAATGCACTGCTGGCCAGGACGCTGGCGGAGCAAAAAGACGTCACTATCATTACGGTCAGCAGTTATATCGCTCATCTGCTCAAAGAAACCCCTTGCGAAGTGATCCTTCTCGGCGGCATCTATCAGAAAAAAAGTGAAAGCATGGTTGGGCCGCTAACGCGCCAGTTTATCCAACAGGTTCACTTTAGTAAGGCCTTTATTGGTATTGATGGTTGGCAGCCTGAAACCGGCTTCACTGGTCGCGATATGATGCGCTCTGACGTGGTCAATGCGGTACTGGAAAAAGGCGCAGAGGTGATTGTGCTCACCGACAGTTCGAAATTTGATGCTATTCACCCTTACACGCTGGGTCCGTTAGAGCGATTCAGTCGTGTAGTGACTGACGCAAAACTCAGTGCCAGTGTTCAAATGCAGCTGGAGCACTCGGGATTAACCGTTAACATCATCGATACCCACGCATAATAATTCACCTGATGGTTTGCCTGCTGGCAAATCATCTTCTCTCTGAGACTTATCTGACAGTTCAATTAAGACTTTTTACCTGTCGTTAGCAGGACAATGTCGTAAAATTAATAACAGCGATATAACAGGAACAAATAATCATCAACAGGTGATTGATTGTAATGTCCTGTGCTAAACGGTTTCACGGAAATACCTTTATGGTCTTAATTTAACACTATCCTTAAAGAGGCTGGATTCCGTGAATCAATCATTCAGGAGAAAGTATTATGTTAGTAACGAGCAAAAAAATGACCGCTGCCATTCTGGCGATTACTCTGGCAATGTCTCTGAGTGCCTGCTCTAACTGGTCTAAACGAGACCGTAATACCGCAATTGGCGCGGGTGCAGGTGCCATTGGTGGTGCTGTCCTGACGGACGGCAGCACACTAGGAACGCTGGGTGGTGCTGCAGTAGGTGGTATTATCGGCCACCAGGTGGGTAAATAATCTACGGTTGACCAGCTCGATATAATAATACGTTTACTTTTTCGCAATCGTACTATTTACATTGTTAATAATAAAGCCACGAATTATTTCGTGGCTTTTTTTATTAACCGCCTGCCAGTTTGACTTTCATTCCTTTGGCTTCCAGCAGCGATTTAATCAGGTCGCGTTTGTCGCCCTGTATTTCAATTACACCCTCTTTCACCGCGCCACCGCAACCACATTTTTTCTTCAACTCGGCAGCTAATTTGGTCAATTCGGTATCGTCCAGGTCAATACCGGTAATCAGGCAAACACCCTTGCCTTTTCGACCACTGGTCTGGCGCTGAATACGCACAATACCATCCCCCTTCGGGCGCTCTGGTGCCACTTTAGGTTCATCAATACGCCCAGACTCAGTGGAGTAAACCAGGCGAGAATTGTCGTCATTCATTTACGCACCTCGTTCAGTGAGGCATTGATCGTCTTCAGCGTCAAAGCCGGATCCGCCGACTGCGTGACCGGACGACCAATCACCATATAATCCACACCCGCTGACAACGCCTGCTGTGGCGTCATAATGCGGCGCTGATCGCCAGCTTCACTGCCTTCAGGACGAATACCTGGTGTCACCAGCTTAAAGGCCTGACCTAATTCTTGCTTGAATCGTACCGCTTCCTGTGCCGAGCAGACGACACCGTCCAGCCCGCATTTTTGCGTCAACCGCGCCAGCCTTTCCGCATGTTCCATTGGTGACAACGTCACGCCAAGTTCGGCAAGGTCGCTGGCTTCCATACTGGTCAGAACGGTCACGGCAATTAACAGTGGTGCATCTTTGCCAAATGGCACTAAGGCTTCACGGGCCGCAGTCATCATGCGTGCCCCACCAGAAGCATGAACGTTAACCATCCACACGCCAAGATCTGCTGCCGCCGCAACGGCATGTGCAGTGGTATTGGGAATATCGTGGAATTTCAGATCCAGAAATACGTCGAACCCACGCTGTTGCAGGTCGCGAACCAGTTGAGGTCCGAAAAGCGTGAACATCTCTTTGCCCACTTTCAAACGGCAATCACGGGGATCAATTCTGTCGACAAAAGCTAACGCTTTATCGCGATTATTGTAATCCAGAGCGACAACGACAGGAGAATCAGTAACAGCACGGGAAGAAGATGAAGCAGTAAACGTCATGACCAGACCTTCTTGAAGATGGGCACCTTGCGGCACAAAATGGGTAAACGGCGTGCATTCTACCTGTGGTCATAGAAAATTAACAGATTCGATTACATTTCTGTCAGGCGATGCGGCTCGGAGGTTCAGGTACGGGAGTAATAATAAATCATAAGGATGTTGTAACTAAGATCGGTGTTTTTTTAATTACAGACCGTCTAGACCGCGAATTGGCTTAATAGTTGACCATGAACGACAGGACGGGCAATGCCAGTACAGCGTATAAGCGGTAAAACCGCATTTCTGGCAACGGTAGCGCGGTTTGCTACGCACCTGCTCGCCGACCATGTCCCGCAGCACCATCAGGCTCTCTTTGGCGCGCCCTTCTTCTGCTTCATTGAGGTGATAGTCCATCAGCTTATGGAAGACGCGCATCGTGGGATGACGCTGCAACTGACGGGTGATATAGACTTGGGCGGTATCGCTGCCCTCACGCGCCTCAAGGATATCAGCCAGCATTAACTCAGCGGCTGCACCTGTATTTTCCTCAACGGCACGGCGTAAAAATTCTGCCCACTCATCGTTCTTACCGAGTTGCTGATAGCAACTCTGCAGCATTTCCAGCGTTTCACTGACCAGCTCTTTGTCCTGGGAGATAACGCGCTGCAGGCTTTCGACCGCCTTCGCGTAATCGCCTTTCATCATGTACACGCGTCCCATCATAATGGAAACCCGCGCACTGTTTTTATCTGCGGCTGCGCCTTTTTTCAGCAACGTCATGGCACGATCCATGTCGTCGCTGCCCAGTTGCTGGAGGGCCAGTTCGCAGTAAAAGTGAGCGATTTCGATACGCTGTTTATCTTTGCCGAGCTTGACCAGGCGTTCCGCTACATCAATGGCCTTTTGCCACTCACTGGTTGCCTGATAGATCTGCAAGAGTTGCTGCAACGCCCCCACGCGGAAATCAGTCTCATCTGTAAGCTGATTAAACATGTCTTCCGCTCGGTCATACACACCCGCAGCCATGTAGTCACGTCCCAGTTGCTGAACTGCCAGCAAACGCTGTTCGTAGGTCAGCGACGCACTTTCCATGAGAGTTTGATGTATACGGATCGCGCGATCGACTTCACCGCGCGAGCGGAACAGGTTTCCGAGGGTGAGATGAGCCTCAACGGTGCCGGTATCCTCTTTCAACATATCGAGGAACAGATCCACCGCTTTATCTTGTTGGTTGCTCAGGAGGAAGTTAACCCCGGCGACATAGTCACGCGACAAACGGTTAGCTTCGTCCTGTTTTGTTTGTTGCGCACTTCTGCGACCCATATACCACCCATAGGCAGCGGCTACAGGTAAAAGCAGAAATAACAACTCCAGCATAAATAATTATTCCTTCACAACCGACGAATCGGCAGATACCGCAACGTCGGTCGCAGGCGCAAGCTGGTTTTCCAGTCGTTTGATTTTACGTTCGGCACGCACAAGGGAAACGCGAACCTTCAGCCAGAAAAGGCCGCAAATTAACCAACCAATTGCAAATCCTGCAGCAAACAACACGGCGAGCAGCGTGGATATACGATACTCCCCCTGAGCCAGCAGGTAGTTAAACGTTACCTGTTGATCGTTTTGCGCACCTAATGTCACCGAAATAACAAAAATCGCCAACACCAGTAAGAAAATGAGTAAATATTTCACATTACTTCCCGTTATGTGGTTTGAGCGAATAAATCGTGTACAACTTACCGCGTTGAGCCCTTTAAATTACCATTTTCACGACGAGTGCGAAACGGAAAAGCGACTTCCTCTTTATGATTTAAGGGCAAAACGCGAAAAATCAATCGCGGTCAGCTTTCTTGTTCACGCTGCGCGATTTCTTGTTGTTCCTGCATCGGCGGCGTTAATGGCCCGCATACCCGCTGCGCAAGCCATGTCGCCAGCGTAACCAACAGCCACGATATCAACGTAGCCACAACTAAATCACGCGGCCAGTGCATTCCCAGCAGCAAACGACTGCCCATCACACCTGCCGCCCAGATCAACAAGAAAACAATTGTCAGCGTGCGTCTGCGCGGCCATAACAACCCCACTGCCAGTAAAGCCCAGCTTGCAGCAAACATCGTATGCCCGGAGGGAAATGCGAAACCCGTTTCTTTTTGCCAATGCTTGCGTAAAAAGGCCGGGATATCCTGCTGCCCAGATAATTGTTCTTTGACTAAATGTCCGCGTTCTTTACGTTTTAAAGTGTAGAACTCATCAACAGGAACATGGTGCGTTTTTTCCAGCCAAACCACAAACGGTCGTGGCTCCTGTACCCTTTCTTTTACCCATGACTTTACCCCCTGGCCGAGCAAAATTGCCCCGGCAAGGATCGCAAATAGCATTATCGCGGCTTTCAGACGAAATCGCAGACACCACAGAAACCACGCGCACAGGGAGACATGCGTAATAATCCCCCAGGGTTGGGTCACCGTTTCCGTTACCCAGAATAAGGATTTTAACCACCAGACATTGTGCCCAGGCTGCCAACTCCAGCCTGACATCCACACGGACACCGGCATGATCAGCAACAGTGCCGCACCCACGGTGGTTCGCTTTGCGATAGAAAGCATTGCCTCTCCTTTCGTCGATAAGTCTCACAATCATAACCGAAAAAAGTGCGCGTCGGAAAAATTGACAATTTTGTGCCATTCCAAATATGAAAGCGCTGTCGCAATTAGGCGAACACCGTCGGCTTATGGCAAAATAGCGCAATACAGGATGCCAATAGGCGACGGCACGGCGAGTGCCAGCGTAATCTGGAGAAATACATGCAGCTTAAACGTGTGGCAGAAGCCAAACTGCCAACCCCATGGGGTGATTTCCTGATGGTGGGATTTGAAGAACTGGCGACCGGGCACGATCATGTCGCGCTGGTATTTGGCGATATTTCGGGTCAAACGCCGGTCCTGGCACGCGTCCATTCCGAATGTCTGACCGGCGATGCGCTGTTTAGCCTGCGTTGCGATTGCGGTTTCCAACTGGAAGCGGCGCTCACGCACATTGCTGAAGAAGGGCGCGGTATTCTGCTCTACCATCGCCAGGAAGGACGCAACATCGGCCTGCTGAACAAGATCCGCGCCTATGCGTTGCAGGATCAAGGTTATGATACCGTCGAAGCCAATCATCAGTTAGGTTTCGCAGCCGACGAGCGCGACTTTACCCTGTGTGCAGATATGTTTAAGCTGCTGGGCGTTGACGCTGTACGTCTGTTGACCAATAACCCGAAGAAAGTAGAAATTCTGACAGAAGCGGGCATCAATATTGTCGAGCGCGTACCACTGATAGTGGGTCGGAACCCGAAAAATGCGCATTATCTGGATACTAAAGCTGCCAAAATGGGCCATTTATTGAGCGAATGATCGCCAAATAATTGCACGTTTTCTACCATATAAAAAGCCTGCTCTCGCAGGCTTTTTCATTTTTAATTCAGCATATTACGAATTACATAGTGCAAAATACCGTCGTTCTGGTAGTAAGTTAACTCCGTGGCGGTATCGATGCGACAACGGCACAAAATCACCTCTTTGCTGCCATCCGCACGCACCATATTAACCGGAATGGTGGCCCCCGGTTTAATATTTTGCAAATCAGTAATATCAATGGCTTCCTCACCGGTGAGTCTCAGCGTTTTGCGCGTAACGCCTTGCGGGAATTCCAGCGGCAAAATCCCCATACCAATCAGGTTAGAACGGTGGATACGTTCAAACGATTCCGCGATGACCACGCGAATACCCAGTAAACGCGGGCCTTTCGCGGCCCAGTCGCGACTGGAACCAGAACCGTACTCCTTCCCGGCAATCACCGCCAGTGGAACGTTCTCCTGCTGATAACGCATGGCTGCGTCGTAAATAGCAATAACTTCCATCCCGGGCAAATGGCGGGTCATGCCCCCTTCAATACCCGGAACCATTTCATTGCGAATACGAATGTTGGCAAATGTGCCACGCATCATCACTTCATGATTTCCACGTCGCGAACCATAGGAGTTAAAATCCCGGCGCTCGACACCGTGACTCTGCAGATAACGTCCTGCCGGGCTATCCGCCTTGATACTGCCGGCAGGTGAAATATGATCGGTCGTCACCGAGTCCCCTAACATCGCCAGAATACGCGCACCATGAATATCCTGTACCGGGTCCGGCGTAGCCTGCATACCATCAAAGAACGGCGACAGGCGAATGTAGGTCGAGTCAGACTGCCAGCCGTAGGTGTCGGCACGATCAACATTGATCGCCTTCCATTCCGGCGTGCCTTCGAACACTTCCGCATACTCTTTATGGAACATTTCCGTAGATACCTGTTCAACTGCACGGGCAATTTCTCGAGCAGAAGGCCAGATATCTTTTAGATAAACAGGATCACCTTTTTGATCATGACCGAGCGGATCTTTGGTCAGATTGATGTTCATATTGCCCGCCAGCGCGTAGGCCACCACCAGCGGCGGAGACGCCAGCCAGTTCGTTTTCACCAACGGATGAATACGTCCTTCAAAGTTACGGTTACCAGATAACACCGCCCCCACAGTCAGATCGCCTTTTTTAATGGCCGTTTCAATCGGATCGGGTAACGGACCGGAGTTGCCAATACAAGTAGTACAGCCGTAACCGACCAGATTAAACCCCAGCTCATCGAGATACGGGGTCAGTCGAGCCTGTGCCAGATAGTCAGAAACCACCTTCGATCCTGGCGCCAGCGAGGCTTTTACCCACGGCTGACGTTTCAGCCCAAGAGTGACCGCTTTTTTCGCCAGTAAACCCGCCGCCATCAACACGCTCGGGTTTGAAGTATTGGTACAGGAGGTAATGGCCGCAATCACCACAGCGCCGTCAGGCAACTGGTATTGATGACCATGCATAACGTAGTCCACAGGCTGGCGATCTTTCTGCGAACTGTTGACCTCGAGCTCATTGCTCGCCGCAAATGCTTGCGGGACATCCCCCAGTGCAACCCGATCCTGCGGACGCTTCGGTCCAGCCAGACTGGCTTCCACGTCGGCCATATCCAGTACCAACGAGCTGGTAAAGACTGGTGTATCGCCAGTATTACGCCACATCCCCTGCACTTTAGCGTAGGACTCGACCAGCAAAACTTGCTCTTCGCTGCGACCGCTCAGACGCATGTATTCGAGCGTCACACCATCAATTGGGAAGAACCCGCAGGTCGCGCCATATTCCGGGGCCATATTGGCGATGGTGGCACGGTCAGCCAGCGGAAGGGTATCAAGACCATCACCATAGAATTCAACAAATTTTCCGACCACGCCGTGTTTACGCAGCATTTGGGTAACGGTCAGGACCAGATCGGTAGCGGTAATCCCCTCACGCAGTTTCCCGTCCAGTTTGAAGCCCACAACATCCGGGATCAGCATCGAAACGGGTTGCCCCAGCATGGCGGCTTCTGCCTCAATCCCGCCAACACCCCACCCCAGTACGCCAAGGCCGTTAATCATCGTGGTATGGGAGTCAGTACCGACCAGCGTGTCCGGGTATGCCACCCACTCGCCATCCTGCAATTCACTCCACACAGCTTTTCCCAGGTATTCGAGGTTAACCTGATGGCAGATCCCCGTACCCGGCGGTACAACGCTGAAGCGACTGAACGCCTGCTGGCCCCATTTCAGAAACACATAGCGCTCGTGATTACGCTCCATTTCCAGGCGAACGTTCTCTTCGAAAGCATCATCGTCACCGAAGCGATCCACCGTCACCGAGTGGTCAATCACGAGATCAACAGGTGAAAGCGGGTTCACTTTCGACGTATCGCCGCCAAGGCGTTTAACCGCTTCGCGCATGGCCGCCAGATCGACCACCGCTGGGACGCCAGTAAAATCCTGCATCAGCACGCGGGTGGGTCGATAAGCAATTTCGCGATTGGCATGGGCATTGTCCAGCCATCGCGCCAGAGAATGAATATCTTCTTCGGTAACCGAGTTACCGTCCTGCCAGCGCAGCAGGTTTTCCAGCAAGACTTTTAGCGATTTGGGCAGCCGGGTGATATCGCCCAGTGATTTGGCAGCCAGAGGCAAACTGTAGTAGCGGTAGGTTTTATCTTTAACCTGCAATGTGTCCTTACTGGCTTCGCGTAGGGTCGACGACATAGCTCCTCCTTAAATGACAGGGTGGGATCCCCTGATTTTTCTCAGGGTTAGTATTAAAGATAACACAAACAAAATGTAACGTTTTGATAACAACTCAAATTGATAAAAGCAGAGGGCCGTAAATGACGGTAAAAGAGAATTAAGACGTGAGGGAGGACGTTACCCAATTGCGGCACAATGATATACGCCGCCGGTAATTCACTGTTTTATACGCGGCCAGTTGGCCGGCAATTAAGGCCATTCAATATGATGGGTTAATTAGAATGAGTATAAAACACGTGTTGATTATTGCTTCTATTCTTCGTCTTCATCGAACAGTTCAATAAAAGCCCGCTGTTGCGGAGAAAGTTGCCACGCACCTGGAATATTTTTCCCATATTCAGGGGTCGACTCCTGCGCGTGCTCATTGTCATGCTGAGAGGGTGTAGTCGCGGATTGCTGCTCCTGGATGGACATGGTTAACCCCACACGTTCCAAATCACCAGCGCAACCACAATCCAGAACAGGACGGAACCAATAAAGACCGTGAACCATGCTTTACGTTTCAGCGCGGGATCCCGGCGTGCAGGCTGGTTTCCAGAAGGCATCGCTAACCTCAGACTATCGAAATCACTTATCATATTAGCACCAAACGATTGGTACAACTAATCACCAGATGAGAGAAATCCTAAAGAAAATAGCGTAAAAAAGCCAGTTAATTTTCGAATTCTGACGGATGAATAAATCAATTGTTTGATCCGATATAAATATTTGACAGGGTTTTGGGCAGCCTTTCTAATTTAAAACTACTTTACCGTAAATTACCCATAAGAAATATATGGTTAATATAATTAATTCAGACTCACCAGTCGGTATCTCTTAACCTGTAGAGATACCGACGATGTCTGAACCATTATTATTTCTCAGGCAATTTAATATCTTTAAACATCGCTTCAATGTCATCGTTAGATCGTAACGCAACCGCAGTATCCACCACGTCGCGCGTCAGATGTGGTGCAAAACGTTGAATAAAATCATACATGTAACTACGCAGGAACGTGCTGCGACGAAAACCGATTTTGGTGGTGCTATGACTGAAGACATCATGCGCGTCAACGCGTACCAGATCCGGATCGGAAACAGGATCGACCGCCATGCTGGCAATCACGCCCACGCCCAGCCCGAGTCTTACGTAGGTTTTAATGACATCAGCGTCGGTCGCGGTAAAGACAATTCGAGGCTCCAGGCCCGCCCGGTTAAACGCAGTGTCCAGCTCTGAACGCCCGGTAAAACCAAAGGTGTAAGTCACCAGCGGGTATTGCGCCAGTTCTTCGATCGACACGGAAGATTTGCCCGCCAGCGGATGATCCGGCGTGACGACAATCGAGCGATTCCAGTGGTAACACGGCAGCATCACCAGATCGTCGTACAAGTGCAGCGCTTCGGTCGCAATGGCAAAATCCGCATTGCCTTTCGACACCGCTTCCGCAATTTGCGTCGGTGACCCCTGATGCATATGCAAAGAGACACGGGGGTAGCGCTCAATAAAGCCTTTAATCACGTTTGGCAGCGCATAGCGAGCCTGGGTATGGGTTGTCGCAATATACAGCGAGCCTTTGTCCGGCCAGGTATGTTCACCGGCAACCGACTTAATGGCATCTACTTTAGACAGCACTTCGCGCGCAATACGAATGACTTCCTGCCCTGCCGGGGTAACCTGCGTCAGGTGCTTACCGCTGCGGGCAAAAATCTGAATACCCAGCTCGTCTTCCAGCATACGAACTTGCTTACTGATACCCGGCTGAGAGGTATAAAGCCCTTCGGCCGTTGAGGAGACATTAAGGTTGTGGTTAACCACCTCAACAATATAGCGAAGCTGCTGTAATTTCATTTTAGACCATCCAGATTAGCGGCATCAGACCATCGTTTATACGCAGGCGGTATCGCGCTGCTAATACGATTTAATAATAAAAAGTTTGTTAACTATAACCACTATATCATTTTAATCTGAGCTGTATAGATACCGCCCGCTATAAAAAAGGGCCGCTTACGCGACCCTTTCAGGAGAAGTTCAGCTGTCAGGCTGTTACTTCTTACCTTCTACCCATTTACCGTCAACGAAGAACGCGGACCAGCCGGTCGCTTTGCCGTCTTTCTCAGCAGCAACATACTGCTGCTTGGTTTTACGACTAAAACGCACCATCGATTTGTTGCCATCCGGATCGGTCTGCGGCGCATCCGCAAGGTAGCGCAGTTTTTCCGGCAGACGATCGCGGAAGCGGTACAGCTCTTCCACTAACGGCGCACGCGTCTCACGAGATTTCGGGAAGGTGTTAGCGGCCAGGAAAATACCTGCTGCACCATCACGTAACACGAAATACGCGTCCGATTTTTCACACGGCAATTCTGGCAGCGGAACCGGATCTTCTTTCGGTGGCGCGACCTCGCCGTTACGCAGGATCTTACGGGTGTTTTTACACTCGTCGTTAGTACACGCCATGTACTTACCAAAACGCCCCATTTTCAGATGCATTTCAGAACCACATTTCTCGCACTCTACGATCGGACCATCGTAACCCTTGATCCGGAACTCACCCTCTTCGATTTCATAGCCGTCGCAGGTTGGGTTATTACCACACACATGCAACTTACGTTTTGGATCGATAAGGTAGCTGTCCATTGCCGTGCCGCACTTCTGGCAGCGACGTTTCGCACGTAAGGCGTTGGTTTCCGCGTCGTCGCCTTCCAGCACGTTCAGCACTTCGTTTTCCGGCACCAGGTTAATGGTGGTTTTACAACGTTCTTTCGGAGAAAGCGCGTAACCAGAACAGCCAAGGAAAACGCCGGTACTGGCGGTACGGATACCCATCTGACGACTACAGGTTGGACAGTCGATGCTGGTCAGCACCATCTGGTTCGGGCGCATACCGCCCTCTTCAGGATCTTTCTCGGCTTTATCAAGCTGCTGAGTAAAATCACTGAAGAAGTTGTCGAGCACACCCTTCCACTCGGCTTCGTGCTTCGCCACCTGGTCGAGACTGTTTTCCATCTGCGCGGTGAAATCGTAGTTCATCAATTCGCGGAAGTTCTCTTCCAGACGGTCGGTGACGATTTCGCCCATTTTTTCTGCGTAGAAACGACGGTTCTCAACACGGACATAGCCGCGATCCTGAATCGTAGAGATGATCGACGCATAGGTAGATGGACGACCAATACCGCGTTTTTCAAGCTCTTTAACCAGTGACGCTTCGCTGAAGCGCGCTGGCGGTTTGGTAAAGTGCTGCGCTGGCGTCAGTTCGACCAATGTCAGCACATCGCCTTTATCCACTGCCGGTAAGATGCGATCTTCATCGCCTTTACGCAGTGCTGGCATCACTTTTGTCCAGCCATCGAAACGCAAAATACGCCCGCGCGCCTTCAGACGGTAATCACCCGCGCCAACGGTCAGCGTGGTGGAGTCATATTTGGCAGGCGTCATCTGACAGGCGACAAACTGACGCCAGATAAGCTGATACAGTTTTTGCGCGTCAGCTTCCATATCTTTCAGCGATTCTGCCTGTACGGCGACATCTGAAGGGCGGATGGCTTCGTGCGCTTCCTGCGAGTTTTCTTTACTGGCGTACTGGTTCGCGCTCTCCGGCAGATACTTTTTACCAAAGTTTTCGCCGATGTAATCACGGACCATAGAAACGGCATCCTGGCTCAGGTTGGTTGAGTCAGTACGCATATAGGTGATATAGCCCGCTTCATACAAGCGCTGTGCCATCATCATGGTTTTCTTCACGCCAAATCCCAGACGGGTGCTGGCAGCCTGTTGCAGCGTTGAGGTGATGAACGGCGCGCCAGGTTTGCTGCTGGTCGGCTTATCTTCACGCTCCAGCACGCTGTAACGTGCTTTTTCCAGCAAACTTACTGCGGCAAGCGTCTGTTCGCGGTTAACGGGACGGAACGGCTTATCATTGTGGTGCGTCACTTCCAGCGGTAACGCATCACCGGAAGGCGTCGTAGTGCTGGCATCAACTTCCCAGAACTCTTCCGGAACGAACGCCTTGATCTCACGCTCACGTTCAACCACCAGACGCACAGCTACCGACTGTACGCGACCGGCAGACAGGCCACGGGCAATCTTTTTCCACAGCAGTGGCGAAACCATGTAACCCACTACGCGGTCCATAAAGCGGCGCGCCTGTTGAGCATTTACACGGTCAATATTCAGTTCACCCGGCTTTTCAAACGCCTGCTGAATCGCATTTTTGGTGATTTCATTAAACACCACGCGACTGTAGCGGGTGTCGTCGCCCCCGATAACTTCCCGCAGGTGCCATGCAATGGCTTCCCCTTCGCGGTCAAGGTCGGTTGCGAGATAGATGTGGTCGGCTTTTTCAGCCAGTTGTTTCAGTTCAGAGACGACCTTCTCTTTACCGGGCAGCACTTCATAGCGCGCATCCCAGTTGTGCCACGGGTCAACCCCCATACGGTTGACGAGAGCGCCACGTTCATCCTTTTTGGGCTTTTTAGCCGTTTTGGTGGAGGTTGAGTCGGCGCTCTTTTTAGTTGCTGAGCCACTGGTCGGCAAATCACGGATATGACCGACGCTGGATTTCACCACGTAGTCATTACCCAGATACTTGTTGATCGTTTTGGCTTTTGCCGGGGACTCAACGATGACAAGAGCTTTACCCATATTCACCTTTACCTAATTTGATTCTTCCAGGAATGCGTCGCGCGTTGATTCACCTTCCACTGGCGACGAGACATAGATATGGTCTCTGCGTCGGCGGATATCAACCCCTAGTACTGATTACGCATTCGTAATGTAATCCCCATGTAGCTGAGTTAACAGGATTTTTTTCACGAAAACGCTAAAGCACGACGGAATATTGGTCGAATGTCAAGCAAATCTGTTGCCAGATTGACGAAAGCGTCACACTGTACCTGATAAAATGCGTTACGCAACTTTATTAGCATGCAAAAACAAATCTCGCCAGTCGCGACACTGATATAAGCCCCCCGTTTTTATCAGGGAATATTTGCCCATAAGGCGGGCTCGGCGTAGACTAATGTCCTTGTTTAAGGAGTAAATAATGCATAAAGACACTCAACCCATCGATCGCGAAACGCTGCTGATTGAAGCCAACAAAATCATTCGTGAGCATGAGGACACGCTGGCGGGGATTGTCGCCACCGGCGTCACGCAGCGCAATGGCGTGCTGGTTTTCAGCGGAGATTACTTTTTAGACGAGCAAGGGCTACCAACGCCCAAAAGCACAGCGGTGTTTAATATGTTTAAACATCTGGCGCATGTCCTTTCTGAAAAGTATCACCTGATCGATTAATGTAAAACGCGAGGCACAGGCCTCGCGTTTTCAGTTATAGAGTCTTAAAGCTTACAACAGTGGTTTTTGTCCACGCTGCCACCAACGCAGCAGCAAGCGGTCGGCGCTTTCAGCCGCGCTCCCGGTGAAACGGTCCATCAGTTTCTTACGCTGCAGATAGCGTACGTTAAGCACTTCGCGACCTTCCATCAAACTCAGGATCACCTCGTCGCTGGTATTAATCTCATCCACCAGCCCATTTTCCAGCGCCTGTTGACCGAACCAGTGCTCTCCGGTGGCAACCTGTTCAATGTCCAGAGTCGGGCGCATGCGATGCACAAAATCTTTAAACAGGTGATGCGTTTCGTTCAGGTCTTCGCGGAACTTCTGTCGTCCCTCTTCTGTATTCTCACCGAGCAGCGTCAGCGTGCGTTTGTACTGCCCGGCAGTATGCAGCTCAATATCAATATCTTTGCCTTTCAGAAAACGGTTAAAGTTAGGGATCTGCGCCACCACGCCAATTGAGCCCACAATAGCAAACGGCGCTGAGACAATTTTGTCGGCCACGCAGGCCATCATGTATCCGCCGCTAGCGGCGACTTTATCGACCGTCACCGTGAGTGGGATCTGCTTATCGCGCAGGCGCTGCAATTGCGATGCCGCCAACCCATAGCCATGGACTACGCCGCCGGGACTTTCCAGACGAATAACCACCTGATCCTGCGGTTTTACCACCGCCAGCACCGCCGTCACCTCTTCCCGCAGCGCGCTGACTTCATGGGCATCCATGCTGCCTTTAAAATCAAGCACCCAGACGCGCGGTTTACCCGACGATGTACTCTCCCCCAGTTTCGCTTTAGCTTTGGCCGCCTTCGCTTCCAGCTTGTGCTTTTTTTTCTGCGCCTTATGCCAGAACTTTTGTTGGTGGCTGTCCAGCAAAGACATCGCCAGGTCTTCTTTCATCTCTTTATATTGTTCACTGAGATTGATGACCCGTAGCTCCCCGCGCTGACGCTTACGTTGTGTCGCGTTAACGATCAGCATGACAATCACCGCAATCGCCAACACCACCGTGACGATTTTTGCCAAAAACAGCCCATATTCAGACAACAATTCCACGAGTCCCACCTTGGTTAAACAACGCTACTTTCGCTCAGTGTACAACAGGCATGTTAGCCCGTCTTGCTTCATCCATCCGCATGGTATTCCGTAAAAAGCATGACAAAGCGTTCATTTTACGGTGTTATTACCTTTGGCTGATTGAAAAATAGCAGGGTTTAAGGCATAAAGCCGACAAGTTATCGAAAACGGGATGGCCAGAGCGTCGCCGAGGAGTAGCCGTGCATTACCAACCTAAACAAGATCTGCTACAGGATCGCATTATCCTGGTCACCGGAGCCAGTGATGGCATTGGCCGCGAAGCTGCGCTGACCTATGCCCGCTACGGCGCGACCGTGATTCTGCTCGGGCGCAATGAAGATAAACTCCGTCAGGTCGCCGAGGTGGTTGCCGTAGAAAATGGCACGCCCGCACAGTGGTTTACGCTGGATCTGCTGACCTGCACATCCGCAGAATGTCACCAACTGGCGCAGCGTATCGCCGCCCATTACCCGCGGCTGGATGGTGTATTGCACAATGCCGGGTTACTGGGTGAAATCTGCCCGATGAGCGAACAAAACCCGCAGGTCTGGCAGGAGGTGATGCAGGTGAACGTCAATGCCACCTTTATGCTTACTCAGGCGCTACTCCCACTGTTGCTTAAGTCTGATTCCGGATCGCTGGTCTTTACCTCATCCAGCGTCGGTCGTCAGGGACGAGCCAACTGGGGAGCCTATGCCACCTCCAAGTTTGCCACCGAAGGTATGATGCAAGTACTGGCGGACGAGTATCAAAACCGTCATTTGCGCGTAAACTGCATTAATCCAGGCGGCACGCGCACCGACATGCGAGCCAGCGCATTCCCGACAGAAGATCCGCAAAAATTAAAAACGCCCGCCGACATTATGCCGCTGTACCTGTGGCTGATGGGCGACGACAGCCGCCGTAAAACCGGTATGACCTTCGACGCCCAGCCGGGCCGTAAACCAGGAATCGCCCAATGAGTGAAGAACGTTATCAACAGCGCCAGCAGCGCGTAAAAGACCGGGTTGACGCCCGCGTTGCCGCCGCAAAGGACGAGCGCGGCATCATCATCGTCTTTACCGGCAACGGTAAGGGGAAAACCACCGCCGCATTTGGTACCGCCACGCGCGCGGTCGGTCACGGTAAAAAAGTCGGCGTGGTGCAGTTCATTAAAGGGACGTGGCCCAACGGCGAACGAAACTTACTGGAACCTCATGGCGTAGAGTTTCAGGTGATGGCGACGGGGTTCACCTGGGAGACGCAAAATCGAGATTCGGACACTGCAGCCTGCCTGGCCGTGTGGGAACACGGTAAGCGCATGCTGGCCGATTCAGAGCTGGATATGGTGGTGCTGGACGAGTTGACCTATATGGTGGCATATGACTATCTGCCGCTGGAAGAGGTGCTCAGCGCCTTAAGCGCCCGCCCTTCACACCAAACAGTAATTATTACCGGTCGGGGATGTCATCGCGATATTCTGGAGTTAGCCGACACGGTCAGCGAGTTGCGCCCGGTCAAGCACGCCTTTGAAGCGGGTATTAAAGCGCAGATGGGCATTGATTATTAAAAAAGGGCCCGATGGGCCCTTTTGTTCACAACCACAGTAGATTAACCGTTGTTGTTGCGACCACCCGGACGACGGCTACTGCCCACCTGGGTGTGACGCTTAACCGCACGGCGGATCTGGTTCGCCTTCATTCGACGACGATCTTTCTCAACGGCAACTTTAGAGCTGGTTTCCGGCTGCAGCTCCACCAGTTGACGCAGATAGTTAGTCTGCGCGAGATCAAGCTCCGTCCAGCCGCCGCGTGGCAGACCTTTCGGCAGCGGAATGTCACCGTAACGCACACGGATCAGGCGGCTTACCTGCACGCCAACGGCTTCCCACAGGCGACGCACTTCACGGTTACGCCCTTCGGTCAACGTGACGTTATACCACTGGTTAATCCCTTCACCACCGCTGAATTTGATGGTTTTAAATGCAGCCGGACCATCTTCCAGCTGTACGCCACGGCTCAGGTCACGCAGTTTCGTTTCATCAACCTGACCAAACACGCGCACTGCGTATTCACGTTCAACTTCACGGCTCGGATGCATCAGACGGTTCGCCAGTTCACCGTCGGTGGTGAACAGCAGTAAACCACAGGTATTCACGTCCAGACGCCCCACGGCAATCCAGCGCGCATCGCGCAGTTTTGGCAGGCGATCAAAGACGGTCGGACGACCTTCCGGGTCGTTACGCGTACACAGTTCGCCTTCCGGCTTGTAATACGCCAGAACACGACAGATTTGTTCTGCTGATTCTTTCACCGAAATCAGATGACCGTCGATACGGATTTTCAGACCCGGAGTGACTTCAACGCGATCGCCAAGCGTGGCAATTTTGCCGTCAACGCTTACGCGACCTGCTGCAATAATGGTTTCAATTTCACGGCGAGAGCCGTGGCCAGCGCGCGCCAGCACTTTTTGTAACTTTTCGCTCATAGAGCTTCCTTTAGGTGTCGCCTTCACAGGCGTCGAACAGGAGAATCAACGGCGCCAGTCAGCGCCATTTTAAGGCCGCGTAGTATACCGAGTTGCGCCCTTATAAGAAAGGTTTAACGTCGCCGACGCCTTCACGCAACACCACCGGCGAATCATCGGTTAAATCAATCACCGTGGTTGGCTGCTGACCGAGGTAACCGCCGTGGATGATCAAATCAACCTGCTTCTCCAGACGATCTTTGATCTCTTCGGGATCTGACTCAGTAAATTCACTGCCCGGCAGCATCAGCGAGGTGGAGAGCATGGGTTCGCCCAGCGCTTCCAGCAATGCCAACGCAATCGGATTGGACGGTACGCGCAGACCGATGGTTTTACGTTTTTCCTGCAGCAGTCGGCGCGGCACTTCTTTCGTCCCTTTCAGGATGAAGGTGTAGTTGCCCGGCGTATTGTTTTTAATTAAACGAAAGGCGACGTTGTCCACGAACGAATAGGTCGACAGCTCGGACAGGTCACGGCACATCAGCGTGAAGTTGTGTCCATCAGGCAGATGGCGGATACGGCAAATGCGCTCCATCGCCCCTTTATCTTCGATTTTACAGCCCAGCGCGTAGCCTGAATCGGTGGGATACACGATCACCCCACCTTTACGCACAATTTCAACGGCCTGATTGATCAGTCGTTGCTGTGGGTTATCAGGGTGGATATAAAAAAACTGACTCATATTTTCCTCTCTGTGGTCTCGGGCTGTTCCCAGAGTTGCCAGACGCCTTCAACGCCTGCGGGCAACCAGAGCTTACGACCCAATTCAATCCACGGACACGGCTGATGAAAATCAGATCCTTGTGATGCCCACAACTGGTGCTGACGCGCCAGGGTCGCCAAATGGGTACGCTCATTGGGAGACTGTTGACACTGTGCCACTTCCATCGCGTCACCGTGATGTTCGGCAAAATATGCAACCAGTCTTTTCAGCCACTTAGCGCTAAGATCGTACCGACCAGGATGAGCCAGCACCGCCTTACCGCCAGAATGATGAATGACATCAATAGCTTGTTCTATTGTACACCACTGTGGCGGAACGTAACCGGTTTTCCCACGCGCAAGGTATTTTTTAAACACGTCGGCAATGGTTGTCGCTTTGCCGCTCTCGACCAGGAACCGGGCAAAATGGCCTCGCGTGACGGCTCCACCGTCAGCCAGACGCAACGCCCCTTCCCACGCGCCCGGGATATGCGCTTTGTCCAGTCGCTCAGCAATTAGCTGTGCGCGCTGCTGACGACGCGCCGTTTGCTCTGCCAGGAATTCACGCATCATGGGGTGAGCGATATCAATATTCAAACCGACAATATGGATCTCGTGGTTTTCCCAGACCGTGGAAATTTCAACGCCGGCTATCAAATTCAACGCTAAACCTGAACGTGAAATTTCTTCTCTTGCCGCCGGAATCGCTGCCGTGGTGTCATGATCGGTAATCGCCAGTGTCCCGACTCGCATCTCTACCGCACGGTGTACCAACGCTTCAGGCGTCAACCGTCCGTCGGACGCCGTTGTATGACTGTGCAGGTCATAAATCACTGCGTAATTCGTGTCGCTCAAGGCGGCTCCCGTTTCAATAAATGTCGTATCACGCCCATCATAGCGTTTTCGACAAATTTACTGAAATCAGGTGTTGACTTTATTCCATCGAACTAGTTAACTAGTACGCAAGTTCACATGAAGAAAAAGGTATCTGAGATGAAAGCAACATATGTCCTGCACGGTTGGTGGCGCACTTCCTGATTTCGGGCAGTGTCTTACGTCTGCAATATGCAACCAGATACCCGGCCCGCCAACTGAGCGGGCTTTTTTTTGAACAAAATTAATGAGAATAACGATGCAAACACAAAAACCGACACTCGAACTGCTGGCCTGTGAAGCCGCCTACCGTGAGAACCCGACCGCGCTGTTTCATCAGGTCTGCGGCGCACGCCCGGCGACGTTGTTACTGGAATCCGCCGATATCGACAGCAAGGACGATCTGAAGAGTCTGCTGCTGGTTGACAGTGCATTGCGCATTACTGCATTAGGTGACACTGTCACCATCCAGGCATTATCAGCGAATGGCGCCTCCCTGCTCCCGCTGTTGGATACCGCCCTGCCAACGGGGGTTGAAAACGAACAACAACCGAACGCCCGCAAGCTGCGTTTCCCAGCCGTCAGCCCACTGCTGGATGAAGATGCCCGTTTATGTTCCCTGTCGGTATTTGATACGTTCCGTTTAATGCAGGAACTGGTTAACGTGCCAGATCAGGAACGTGAAGCCATGTTCTTCGGCGGTTTGTTTTCCTACGATCTGGTCGCCGGATTCGAAGATTTACCCCAGCTTGAAGCCGGCAACCGTTGCCCTGACTACTGTTTTTATCTTGCTGAAACGCTGATGGTCATTGACCACCAGAAAAAAAGCACCCGCATTCAGGCCAGCGTATTCACCCCCTGCGAGGACGAAAAACAGCGTCTGACCAGCCGTCTGGCGCAGTTGAGCCAGCAGTTAACTGAACCCGCGCCGCCACTGCCTGTTATTGAGGTTCCGGAAATGCGCTGCGAGTGTAATCAGAGCGATGAAGAGTTCGGTGCCGTGGTGCGCGGAATGCAAAAAGCCATTCGTGCCGGTGAAATTTTCCAGGTAGTCCCTTCCCGCCGCTTTTCGCTGCCCTGTCCGTCACCGCTGGCTGCGTACTATGTGCTGAAAAAGAGCAATCCGAGCCCGTACATGTTCTTCATGCAGGATAACGAGTTCACATTGTTCGGCGCTTCTCCGGAAAGCTCGCTGAAATACGACGCCACCAGCCGCCAGATTGAAATCTACCCGATTGCCGGGACCCGCCCACGCGGTCGTCGTGCGGACGGCTCGCTGGATCGCGATCTCGACAGCCGTATTGAACTGGAAATGCGCACCGACCACAAAGAACTTTCCGAGCACCTGATGTTAGTTGATCTGGCGCGTAATGACCTGGCACGTATCTGTACGCCGGGCAGTCGCTACGTTGCTGACCTCACCAAAGTCGACCGTTATTCCTTCGTGATGCACCTGGTTTCCCGCGTGGTAGGCGAACTGCGTCACGATCTGGACGTCCTGCATGCTTATCGCGCCTGTATGAACATGGGCACGCTAAGCGGTGCGCCAAAAGTTCGCGCCATGCAGCTTATCGCCCAGGCTGAAGGCCGTCGCCGTGGCAGCTATGGCGGTGCGGTTGGTTACTTCACCGCCCATGGCGACCTGGATACCTGCATCGTGATCCGTTCCGCCCTGGTGGAAGACGGTATCGCCACAGTGCAGGCTGGTGCCGGGATTGTTCTGGATTCTGTACCGCAGTCTGAAGCCGATGAAACCCGTAATAAAGCGCGTGCGGTTCTGCGTGCTATCGCCACCGCGCACCATGCACAGGAGATTTTCTAATGGCTGACATTCTGCTGCTCGATAACATCGACTCATTTACTTATAACTTGGCAGATCAGCTGCGTACCAACGGTCATAACGTGGTGATTTACCGTAATCATATCCCGGCGCAGACCTTAATTGACCGTTTAGCCACCATGAAAAACCCGGTGCTGATGCTCTCCCCTGGCCCGGGCGCGCCAAGCGAAGCGGGCTGCATGCCGGAGCTACTGACCCGACTGCGCGGCAAGCTGCCGATCATCGGTATTTGCCTTGGGCATCAGGCGATTGTTGAAGCCTACGGCGGGTATGTGGGTCAGGCAGGTGAAATTCTACACGGTAAAGCTTCCAGCATTGAACACGACGGCCAGGAGATGTTCGCCGGTCTGGCTAATCCGCTGCCGGTGGCGCGCTACCATTCACTGGTCGGCAGCAACGTACCGGCGGGATTAACCATTAACGCCCACTTCAACGGCATGGTGATGGCGGTGCGTCACGACACTGACCGCGTGTGCGGATTCCAGTTCCATCCGGAGTCAATTCTCACCACCCAGGGCGCACGTCTGCTGGAACAAACGCTGGCCTGGGCGCAACAGAAGCTTGAGCAAACCAACACGCTACAACCGATTCTGGAGAAACTGTATCAGGCTCAGACACTGTCTCAGCAAGAGAGTCACCAGTTGTTCTCTGCGGTCGTGCGCGGTGAACTGAAGCCGGAACAGCTTGCTGCCGCATTGGTCAGTATGAAAGTGCGCGGCGAGCATCCTAATGAGATTGCCGGTGCGGCGACCGCCCTGCTGGAAAATGCAGCCCCGTTCCCACGTCCGGACTATCTGTTTGCCGATATTGTCGGGACCGGCGGCGACGGCAGCAACAGTATCAATATTTCCACCGCCAGTGCGTTCGTCGCCGCAGCCTGTGGTTTAAAAGTGGCGAAACACGGCAACCGTAGCGTTTCCAGTAAGTCTGGTTCATCGGATCTGCTGGCAGCCTTTGGCATCAATCTGGATATGAATGCTGATAAGTCGCGCCTGGCGCTCGACGAACTGGGTGTGTGTTTCCTGTTTGCACCGAAGTACCACACCGGTTTTCGTCACGCTATGCCGGTTCGCCAGCAGCTCAAAACCCGCACGCTGTTTAACGTGCTCGGGCCGTTGATTAACCCGGCGCATCCACCGCTAGCGCTGATCGGCGTTTACAGCCCGGAACTGGTCCTGCCGATTGCCGAAACGCTGCGTGTGCTGGGATATCAGCGTGCCGCCGTGGTACACAGCGGCGGAATGGATGAAGTTTCACTGCATGCACCAACCATTGTGGCCGAGTTGCATGACGGCGAAATCAAGAGCTATCAGCTGACGGCAGACGACTTTGGCCTGACGCCATACCACCAGGAACAGCTGGCGGGCGGCACGCCGGAAGAAAACCGTGACATTCTCAGTCGCTTGCTACAAGGTAAAGGTGAAGCCGCGCACGAGGCCGCTGTGGCGGCGAATGTCGCCATGTTAATGCGCCTGCACGGCGAAGAAGATTTAAAAGCCAACGCACAAATCGTGATTAATGTACTGCGTAGCGGTGCGGCCTATGACCGGGTCACTGCGCTGGCAGCAAGAGGGTAAATGATGCAAACCGTTTTAGCGAAAATTGTTGCAGACAAGGCGATTTGGGTAGAAGCCCGCAAACAACAGCAACCGCTGGCCAGCTTTCAAAATGATATTCTGCCAAGCGCGCGTCACTTTTACGATGCGCTGCAAGGCGCGCGTACCGCGTTTATTCTGGAGTGCAAAAAAGCCTCCCCGTCAAAAGGTGTGATCCGTGATGACTTCGACCCGGCACAGATTGCGGGCGTGTATAAACATTATGCCTCGGCGATTTCCGTACTCACTGACGAGAAATACTTCCAGGGAAGTTTTGATTTTCTGCCAGTCGTCAGTCGCATCGCACCACAACCGATTCTGTGTAAGGACTTTATTATCGATCCTTACCAAATTTACCTGGCGCGCCACTACCAGGCTGACGCCTGTTTACTGATGCTGTCGGTATTGGATGACGAACAATATCGTCAGCTCGCCTCTGTCGCACACAGCCTGAAAATGGGCGTGCTGACCGAGGTCAGCAACGAAGAAGAGCTGGAACGTGCCATTGCGCTTGGCGCAAAAGTCGTGGGTATAAACAACCGTGACCTGCGTGACTTGTCGATTGATCTCAATCGCACCCGCCAGTTGGCACCGCGACTGGGACACGGCGTGACCGTGATCAGCGAATCCGGCATTAATACCTACGGACAGGTGCGCGAACTGAGCCACTTCGCCAACGGTTTCCTGATTGGCTCCGCGCTGATGTCCCATAACGATCTGCATGCAGCGGTGCGTCGCGTGTTGCTCGGCGAGAACAAAGTATGCGGCCTGACGCGCGCGCAGGATGCCAACGCAGCGTATGAATCTGGCGCGATTTATGGCGGACTGATTTTTGTCCCTTCTTCGCCACGCGCAGTCAGTATTGAGCAGGCGCGTGAAGTCATGACAGGTGCGCCGCTACAGTATGTCGGCGTGTTTCGCGACAGCAATATTGATGACGTGTGCGCCGCCGTCGGGCATTTGTTGCTGACAGCAGTGCAACTCCACGGGAACGAAGATCAGACCTATGTCGACACGCTGCGCGCAGCATTGCCGCAACAGGTGCAAATCTGGAAGGCGTTGAGCGTGGGCGAATCACTGCCTGCCCGTCGCTATCAGCATATTGATAAATACGTTTTCGACAACGGCCAGGGCGGCAGCGGGCAGCGCTTTGACTGGTCTCTGCTGGGCGGACAATCGCTGGATAACGTTTTACTGGCTGGCGGGCTCGGTGCAGATAACTGCGTCGAGGCGGCTAAAACCGGCTGTGCCGGTCTCGATTTTAATTCTGGCGTAGAGTCGCAGCCTGGCATCAAAGATGCTCGTCTACTGGCCTCGGTCTTTCAAACACTGCGCGCATATTAAGGAAAAGGACATGACAACATTACTCAACCCCTACTTTGGTGAATTTGGCGGCATGTATGTGCCACAGATTCTGATGCCTGCGCTGCGCCAGCTGGAAGATGCCTTCGTCAGCGCGCAAAAAGATCCTGAGTTTCAGGCGCAGTTTACCGACCTGCTGAAAAACTACGCGGGTCGTCCTACCGCTCTGACCAAATGTCAAAACATTACCGCAGGCACAAACACCACGCTGTATCTCAAACGTGAAGACTTACTGCACGGCGGCGCACACAAGACTAACCAGGTGTTGGGTCAGGCGTTACTGGCAAAGCGCATGGGTAAAACCGAGATCATCGCCGAAACGGGTGCTGGTCAACACGGCGTCGCTTCCGCACTCGCCTGTGCCTTGCTTGGCTTGAAGTGTCGCATCTATATGGGCGCGAAAGACATCGAACGTCAGTCACCCAACGTGTTCCGTATGCGTTTGATGGGCGCCGAGGTGATCCCGGTCCATAGCGGTTCCGCAACGCTGAAGGATGCCTGTAACGAAGCGCTGCGCGACTGGTCTGGCAGCTACGATACCGCGCACTATATGCTCGGTACGGCGGCTGGCCCGCATCCGTTCCCGACCATTGTGCGTGAATTCCAGCGCATGATCGGTGAAGAAACCAAAGCGCAGATCCTCGAAAAAGAAGGCCGTCTGCCGGATGCTGTTATCGCCTGTGTGGGCGGCGGGTCGAATGCTATCGGTATGTTTGCTGACTTTATTAATGAAACCAGCGTCGGGCTAATTGGCGTTGAGCCGGGCGGTCACGGGATTGAATCCGGTGAACACGGCGCGCCGTTGAAGCATGGCCGCGTCGGGATTTACTTCGGCATGAAGTCGCCGATGATGCAAACCGAAGAGGGACAGATCGAAGAGTCCTACTCGATCTCTGCCGGTCTGGATTTCCCGTCCGTTGGGCCACAGCATGCCTACCTGAACAGTATTGGCCGTGCCGACTATGTATCGATTACCGATGACGAAGCGCTGGACGCTTTCAAAACTCTGTGCCTGCACGAAGGTATCATCCCGGCTCTGGAGTCATCCCATGCCCTGGCCCACGCGTTGAAAATGATGCGTGACAATCCTGAAAAAGAGCAGCTGCTGGTGGTTAACCTCTCCGGTCGCGGCGACAAAGACATTTTCACCGTACACGATATTCTGAAAGCGCGAGGGGAAATCTGATGGAACGTTATGAAAACCTGTTTACACAACTGAAGGACCGCAAAGAAGGTGCATTTGTCCCCTTCGTCACCCTCGGCGACCCTTCTGTTGAGCACTCTCTGAAAATTATTGATACGCTGATCGAAGCGGGTGCCGACGCGCTGGAACTCGGTATTCCGTTCTCCGATCCGCTGGCTGACGGTCCAACCATTCAGGAAGCCACCTTACGTGCGTTTGCGGCGGGCGTGACGCCATCACAGTGTTTTGAAATGCTGGCGCTGATTCGCCAGAAACACCCTACCATCCCTATTGGTCTGCTGATGTACGCCAATCTGGTGTTCAACAAGGGTATTGATGAATTCTACGCCCAGTGTGAAAAAGTCGGTGTCGATTCTGTATTGGTGGCTGATGTGCCGGTAGAAGAATCAGCCCCGTTCAGGACGGCCGCGCTGCGCCACAACGTTGCGCCTATTTTCATCTGCCCACCTAACGCCGATGACGAATTGCTGCGCCAGATTGCCACCAATGGCCGCGGTTATACCTATCTGCTGTCACGAGCAGGCGTAACCGGTGCAGAAAACCGTGCGGCGTTACCACTGCATCATCTGGTGGAAAAATTGAAAGAGTACAATGCGCCGCCTGCTTTACAGGGCTTCGGTATCTCTGCACCTGAGCAGGTAACGGGAGCTATTGAAGCAGGTGCCGCTGGGGCGATTTCTGGCTCGGCGATAGTCAAAATCATCGAGAAAAATGTCGCTGCACCAGAACAGATGCTGGCTGAGTTAAAAGCTTTTGTCAGTGCGATGAAAGCCGCCACACATCAGTAAAATGAAACGACCGCCAGAGGTTTCTGGCGGTTTACCTTTCTTTCGCCTGCTTCATTTGGTACATGGCGCTATCCGCATTCTGAATAGCCACATCCAGTTGGCCATTCACCTCCGCAATTCCCCACGACACCGACAGCGGTACGGTATGACCATCCACTACAAACACGTGATTGTTGACCTGCCCGCTAATACGCTCGGCGATGGCGATAGCGTCATTCGCCTGAGAGCGAAACAGCAGGATCATAAACTCATCCCCACCGGTACGAATCACCAGATCATGGCTGGTTCGGGTATTAGACAACATTCTGTTGGCAATGATTTGCAGCGCACGATCCCCAGCCGCGTGTCCCCAGGTGTCGTTGACAGCCTTGAACTTATTACAATCCAGTAGCACGACCGAGCAATGAGATAAATCCCGGCGTTTAATAATGTCGAGGATCCTACGGTTAAAGCACCCCGTCAGGGAATCGATATACACTTTGAGGTCACTTTCATTCAACCACGACTTCAGCGAAAAGCTGATAATAATGAAGAAGAATGGCGCCAGCAAAATAACAATTCCGGCATGGGGATCGCGAACCATAAAGCGACCTAATGAAATTGAATAGTGCAGCGCATACTTTTCTGACAATAACCTGACATTGGCGTTGCTTATAGCGGCACATTTACCGGCTAAACAGAGACTCTCTTGATTGAGTAAATTAACCAATGCCACGTTAAGCCCCTGCGGGACCTGGTATTCAAACGCGCTGGCCAACTCTTCCTGCAGTTCAGATTTCGAATGGTCATAGACCAGATAGGCCACGATATGATCAGAGATGTCCTCACCCGACAGATCGTAAATATAACTCACTACGCTGTACGCTTTGTCACCAGTGATTTTATCGGTATAAAGATCGGTCGAACTGAGGGCTTTATTTTTGACGTTTTTTTGCAATAACCGGGTATAGAAATCAACCGGTGGATAAAAAAAGTTGGAAATATCCAGAGCCATCTCTGAATCAGAAAAAGTAAAATTGCGTGAATCGGCTGGCGTAAACCAGTAAAAATACTCAGCGTCTTTGGCAATGATATAACGATGTGCGTCAAAGGTACCCGGATTAAGTTCATTAACCATGCCGCGAATAAACTCTGCGGCGGTAAACATACACAGGGCCTGTTGACTGGCCTGTTTAGCAATAATGGCTCCTGACGCCGAATGTACCCGCTTTCGGTCGGCGTTGATTCCCCATTCCCCCGCCTCCCGTGGAACAAAGCGCGATACATCACCACATCTTTCGCCATTACTGATGTGATGATAGCGCTCCCCAATAGCATCTGAGAGCAGTTCATTGTCGTTAAAGATGTCCATGAGACGCGATTGTAGACGATTGATTCCATCACTCGCGGTAGCCATACGCTGTTCGTAAATGATAAACAGAAACAGTGAAGTAAATATCAGTGTAATGAGGCCCGAGACCAGCAATGCCTGCCTGTTTCTGAGCTTATCCTGCACAATCTTCACGAGTCCACCCTGATGGTTATCAGCATTGCTAAATCAGTTACCTGAGCGCTAAGTTACAGATTTACACACATAAAAGCACATCTTATTAACAAAAACACAAACTAATCATCACCATCAATCGGATACCCTGCCTGACGGATTGCCTCGCGGCAGTCGCTGACCCCTGCGGCATAGCCGGCTTCAATTTCACAAACCGGGCTGGCGCTGCAATAAGGTAATTTAATCGGTACGGCAAGGGCTTTTTCAAGACTCTCCACCCGACTCATGTACGCCAGCAACGCGCGCGCAGCATACAGGGCAAACTCTGCCATGTCATCGTTGCTTGATGATTCCAGGAGTGAAATTCTTTGTTGTAGCAGTTGACTAGTCAACTCCATCGTTAACGCCCCTCAACGCGGGTTTGCTTAAAGAGTAGCATTTCATCGAAGGGTGAAAAGGCGGGAAGGAAAAAACAGCCCCGCGGTTGCGGGACTATGAGTAAATACCGTAATACTTAATTTTTATTTGCTATATTTACGAGCCTGACTGCTCATTGATACTAAATCCCGTCACATCAGTTCCCAGGTCATCAATGACCTGTTTTAAGTTATCAAGAGTCATTGGAGTACTTTCATTGTTCAGATCTTTCCCCTCACCTAATCTAACAACTTTTAATACCGGTTTCTGGGTTGTAGCATCAATCAACTCACCTTCAATGTATAAGTGAGTATCCATAGTCCGGTGGCCTGTAGCGACCTGCGTTGCGGCGACAACCAAAGCTACCGGTAGAACTTCATAGAACTGGAGTCCCTCTTTCTCGCTGCTCACACCTGTAATTGCCCCCCTGAAAATCAGCGATCTCGGTCCAGGTGTTGAAACCAACGGTTTTCGCGCGGCAAATGATTGCTTCAATTTATTATCTGTGTAGGTCAGCAACTGACTCAGTACTTGCTCTCCTACCTGAGTTGTTGGCTTCGGTGTTGGATAATAAACGAGTGAATTGTACACAATGCTGTCATAATTTCCTGGATTGAAATTAGGATCAATCCACCTTAAAACAGGCTTTCCTGTTTTACTTTCTGCCTTTTCCAACCCCGAATAATCGTTTAAAAAGCCAGAGTATTTGTCTTTATCTGGTACTTTTGATGCACACCCAACAGCAGAAAGAACAGCAGTACACAAAGCGACCTTAAGCAAGCATTTAAATTTCATCCAAAAAACCCCAAAAGAGAAATAAATTCGGATGAAAGATAACAAATAAACATTCAGCAAATGGATTAGCCAATCGTGTCAAAATGTATTTTTTATCAATAACAATACCAACAATGTAAAAAAGCACTTTTATTGCTCAAATAAACCACTGCGAGTAAAATGTGTACAGCTTATTAGCATTAAAACGAAGCGTGATGATTTAAAAAATCACCGGAAACGTCTGGAGGGCGAGTACATTTCCCACGTTCTTCATCAGTAGTCAATACAACTGATTTTAGGCGTAGTGTCATGTCACTGCATTATTATTGTTTTCCCTTCCCGAGTTGTAAAGCCGCTCACAAGCTCCTCCTGACGTATAGTGTTCGTCAGCCTGGTTAGCGTTGAGTTGGGTATGTTGGATGTTATTTTGCGCCATTGGTTACCTCCTATGGCGCAGCAGAAAAAGGTTGTTCAGGCCTGGAATTGATAAGTCTAACGGAATGATGGATCTTCGTAGGCTAAAAGGATTGCAGCCTTACCTGTACCAGCAGCGTCCACCATTATCTGCCTGACTCGCATCTGGCAGGTCTTCGCAATCAGGGAGAGTTACACCTTGTTTAGTGATCATGCGATACCCATCGGAACTGGTGTAGTCGTCATTCTGGCGATCATGATGGTGATGATGGTGTTCCTTACGGTCCTGCTCACGTTTTGCATCAGCATAACGTTGTGCAAAATCTGCAGAACAGCCAGACAATAAAGTTGTGAGTGCAATAAATGTGATTATTTTTTTCATGTGTTGTGTCTCTTTTATTACGAATCAGCGAACAACTACCGATGCAACAGCATCATCCTGTCCCCAGACCAGGGTTGCGTAACGTTCACCCTTACGATATTTGCTGCCGTCCTGAGAGATCCGCGTCCACCCATCAGACTCCATAACATCGACAGCTTCTCCGCGGAAAGATCCAATCACCATCTGGTTTAAATGCGTGCGGATTACATCCGGAGAATTATTGCCACCATGGCGACGGGCATTTCGTTCGTTCTGCTCCGCAGTTTTGTGAATATTGCAGGTGGTTCCTGCATTCATTTCAGTACAGCCGGAACGTTCGAGCTGAGCCCGGTATTGAGCATTGATAGCCAATGCCGGTGATGAATGAATAGCGGCAACAATGGCAAATACAATTAATTTTTTCATGGTTTATCTCTTAATGAATAGTCAGCGGTTTCAATGTCCGCACGGTATGCTTCATGTTCTCTTTCAGTACACACTAATAAAGTAAGATGCCGTCACCCCTCGGCATGGGTTAATAATTACATTAACCAAAAAACATTAAATGTTTACTTTCACCTGAAATCATCAATGACAACATTAATAAAACCCCTTCTAAGTCACAATTATTTAAATTATAACAATTTACATATAAAACAATAAGTTAATAGCAAAGTAGTCATTCGTGAACACTGTTTGCACACCAATAACATGCAAATGTAATGCGTGTTTGGTTTTATAATAAATATCACTAAGCGCATTCGACATGCAAATATTTTTCATCACCCATACTTTAATAAGAACATTCTGACCCAAGGCGTTACACATGAAATAAAGTAGACATTCACCTGCAACTTTATGCAATTAGATATCACCAAACACAATACGCCAAGAATAATTAACATTAAGGCCGATAAATTATTAACAAATGATACCGGGGTAATTTATGGGTTTTTCTATGAGTTACTTCAATAATGTTACGGAAGTAGCCATAAATATGCATCAATATGTTAGTGTGATTTTTTCGTCAGGCTGGATTGTTGAGGATCGCCATTATCTTTTTGCGGTAAAGGAAGGTAACAAGAGGCAGCCCCACTTCATTCATCAGGCCGATGGTCAGCCGATATTTATGGCGGTGATCGGCAGCACACCATTTGAACGAGGAGATGAAGCAGAGGGCGCCGTGACGCATGCCGTCGGGAATGTAAAAAATCAGGGAGCCCAGTTAATCCAGCCAATATGGCGCAGAATCACATAACCAACACTCAGCTAACAATATGATAAATATAAAATTATTATGATTTCAGCCATCAAAAACAACTCGCAATTACCTCTTGTAACTCATTGATTATCAAAAATCTGTTTTCAGTTTTGGGGACGAGTTTTTGCCCCTCCGAAGGATTTTAAATCCTGCGTATTATCGCGAATAATCAATAAGCTAAAATATTATTTCGCCAAAAACTTATAAAAATAAAATATTTATTCAACTACTAGGAAGAGTTCTGAAGAGCCAAGAGCGAATTTTAAGTCAGTAACACTTTTATTACTATAACATTTAAGTGGTTGTTATTAATATTCAAGGAATTGTCTTCTGGACTCATCATCCTCAAGATACTCAAAAGAGAGAAGATGAATTTGGGTAAGGTTATAAAACCATTCGCAATCGTTTCGTTGAATAACTTCGCCTGCCTTGAAACATATCCCTGATGCTTCCCGAACAATCGCATATTTGCCATTACTAAATCTAACTCTGTGGATACAGAAAGGTTGGCCTGCCTGTCCGTGACAGCTGCTCGAAAGGATATCCCCTTCAATAAAAACAGTTTTTTTTGTTTTCATCATCATGCCCTCTACAACTGCAATACAAGAGAATTTATGTCATTCCCCGGCATCATTTTGGGACCCCATCAACCGCCGATACACCAGCATTCTGATGGCCTGAATAACAACCCGCAGGCAGGGCATTCCAGCACAGCATCTTTTCGCAGTTTACCTGCTTTCTGATCTGCCCTGTGTGCGCATACCGGGCAGGCAACATTAACGGGTCTTTCTTTAAAGTGCCTGAGTCCTTTTGTATAAGACATAAATAATACTCTTTGGATTATAATAGTTATTATACGCGTTAATATAAAATTATCTTGGTTAAGTTATGATGATTTATTACTGAATCAAAACATCAGACATTGAAAAATGAATGTCTGGTTTATGATACAATACCCTTCCCTGAGAAAATTATGATGAAATCAGAAGACACCCTTGACTGGTACCCCGCTCAACTGCCGCCAGTGAAAATTATCCTTGGTGAAGCCGTACTGGCTGTGAGTAAACAGGGACGACCGATTAATACCCGAACGTTGCTTGAGTATCTCCAGGTGATGCAGGACAGGCAAAAAAAGCGTGATGACAAAGTCGCCATGCAAACCGCGATTGATGTCCTTAGAGATAATCAGCGCATTAACGGCAGACGTTAATGCGCGTTTTGAGCCAGTGTCAGTTCTGAACAATTTCAACCGTATGGTTTTGTCCATCATCCCACAGCGGGATTCTGTCATCAGGCAGGAGAACGCCATCAAGTGTAACCTGATATTCTCCGTCTCCGCGTGAAACACTAATCTGATAATGGCTTTCGCCATATTGATATGTCATAGAAAAAGACGGCCACTCATGCGGCAACCGGGCATGGACAGTTAAGGTGGTACCAGAACGTTTTATCCCCAGTAGCTCCTCAGTAAGAAGACGGTAGGCCCAACCTGCAGAGCCAGTATACCAGCTCCATCCAGCTCGTCCGGTATGGGGCGTGACACTGTAGACATCAGCGCTCATGACATAAGGCTCGGCTTTATAAATCCCGACCGAGTCTGCATTCAGAGTATGATTTATCGGATTGAGCATTGACCAGAGTTGCCAGGCGCGTTCAGCATTTCCCATTCGGGCAAATGCCATCACCGCCCAGATAGCACCATGTGTATACTGTCCCCCATTCTCCCGCACACCGGGCAGATACCCCTGAATGTAACCCGGATTAGGACCGTGTCCATCGAAAGGGGGAGTTAACAGTTTTATCAATCCACCATCATTATCCACAAGGTGCTTATCCAGTGCCTGCATGGCCTGTGCACAGCGGCCAGGGCTCGCGGCCCCTGACAATACAGACCAGCTCTGCGCGATCGCATCAATCCGGCAGTCCTGCGAGGCTTTAGCCCCCAGAGGAGTACCATCGTCAAAATACCCGCGTCGGTACCATTCATTATCCCAAGCATGGGTTTCGAGACTTTTTTGCAGATGCAGTGCTTGCGTACGACATAGCGAGGCGACACTGTCGTCCTTTCTGCGCTCCGCCAGCACCGAAAACCGCTGCAAGAGGTCGTACAGGAAGAAGCCCAACCAGACACTTTCACCCTTACCTTCGACACCAACCCGGTTCATTCCGTCATTCCAGTCACCCGCCCCCATCAGCGGCAGACCATGCTCGCCGAATCTCAGTCCATGCTGAATCGCTTTGACGCAGTGTAACCAGAGTGTCTCTTCGGTTCCGCTGATGACAGGAGTGTCATAAACAGACTCTTCACCAGGCTGGAGCAAACGCCCCTCCAAATAAGGTATACGTATTTCCAGGACATCCTCATCCCCAGTGGTTTCCACATAGTGGCAAACGGCAAGCGGAAGCCACAGGTAGTCATCAGAACAGCGGGTACGTACACCGTTGCCGTGTGGAGGATGCCACCAGTGTTGCACATCCCCCTCAATAAATTGCCGTGATGCGCACAGTAGTATCTGTTCACGCATCCGGTTCGGATCGGCATGGCTCAATGCCAGCGTATCTTGCAGTTGATCGCGAAAACCAAATGCACCACCAGACTGATAATAACCACTGCGAGCCATAAGGCGACAGGCTACTGTCTGATACAGCAGCCAGCCGTTGAGTAGCAAATTCACGGAGGTGTCTGGGGTGTTCACCACGATTTTATCGAGCACATTGTGCCAGTGGTTGTGAACCCGGTTCAGCTCCTGGCGAACTGTATCCTCATTCAGATAATGGGCGAGCGTCTCATGCGCGCGGGCATGATTCTCATCTGCGCCGAGGACAAAAATAAACGTCTTCTGATCCCCGTCAATTAAAGTGACAGCCGATTGTACCGCGCCGCAGGGATCCAGACCTGCGCCTGTCTTACCTGAAAGTCTGCGCAGTTTCATGGCTGACGGGTTGTGCAGGGAACCATTACGGCCGATAAATTCCCGCCGGTCTCCCGTCAGCGAACAGTAATTACCACTGACGGCAAAAAATGCAGTACGCACGCCACCGTTATCACCGTAAAAGTTGTTCGCCAGCACCCCGCATCCACCAGGGATACTGGCAGCCTGTGTCACAACGTGGGGGGCTGAGCGGGTTCGGGATTCTCCGAGCGTCCACTCCACATAGCCTGTCACGGAGAGTTTACGTGTACGTCCCGAAGTATTACTGAGTGTTAGGATCGCCAGTTTAACCGGCATATCTTCGGCAACCATGACCGTCAACTCACTGTCTATACCAAACTCACGATGGGCAAAGACGCTATAGCCAAAACCATGTCGTGTCAGGTAATCACCGTGACCGCGAACTGGCAAAGCCGTCGGTGACCAGCACTTACCGCTCTCTTCATCGCGCAGATAAAACGCCTCACCGCTACGATCGCTAACCGGATCGTTCTCCCACGGTGTTAACCGATATTCATGTGCATTCTCATACCAGGTATAGGCCTGTCCTGCATCTGAAATTACACTGCCAAAACGGGAGTTTGCCAGTACGTTTGACCAGGGAGCAGGCGTCAGAGTATTTTCCCGCAGGACAATCTGATACTCCCGACCGTCCTGAGAAAATCCGCCGTACCCGTTGAAATAGCGTAACTGACTGATATCGGGTATCCAGTCCGTATGTTGATTGAGTTCAAGTACAGCATGTGGAATGAATGCCCTGCCAGGAGGTTTAAGAGTATGAATACGCTGGTTAAGTTGCTCATTAATTCCACCTGCGCGGTCATCCAGATAAAGACAGGCCACGCTCATCAAAAGCAACTTATCCTCAGCGGAGAGGTGCTCGCCATTACGGACAAAAAGCCCGCCCTTTTTATCCAACAGACTGGCTTCAGACCCAGCATAAATTAAATCCATAATCTGATTTTGTAATCCCTGCTGGTAGCCTCCGGGGCTGTTATTCAGGATCACTAAATCCACCTCCAGTCCTTTCTGTCTCCAGTACCGGTGTGCCTGAATAAGTAAGGTAACAGAGGCGATACTTTCTTCACTGGTAATGCTGAGCAGCACTATCGGCAGGTCGCCTGAAATTGCCCAACCCCACAAACCGGGTTGACCACGCCGGTTACGGCTGATGACCTGGTTGTCGGCTCGTAGCTCCTGAATGGGGTAAAGCACTGCACTGGCGAGACGATTAAACAACGAGGCATCATCTTCACTGGCGTTCATCTGACGTAATACCACCAGACTGTGAGACCAGGCCAGTTCAAAGATGCGATCAGCGATAGGGTAATCACGATATTTTTCCAGCAACGCCAGGCTTTGCTGGCGGGTATCGCTGATGCCATAAATGATATCAATCGTGACCGGCTGCCCCGGCTGCAGAATAATAGCGTGGCGTATCGCCAGTATAGGGTCCAACACTGACCCCGAAGTGTTGCTGAGCGCCCCTCCGCTCTCTATTGCCAGGGCATCAGCAGGACTTCTGCCACGACCAAGAAATTTTGCTCTGTCCGTTTCAAACGAGACGCTCTTACGATTATCGCCATGCACCACCATCATATGAAACAGGCAGGGGCTCGGTTCATCCGGTGAACGTGGGCGTCGGTGGCAAAGAATGGCGTCACGTTCAGGATTAAGCTCCGTCTGAATAAACAGATTGCTGAATGCCGGGTGTGCCAGATCGCTGGCATCAGACGCCAGTACCACTTCGGCATAAGTTGTCAGTTCCAGAGCTCGGGGCTGGCGACCACGATGAATGAGAGTGAGTCGCCGAAGTTCGATATCATCCTCCGGGGAGATCACAACCTGAGTTTTGACGCTGAGTCCCCCGAAAGTGCGTCTGAACTCAGCCCCCGCATCGGTAAAAATCACCTCCTCGTCGTGTCCGCCGGCATTGCCTGTAGGTTGCCAGGTATTGCTCCATACGTCACCCGTCTGCAAATCACGGATATAGCAGAATGCCCCCCAGTTATCGCGGGTGGAATCACTGCGCCAGCGCGTAAGAGCAATATTATTCCAACGACTGTAACCTCCGCCGCCCGCAGTTAACATCAGATGATAATGGCTGTTGGACAGCAGTTGAATATCCGGAGCCGGGGTATCCACCCCACTGAAAATACGGGGTTCATAGCGGACGGGTTTGACCCTGCCCTCATGAGATTCAAAATGACGGCGTGGACTGTAAAGCTCGGGCGCATCCGGCACTCGCTCCTGTAACAGCAGACTCGCTGACCGGAATACGGTACTGGACATGAATCGCTCAATCATTGGAGCGTCAAGCAGCACATGGGACAGAGCCTGAAATGCCATGCCCTGGTGATGTGCCATCCAGGACTGCACCACCGCATACAGCTGACCGGTTGCGAGGCGTGAGGGTGTATAGTCCAGCGCTTCATAAAAACCATATTCGCCATGAGCGCCATTTTTTTTCAGTCTGAACAGATTCTCACAGGCCCTCTGTGGCGATACCATCAGCGCAAGCAGTGTGGCGTAAGGGGCTACAACCATGTCATCGGCAAGTCCCCTGCGCAGACCAAGACCAGGCACGCCAAATGCCTGATACTGATAATTATGCTGAGCATCAAAAGCATGATAACCAGACTCTGATACTCCCCATGGCACCCCACGTTCTTTCCCCCAGTGAATCTGGCGCATAACCGCCGACTGACTCATCTCATTAAGCAGGCTGCCAGGCCAGGTGGGCATCACCAGATTCGGCATCAGATATTCAAACATTGAACCGCTCCATGACATCAGAGCAGTTTCATTATCAATCGTAGTAAACAACCGCCCCAGAGCGTACCAACTTTTAAGGGGCAGCTGATTAGTTGCGATGGCGAGAAAACTGGTCAGGCGGATTTCAGATGGCAGGAGATCGTAGTGACTCTTGTCAGGCGTATTCGTGTCACAGTTATAGCCGACGCTCAGCAGACTGGTTGCTTCACTGTACAGAAAGGCGAAATCCATCCGAGAATGACTATCCAGTCGCTGTTCAAGCTCGGTGATAATATTCAGTCGCATCCGGGCCTGTACCGTCACTGATGCCGGAGGCGTTCCTTCTCCCGTAAATGTCGCACAGGCAAGCCAGCTCAGCGTCGGCAACGTTGGTTCGTTCCAGGATTCAGGTAACCAGTCGAGCAGTAGCGACCACTCATGGCAAAGTTGTACCAGTTGATGCTCCAGATGCCCCGCCCAACGCACCTGAAGGGGAGACCCCTGATGACATTGCCTTGTCAAATGATTGCACTGCGTGCGCATTTTTTTCAGCTCGCTGAAAAACGCCTTCGGAAAAAGCGATACGGCAATCAGGCAGTTTTCACGCAATAACTGAAGACTTGAGGGTGAACTCTGGCCCCACTGTTTTTCCAGAATATCCAGAGTATCATTCAGCCCGGCCAGTACCTGTTGGGTATTAAAAACAGGCTGATGACGCATAGCGGATAGCCCTTCACGCAGTGTCAACAAATGACCAGCCATATTGCCGCTGTCGACACTCGAAACATAGCGTGGGCTGAGAGGTGCAAGCGTACGGGTGTCATACCAATTATAGAGATGGCCCCGGTAGTGTTCCATTTTATCCAACGTATCGAGCGTGAGCGACACACGCTGGAGTACCTCCCCTCCGGGCAAGTAGCCAAAGTCCCAGGCCGTCAGGTTAGCCATCAGGGAAAGGCCAATATTGGTTGGCGAAGTACGATGGGCCACCGTCGGTTGCGGTATTTCCTGATAGTTGTCAGGCGGAAGCCAGTTCTCTTTCTCTGTGGCAAACGTCTCAAAAAATGCCCAGATTTCACGGCTTGTCTGGCGTAACAGCTGTTTTTGCTCCTGATTCGGCGAAAACGTCTTACGCAGAGGCTGGCGACTCAGCCAACTCATCAACAGTGGTGCCAGGCACCATAAAATGGTGATAGATAAAGCAATCGCCAGCATTTGAGGGGCAAATTGTCCGGCCAGTATTGTAAGAGCCACGCCACCAGCAACATTCAGCCACATAGCCTGATAAAAACGAGCAACTGAGGGCCTGGACTGATTACTGTCTGAACTATAGCTGACCCACTGGCTGAGGTGACGCTTGCTGACCCCTAGTCGCCATAACGTCACGGCAATCGCCTTCAGAGAGTATCCGGTTTCGTGTGGCAGTATCGCGAAATTGAGGCCGATACCTGACAGGCGCTTCAGCGCCCCTGTTCCTGCCAGCAGCAAATGCTGCTTCAGGTGGCGACGCAACGGTTTATGCAGAAGGTCATAGGCGATGCTGAGGATGGCTGGCAACAGCCATATCAGTATCAGCACGCCAAGCCAGTAAAACGGATTGGGTACCCAAAGCAGAGCGAAGAACAATAATATCAGTAAAGATGGCGCGACCAGACTGCGCCGCAAATTATCAAACAATTTCCAGTAAGAAAGCGTGGACAGCGGATTCTTACCCCGGGTTCCATCGGCTTTTCTGACGTGTGGTTTCAGCCAGTTGAGCAGTTGCCAGTCGCCCCGTATCCAGCGAGAACGGCGCGCAACATCCGAAAGATAATTGTTAGGGTACTGTTCGTAGAGTAAAACTTCACTCAGCAGACCCGAGCGCGCATAGCATCCTTCAAGTAAATCATGGCTGAGAACCAGGTTTTCAGGGCAGGTGTTGGCGGTGGCTTGCACAAAGATATCAACATCATAAATCCCTTTGCCCACGAACGAACCTTCCCCGAAGAGATCCTGATAGATATCCGAAGACATCATCGAATAGGGATTATTGCCCGGCACACTGCTGCGCATGGCGGCATAACGTCCCTGACCGTTGCGTGGTATCTCCTCCGCGAGACCGGGTTGCAAAATGCCAAATCCTTTGACGACCCTCTGGCGTACTGGATCATACTCTGGCTTATTCAGCGGATGCGCCATTGTCGCGACCAGTTTGTGCGCCGTATCGCGCGGCAGTACCGTGTCACTATCCAGTGTGATGACATATTTAATGTGACCGGGTAAAAGATGAGCAGGCATGTCTGCAACGCTGACGAATTGCGCTCCCGGATGACGCAACCAGCTATTCAGCAACGCCAGTTTTCCCCGCTTACGTTCATAGCCCATCCATGTTCCTTCAGCGGAGTTCCATTCAGGCTGTCGGTGTAGCAGATAAAAACGTGGACGGCAGAACGGATAACGCCGGTTAAGCGTCTGCAAATCGGCGATCGCTTGTCTAAGCAGTACGTTGTTTTCCGGAGAGTGTTCACTTCCGGAATCAGCGAAATCGGTGAGCAGAGCAAAGCTGAGGTTTTCGTTTTGATTCCCCAGCCAGCAGACTTCAAGGCTGGTGAGAAGTTTGCTGAAACTTTCGTGGCTGGTCAGCATACAGGGGATGACGATCATCGTTGCACTGTCAGTGGGAATGCCCGTTGAAAAATCCATCCTTGGCAATGGACGAGGAACGCGAAAACGGGTGGTTACATCGCTGAGTAAATCACTCATTAACTGAGTAAGAGCGATAATCAGAGGCAATGCGACCGCAATCAGCAGCCAGTTTGCGCCCTGCAGGGCTGTTTCGTGCAATATTGCCGCTGTCGTTGCGGTCGTCAACAACGCCAGGCTTCCGAGCCATGACAGCAGGGTTACTTTGTTGAAACTGTGCCGCAAACGTATGAACCTGGAGGTGTCTGCCAACAGATATATTTCCAGCTGCTGTCGACCTTCCCCCGCCAGATAATAGCCAACGTGATGCTCCTGTGTGTCGGGAGCTGCTTCCACTGAAAGCGCCAGCACCTTGTTAGCCACCACAGGCTCACTGAGACCACTGTCTCTGGCCAGAATCTCAATAACGTGGCGGTAATGATCCCGGGTATTGAAGTGCATCAGGGGATAGATACCGGCAGGATCATTGCGTAATACCTGTTCGACGACGCTTATCAATTCGGCGAAATCAGACCAGTCCGTTTCGCTCAGTAATCGCAGACCCGCGATGCTATTACTGACGGATAGCTGGCTGGCGGCGAGCTGCTGATTGAAACTGTGTATCAGAACATCGGTGGTTATCCCCTGTTCTGTAAGGCACTGATCAACCCAGGTCAGAGGTAAAGACAGCGCGTTTCCATGTCCCTGCAGGCGCCGCACCAGTTCTGCGACAAATGCACTGGTTAGTGGAGGTCGGGAGCGCGCCATATCAGCTACCACCATGATTAAATCAGCAGGGGCGCTCTCTGCACATTCGAAAATTCTTGTTATCCACGTATCTGCCAGGTTTCGTTCCTGCTGAGCCTTCACAACATCCATGCTGATACGACGAAGATTTTCGATTAAAGCCAGCCGCAACATCCCCGGCAGGGCCCATACTTCGCCTAATGTCAGCGGTGTAACCTTTTGATAGGCTGTGAGATAGCTGGTCAGGCTTGCGACATCCCAGCGACCATCACCGTGAGCGATAGCCTCTGATGCAATATTGTAAATTCGTGGGCAATTCAGCGGTGACATCAGAGACGGGAGACCTTTACCGAAGCTTTTCGGCAAGTGCTGGCGGACAGTGCGGATTTGTTCTTCAATCAGGTAGTAATTGTCCAGCAGCCACTCTCCTGCGGGCATAATACTCGTTTTTTTCCCCGCATTGAGTTCGTAGCAGTTTTGCGTGATCACGGCTTCATTGTCACCGAGCCTTTTCAGAAGGTAGTAAGGAAGTTTATCCGGCGATAATTTATGCGTGCGCGCCAACTTCTGACCGAAGCGTTCCATCTGAGCGGTCGAAAAGAGTTCTGACCGCGGATTATTTTCACCAGCAGGATCGTTCGCCGAAAACATAACGAGTCCGGAGGCATTTGTAGGAATACGTGAGCGGTTAAACCACGCCCTGGGGTTTATTTTCATAGCGTTGCTCTGATGCGACGTTAGCGCGCAGGAGCAGTTGCGAAATCAGTTAAGAAACGTTCTCTCAGGATGGACGTAAGGCATCAGGGATTTAACAGCTGCTAAGATTTGACTTAAGTATAGAACACTGGGTTTATGTGCGATGGGGTGTCAGGGTTAGCGAGGTGAGACAAACAAAGCCTTACACCCCGGGCACAGCAATGTCTGTTTACGGCGAATTTTGGAGAGGGGTTGAGATGACCGTAAGCCACAAATCGGGCAGATGACAGAGGAGGTCGATGCGCCACTGATGAACTTCATTGCATAATCGATGATAGACATGATGATTAACCTTTCAATGAATGAGCTTCAGCATATCATGCCTGATTAAAATTTAATCATTTTATTTATCTTCCCATTATTTATCCAAAAGTGGGATATCACAGAGGAGATGATGTCGTTTCAGGAAAAAAAGATGTTCGCAACAACAGGACCATAGAGACCGTTGTTCTGACAAAATTCGATATGGATCCCAAGGGTGAGTAATTCTGATTCGTTGGAGTTAACGGCTGAAATGTGAAGCAAAACGTCTTTTCGACCATCAAAAAGGGTTTGAGGCCTTTGCCACTGAGAATATCAAAATTATTGATAATTCCTGTCATTCTGTGGGACAAGTCAATGCCTCATTGAAAAAACGTAACGACTATACGTTGAAATGATTTTTTTGCCATCTTTAATTTTCTTTGCAGATTCTCTGGACGGCTAAAATATAATTTGCTTATTATGACTTCCCGTGCCTTAATGAACCCTATCAGTTCGATATACTTACGAACGTAAAACATTTTCCGAGCAGTCCTCATTACCAGGCGTTATCGCTGATATCCCCTTCTTTTGAGTCCATACGTTTAATACTATACGTTTACTATCAATATCATATATGTATAACTGGAGTCAGTATGACCTCAAGAGTTAAAGGCTTGGTCAAGTGGTTTAACGAAGACAAAGGTTTTGGTTTTATCTCTCCTCTCGATGGAAGTAAAGATATCTTTGTTCATTTTTCTGCACTTAACGGTGATGACTTCAAAACTTTATTTGAAGGGCAGAAAGTAGAATTCGCAATACACAGCGGTGACAAAGGTCCTGCTGCTGCAAACGTAATACTTTGCGATAAATAAATATTTGTGGGTCTGCGACAACGATGAAGGATTATTCCTGAGTAGACAGATCCATAAATTAATTTAGATAAAAGCAGATTATTCTTAACACCAGGTCAGTACATTTTACCTTTGTATGAGTGTACTGACCGATGTGATGAAGTGCAGGTCTGCTGCATGAAAAGCCTTAAAGCAGAAGCTAACTGCTTGTAAAATAATAAAGTGCGTAAGAGGTAAGGCAACCTCAAAAAGCATCACTTCCTTGATTTTACCTCACTGGAATTTGCCCGTTAACATCACTGAGAGAACTGGGTGATGGAAAAGACTAACAGAATCATGGCGGCATATGATAAAAGTCCTTGTTTTCTTTAACACCGAACCCTGTAAGGTCATAACCGTTCTAAATGGTATTTCCTCTATCAGGCAAGAGTACCCAAATGGTAAAGAGACACATCTTCGGATAATGTCTGCAGGTTTTCCTTCATTGACTGGTGATCATGGTGTTGTTTATGTGGCGTCAGACAGGGAGTTAACCTCACAGGAGATACTAAATGCTGCAAAAAAGCATTTGTAGTTCTGGCATACCATGGGCCGTCGCAATACTTTTTCGGGGGTGATATCACTATATTTATCATGAATACTCTCCTGGTGCGTCAGTCTAACAATTACATTCAACTGAAATAAAGAAACATTATGATTACTAACCTTGTATTGATATTTTCTGTAATTACCACTCTGTGCATTATGTTGTTCGCCGCAGTAAAAGTAGGGATTGGTTTGTCTAACAATCCAGATCGAAATGATACTTAGCCCATTCGTAGACGACTACTCACTTTACCTCATGTTAGGTTTAACTAGAGACAGTCATATCACTGGACAATCAGGCCAGTTAATATCTGGTGTCTGACTGGCATCGACACGATTAATCAAAACGCGATATTTTTCCACACCAGCAACAATGCCGATTCCACTTCCGTTGAAATATCAAAATCTACTGTATCCTGCAATGGTCCAATTTTTGATGTACCCATCATCAGAATGCTCTCTTTGAGTTGTGCCGCCTGCGTAATCTTCCCCGTTTTTTCTGCTCCATTATCATGCACCCATTTTTCCCATCCCACATTACAAACTCTTCCACAGAATGGTTATCAATGAGCACCGCACTGTATGGGGTGTAATGACGATGTGTCGGGTACTCAATGTCGCCCGGGCCAATAACCTGGCCCCAAGTATGAGCCGGCGTGGAAACTGCCGGGATAATGCGGTGGCCGGATCGTTCTTCAGTTCACTGAAAAAAGAACGCATCAGAAAACGCATATATAAAACCCGGGATCTGGCCCGGGCTGATATCTTCGATTACATTGAAGTGTTCTACAACTGGGCCCGGCGGCGTCAGTCCGGAGGCCTTTGAACAGGCCTCGTCGTGAGAACAGGATATGTCTACGGGCGTGGGGTCAGTCCAATTTCAGTCTTTTGCCTGCATCATCAACGACTTTCTCGCCATCTTCCTTAACGAAAACCCCTTTTTGAGCATCAGGAAGGATATCCAGAACAACTTCAGAAGGACGACACAGTTTGGTTCCCAGCGGTGTCACAACGATTGGGCGGTTAATCAGGATCGGATGCTGCAGCATAAAGTCGATTAACTGATCGTCAGTAAATTTATCTTCCGCCAGCCCCAGTTCTTCATACGGCTCAACATTTTTACGCAACAGATCCCGTACCGTGATCCTCATATCTGCAATGAGTTTGACCAATTCGTCGCGTGATGGAGGGTTCTCAAGGTAATGAATAACTATCGGTTCATCGCCGCTATTGCGGATCATCTCCAGTGTGTTACGCGACGTGCCGCAGGCTGGGTTGTGATAAATAGTGATGTTGCTCATATCAGTATCTCATTACAAAGTGAAAGAGAGACGTAGCGCCAGCGCAGCCAGCGTTACAAACAGCACAGGCAGTGTCATGATGATCCCTGTGCGGAAATAATAGCCCCAGGTGATCGTCATGTTCTTCTGTGAAAGTACATGCAGCCAGAGCAGCGTTGCCAGGCTACCAATAGGTGTAATTTTCGGCCCCAGATCACAGCCAATCACGTTGGCATATATCATCGCCTCTTTAATAACGCCGGTTGCAGTGCTGCCATCGATAGACAGCGCGCCAACCAGCACAGTAGGCATGTTGTTCATGATGGAAGACAGGAACGCCGTCAGGAAGCCTGTGCCAAACGTCGCGACCCAAAGGCCTTTATCCGCCAGCACGTTCAGTATGGCGGAGAGATATTCCGTTAGGCCGGCGTTGCGCAGACCGTAGACCACCAGATACATCCCCAGTGAGAAGATGACGATCTGCCAGGGTGCACCATGCAGCACTTTGCCGGTGTTAATGGCATGGCCTCGTTTCGCCACAGCAAACAGAATTACCGCCCCAACCGCCGCAATCGCACTAACGGGAATACCGAGCGGCTCGAGGACGAAGAAACCAACCAGCAGAAGAATCAGAACTATCCAGCCGGTGCGGAATGTAGCCGGATCTTTTATTGCTTTTGCCGGTTCCTTTAGGAGAGCCAAATCGTAAGTCGGCGGAATATCTTTGCGGAAAAACAGATGCAGCATAACCAATGTGGCAACAATGGCTGCGATATTGACCGGGACCATCACCGACGCATATTCGGTGAATCCCAGACCAAAGAAGTCCGCCGAAACAATATTCACCAGGTTCGACACGATAAGCGGCAGGCTGGCAGTATCGGCAATAAACCCGGCGGCCATGACGAATGCCAGCGTGGTACCTTTGCTGAATCCTAATGCCAGTAGCATAGCAATAACAATTGGTGTCAGTATTAACGCCGCACCATCGTTGGCAAACAGTGCCGCCACCGCTGCGCCGAGCAAAACGATATATGTAAACAGCAAACGACCACGACCATTGCCCCAACGGGAAACGTGCAGCGCAGCCCATTCGAAAAAGCCAGATTCATCGAGCAGCAGGCTGATGATAATCACGGCAATAAAGGTCGCCGTCGCGTTCCAGACGATATTCCATACCACCGGGATATCACCTAAATGTACAACACCTGAAATCAAAGCCAGTAAAGCGCCAAGTGTCGCACTCCAGCCGATCCCTAATCCTTTAGGTTGCCAGATAACCAGAACAATGGTCAGGACAAAAATAACGCCTGCCAGTAACATACATCCTCCAGACAGGACGACTCTGTCACCCTGTATATGCAAAAAAATTAACTCACCAACTCTCTGAGTTTTTCAATACCGGTAGGCTCAGATGCCAGTACCGGAACGAGCGCTATGCGGTCAGCGTGCTGATGCTTAACAGCCTCAATCTGAGATTGCTCTTGGTTGGCCCGCTGGCAAAGCAAGGGGGAACGCGTATCAGCAATAGAGAGGCTGTTATTGATAATCCAGCCCCACGGATGAATCCCCGCGCGTTCAAGATCGGCCTGCAAATTTGCCGCCTCCAACACAGGTGTGGTTTCAGGAAGGGTAACCAGCAGAACTTTGGTTCTGTCCGGATCCTGAAGCTGCATCATTGGCGTAGTAAAATGGCTTTTGTCTCCCATTTTCTTGGTAATTTCACGGTGATAGGCCCCAGTTGCGTCCAGCAGCAACAGCGTGTGTCCAGTGGGGGCCGTATCCATCACCACAAATCGCTTACCTGCTTCGCGGATCACGCGGGAAAATGCCTGGAACACGGCGATTTCTTCAGTACAGGGAGAACGTAAATCTTCTTCCAGTAATCGTTTCCCGGCCTCATCCAGATCTCTTCCCTTCGTCTCAATGACATGCTGACGATAGCGTTCAGTTTCATCGTATGGATTGATCCTGCTGACCTGCAGGTTATTCAGGCTTCCGTTTAAAGTTGTACTGAGATGTGCGGCGGGATCTGAGGTAGTGAGATGTACATCAAAACCCATATCCGCCAGCCTGACAGCAATGGCAGCCGCCATTGTGGTTTTACCCACACCACCTTTACCCATCAGCATAATCAGGCCGTGTTCACTGCGGGCGATATCATCAACCAAACCAGAGAGCGATAAGTTTTCAGATGCGTACAGGACGTTCGTTGTAGGGAGCGGTAATGCCTCAGAAAGGGGGTTAAATAGTCCCTTCAATGCAGATACGCCAACCATGTTGACTGGCTGTAGTAACAAGATATCTGTCGGCAGCCCGGATAAACCAGCAGGAAGATTTACCAGTGCTTCTTGCTCCCGTTGCATTATTGCAGCGGCTAATGCGTCATGTTCTGTTTCGACGACAGGCAGAACGCCATTAATCACCAGATACTGGTTTTTCAGGCCAATCGCAGCCAGTTCTTCATGGGTGCGGGCAACTTCCTGCAAAGTGGATTTTTGCAGTCGTGCAACCAGAACCAGGCGGGTACGTTCAGGATCTGATAGTGCCTCAACTGCATGCGCGTACTGCTCGCGCTGCTTTTCCAGTCCGGCCATCGGGCCGAGACAGGAAGCACCGTCCGGGTTACTCTCAATGAAGCTACTCCAGGCTCCGGGAAGCTGGAGAAGACGGATAGTGTGACCTGTAGGAGCAGTATCAAAAATGATGTGATCAAAACGGGTCAATAGAGAAACGTCAGTCAACAAGCTGGTGAACTCATCGAATGCTGCAATTTCAGTGGTACATGCTCCGGAAAGCTGCTCACTGATACTGTTAACAACGTCATCAGGCAGAAGGCCTTTGATTGGATCAACGATTCTGGCGCGATATTGCTGGGCAGCTTCCTGCGGGTCAATCTCCAGCGCGTAAAGTCCGGGTACCGTAGTCACTGGATTAATAGTGTTACCGATAGTCTGATCAAACACTTGGCCGACATTGGAGGCCGGATCGGTACTGACCAGCAAAACCCGCTTACCCTGCTCTGCCAGGCGGATAGCCGTCGCGCAGGAAATAGAGGTTTTGCCCACTCCCCCCTTCCCGGTAAAAAACAGGTAAGGCTGGATATTCTGTAAGAATTTCATATGTCCTCCTGACATACTCAGCAACAGGAAGTATTACCACCACAACAGCTGGTGGGAGCTAACCCCACCTTCTCCAGCGGAATACCAAACCAGCGAGCCAGCTCAGCGCGTTTTGGATATCGCCCTGCCATCACCGTTTCGCCGTCTAGCAACAGTAGCGGAAGCCCTTCTGCTCCAGATGCTTCGAGGAATGCTTTCGCTTTCTCGTTCTGAACGAAGCTCATAGGCTGTTGTGCCAAGTTGTATCGTTCAACCTGCACGCCACGTCCTTTCAGCCATTGCACATCAGCAGAGAAATCAACCAGAATCTGGTCGACATCTGAGCCACATACGCCTGTGCTGCAGCACATTGCCGGGTCAAACACCGTTAATGTTTTCATTTTGAATACCTCACATTCGAAAAATCATATATGTTAAGGGAAATTTTTTAGAGACAAATAGCCTTACCGCTACCAGAGCAGTTTGCCGATGCCAGCTTACGGGCGATGTCCTGTACGTCGTCCTGTTGGCTCAACCAGGCTTGCTCAATCACCTGAGCAGCCCAGGAAGGAATATGCGGGGATAGGCGGTAGTGAACCCACTTGCCCTGTTTGCGATCCAGCAATAGACCACTTTCACGGAGCATTGCCAGATGGCGTGAAATCTTGGGCTGTGACTGTTCCAGCGCTGTACAAAGATCGCATACACATAGCTCCCCCATCTCCCTGAGCAGCAGCACGATCCCTAGACGGGTTTCATCGGAGAGGTTTTTGAAGAGTTGTAGAGAAGTTAGTTCAACCATTTTAATCTCCTGGATTCTCTCCGTAGTTTCCGGCAATAGTTGAGCGCCGTCAACCATCACATTCGAAAATTCGAATATGATGGTAATGTAATTTTAATTCTAGGTTTACTGATTGTTTAGTATTCAATTTGTGAATCCTGTCGCTTTTCGACGCCTGTAACCGGTGCGTTCAGAAAAGCACGTGACTCAGTTGACTACGACTGGTCAAGCAAAGGTGCTCCCCCTTCTTTCCATGAGCAACGTTCTTTGGCTGAAAGGATATTCAGGGAGCAAGGTATCGACACACAAATTTTGTTGGGCCATAGCAGTAAAGTAATGACCGATCACTACAACGATACGCGTGGAAAAGAATGGAAAAGCTGGTCATTTTATGACCAGCCTTGCAGAAGAGATGTGCAGAAGAACTTAAAAACGATAACCCGCAGAGAACATAAACACCCACGGATCGAGGCGTACACTGTCGTGCTGCTGCGCGCCAGCCAGTTTATAGCTCGCGGTGGTGTCAATATCCATGTACCACACCGGTATCTCCCTGACCTCCAACTATCATCATGAATTAAAAATATTTTATTGGTATTTCGTCATGTTTGAGTGACCATTTTGAACGTGTTGTAAGCTTATGATTCGCTGTTAGATTTAAATTGTTTTGCAGAACGTATTTTCTCAGATTTTCCTTGAGTACCTATACTTTCAGTCTCGAGACTGGAGGTGTCTATGTGTGGACGTTTCGCTCAATCAATGACGCGTGAAGATTATCTTGCCCTGCTCGCTGATGAATCAGAACGCGACATTCCATACGATCCAGAACCCATAGGGCGTTTCAACGTAGCGCCAGGCACCAAAGTTCTGCTTCTGAGCGAACGTGATGAACAACTGCACCTTGACCCTGTCATTTGGGGATATGCCCCTGGGTGGTGGGATAAGCCACCGCTAATTAATGCTCGCTCTGAATCTGCGGCCACCAGCAGAATGTTTAAACCACTCTGGCAACACGGCCGTGCAATTTGCTTTGCTGATGGCTGGTACGAATGGAAAAAGGAAGGCGACAAGAAGCAGCCCTACTTCATTCATCGGGCCGATGGTGAGCCGATATTTATAGCGGCAATCGGCAGCACGCCATTCGAACGAGGAGATGAAGCAGAAGGTTTCCTGATAGTTACAGCTGCAGCTGACAAAGGACTGGTTGATATTCATGACAGGCGACCGCTGGTACTGTCACCGGAAGCCGCACGCGAATGGATGAGACAGGATGTTGGAGGGAAAGAAGCAGCGGAAATTGCAGCCGACGGTGTCATACCAGCTGATAAATTTATATGGCACGCCGTGACGCCTGCCATTGGGAATGTTAAGAATCAAGGACCAGAGTTTATAGAAGCTATGCGTTGATGTACGAAGCATCAGAGAAAAAACGTCTGCTTTGAGCGAAAAGCGGAAGTTGGACTGTTTGCTCCCACTAGAGCAACGAGAGCACTTATTTTTGCAAAATTGCGATTGTACGGTGGTCTATATGGATATAATTAGGATTTCTTGTCGCTATTTAAACTACGAGTAAGTTATCAGTCAACTCAACGCTTCGGGTCAATTTATGATCTTCCTATGTTATATACTGTTCTCGGTCGCCCCCCCATTCTTCACTTTATTGGTTAAGGTGATTCCTCAATTTCATTTTTTATTAAACGCCAAACCAGGATGACGTATCGATTTCAAAATCAGATTGATCAATAGTAATGTCATTAGGGTCCTCAACATTCATCTCAATATAAATGCTAAACGGATAATTTTCATGTACTTCTGTAAAGTCCTCCCCCTTACCGTATTCTTGAGTTACATAAACCGTACCTGAGACAGCTACAGTTATTCCATTTTCTTTTCTATTAGTTGAATGTATTAATTTTGGCTTGAGAGGCCCGTAAATTTTCAAATTTTTTTGTTGAATTCATTAATTTTATGCAGTATTACTTGTGCTTCATGGCAACTCATCATTGAAGATGGCGAGGGTTCACAATGAGTGAAGAAATTAATAATAAAAACTTTAAACGCAACTATGATGCATTACGGAGAGCAGCAACAGAGAAGTACCCCAACTTTTTCGCTACAGGAGTAGATTCGAAAGTTGAAACTTGGTTAAATTTCTGGGCAGAACATGATGATTTTAGCCCTGCTGATGCCCAAGATAGGGTCTGTGACTTAGAGGATATCTATCAACAACGATTTTCGGATAAAGAAAAAAATGAAATTCCGCTCTACCCTCCGTTGGACTCTTCGGAAATAAAAAACCGGCGTGAAATAATGAATGACTCAGTTAGAGCGGTTCGTCAAAGAAAGCTTCAATTGGGTCATCGTTTGCCAGGTATGGATGCTAACGAAGAAGAAATATTGCAAACAGCTTTGGAAAGAATTCGACGTGAAAGGGAGGAAAGTGATAGCGAATATGCAATGAATAAGGAAAATCGGCATACAACAAAAAAAACACATCTATCTGAGAATGAGGCGCCAGTTCTTACTGACGAACAACAATGGTTAATAGGCTTGGAAGAAAATACTAAACAAAACTATTTCCAATGGTGTAGCAAAAATAATTTGCTGTGTGTGAGAAAAAACTGGAGCCTTTATCAGGCTGCTTTGGCCCAAAACTCTCCGGGTTGTCAGAACAACAACGTAGAAACTCCTGCGGGTACGAATAGTCAACTGACTTCACAGCAAGACACCGATCATAATCGCGAGTTTTTGGCATCTGTTGGCTGGAGCCCTGAGGAAATAGATTCTATTGATGATAGTCAGGCAGCTAAAGTATACGCCGAAGAACTCGACAGGCAGGTATTGAATTCCCCCCATTTTAACAATTCTGGTCCCAAATATTCACGAGTTGAGGTTAGGCCTGCTCAGGGCCGCTTCAGGGCGGAAGTTCTGCGAAACTGGGGAGATGCTTGCGCGATTACCGGGCAGAAGTTGGTAGTAGAAGCCTGCCATATAATTGCGCATGCAGAAGGAGGTGCATCTACAATTGAAAATGGTATCGCACTTGCAGTTGATCTACACCGTCTGCTGGATGCTGGGCATTTACTCATAGTGGATGAAACGGTTTTGATGAGTGATGAAGCGAGGTGTGAAAAACGCTATGCTGATTTGCATAATAAGAAACTTCGAACACCACGTAAGGCGATCATGTACAGGTCATGAGGTAGCAATTATTGTACAAAATCCTAGTACACTAGCAATATCCGCTCATACTCACTGGGGTCACTGGGGAGATTTAGAGCTGTCACTGCCGGGGCGCACAGCAGCAACTTTTTGATTGGGCATGCAGGTCATTCAGTTGATTATTATCTAATTAGTCATAGTGGTATTTTTGAAGCGCCGGGAGGTAGCGGGACGTCATAACTGCCATGTACATTTTCGTATCGCCGGATGAATGCAATAACATCGCTGTACAGCAGGTCAAACAGTCTGATGAGGTCGGTTATCAGCGATGCAACATAGCCTTCATCAATAATGATACGGTGACGTATCAGCCTGATACTTTTTTTCTGTTTACAGTAGTTTTCTATATCAGCAAGCCACTTCATTCTCTGTTTCTCTATCTCACCTTCAGAGTGAACCAGAACATGCCTGATTTGTTCCACTTTCAACATGTCCTCCCAAAGCTCCCATAGCACCTTCCCCGGCTCAAACTTAAAAGAAGCCTCTTTCTTCAGAAATTGACGGAAATTTTTAATGCTCACATTCCGGAATTTATATTTTCCACTTAAATCCTGCGGAAGCAGCCTATTTGTTTCGACGCACAGTGTCTTAATTTGATGTTCGAAAAAATTGTACAGCGTGATAATCATTGCCTTGCGGTGCATGGCGGGGTATATATTTTGTAGCTCATTAAAATCCTGACTGTAGCTTTCAAAAATATCAGTGTGATGATGTTCTTCAGATTTGCAAATTCTTCGATTTACCTCGTTGGAAAGAATATCATTGCTTTTAATTAAATTATCTTCGGTATATTTATCGTAGGCTTTATAACCATGAAGATCGACTTGAGTAAAGTGGCACAGATGAAAAAAGGTTGTACCAAAGAAGTCGATAACATTGGGGTAGCAAAATTCCGTATCCGGTTCCATAAACATCCTTCATCACATGACTGCGTCGGTGGCAGAGATTGTAGTGATTTATCGATTCTGGCCATAATAGCAGAACTGTGGGATGTCCGCTCCTGGCACAAAGCGGACTGCCTGCAGTATCGCGAGGTACGCTCTGAGCGAGAAGCGGGCATTAAAATCTGCTTCTCCAAAAAATTTTCAGGATCTTAGCGATTTTTCAGCTCAAACACTATTCACAATGCGGACTTGGGTTCTCTCATTTTCAATCGTACAGAACAACTAGTTTGATGCATCACAAGCTAATTCTCTTTTATTAATTTCAGGAAATTACAGAGATTGGCAATTTTAGATTTGCATTCGAGAATGGCTATTGCCTTCTTTATTTCTTTGCATTTATTTAATCTAGCATTGAACACTAATATTTCAAAATTATTTATCAGCTTATTTTGAGGTTCTGAGCAGCGCAGTTTATATAGTTTAAACAACCCAGTTCTTTGATAGTCATATCCATACTTTGACAAAAAGGCCATCAGGATAAAATGGAAACAGTTAATTAAATGCCATTTATTGCAAGATTTGTCACTCATTATGGTGGATATGTACTTGCAAACCTGTGTATAGTCTAATTCAGACTCTGATTTAGATTTGAATTCTGAATAAGTAATCACTCCTGTAGGTGTAATCATTTTTTCCACAATACTAATAAGGTCATCCCTGAAAAAATGGTCTACAGCATGCTCATTATCATAACCAATTCCACTCAACATCGAAGCATCGCAAAATATATTTTGCATGGTTTTAATATACTTTACAAAATAAAGATCGTTCTTTTCTGAAAGGGTTACATCTAAATATATCAACTCTCTTTCGAACTTTACACACCAAGCATAAAATGCTAAAAATCGATAACAAAAAGTTTGCAGGTAATATTTATCACCAATTGATTCATTTTTTTTAAAATTATGCCATCCTTTAGTACAATTTCCTGAAAAATTCCATAACCTATGATTCAATGACTCAGCTGAATCGAGTAAAGGCATTTTATATTTTGATATCGCCTCTTTGATTTTCTTCTTTTGTTCGTAGCTATGTTCAACTTTGATTTTGTAAACAAGGAAATATTTATTCCATAAAGGTGTGCATACACCTTTTATAATAAATAATAAAATCGTAACTAATGCAGATACTAGTGCCGCCATAACAGCAGGAGCTGGAGTTATTTCAGACATATGGAACCTTATTGAATGTTTATTCTGAAATCTATTTGTATGTAAGATATTAATATAAAAACGCTCTTATCACAATAGAGTAAATAATTCTTCTCCTGCTTTTACAGCCAGTATCATCTGTAACTTAGGCTCAATTCAGTACATGACGATCCATTCCCTGAAAATTAGCATTATGAGTTGCTGTCAACGTCCGCTTCTGGCACGGAGTGGACGAACCAACTGAGTTGAAGATCCGCTATGAGCGAGATGCAGACAGTAGTAGCGTTAAGCACCTTCAACATCATTACGATTTTCAATCCAATATTGCCGATGATTTATCAGATGAGTTGTTAACGGCCAGTTTTGCTTATCTTTAGGTAACCTGAGATATCGGCCATCTAACTCTGCATATTCTGTCCCGGCCAACTGTTCTGATATCCTTATTTTCAACTCGGTATCAATCCAGAGCAAACCACGGTCAAATAGAGTATGGATATCTGTTTTCAGTAACAGGCCATGCTGAGCACGGGTATGCCAAGCTCCTGCGTAGGGGGTGATATGTGCAGCTTCAAGCAACACTTGGATTGAACAGCCCGTTACTGCGCATTTACCCTCATAAGCTTCAATGAGCTTTCGCCTAAATACTGGTTGCCCTTCTCGAATAATGACCTCACGTAGTGCTTTGAGGCGAAAGTCACCTTCATCGTCAGGCAATTCATTGAATAATTCATCTCTCGCTTCAACTACCATCCGATCGCCTGGCCTTGGGGCGGCAATCTGAATTGGCGTCCTACCATCATCGCCAATGTCCCATATGCCGTGCAGCTCCTGCACATACTGTTCATACCGTGTATTTCGTAGGTTTCCGCTACGAAATAACAAGTCGTATGGGCTACCCAGGTCAGTCCGGGCGCTTTTTCGGCTACCAAGATATCGATATCGGGAGTTGCTATTAACGGTTAATGCATCCAGTTGGATACGAATCTCGCTCTCTTTCAGGGGGGCGTTGCTGTTACGGATCCACTGAACAATATTTTTAGCAGAAGCGGAATTTAGTTGTGTCACGGCATACCATACGCGGAGATATTGCGGATAATGCATTTCTTCAGGAATTATACCTTGCACATCAACAATATACGTTGAGAAATTATGATGACGCATCCATTCTCCCCACTGACGGGAATGGGTGCTAATACCTATGCGATGAGGTTCACGTTTGCCAATTTCATCATTGAATTCCTGTCGCGAGGGTGCTCGACCTAGTTTCTGATAAAGCTCATCACAGCAGTCCCACACAGCTCGTACTAACGGGCCCTGTGGGTATCCATCTTTGCTCTGGTTCAAAGTATTCTCCGTCAACGAACATATCATGAGACTAGCAATATCCAATTCTGACACTAAATCCCCCGCATAGCATCAGGCGGTTATGAGCGAGGAACGGAAGTTGTCCTTATCTACCTACAATGAAAATAGTTACGAAAGCCGTGGCTATTCTTTGTGTCTTTGCCGTCTTACTTTGCTTCAGATTTTTGCAATTCACGGAGCGTATACCCTACCGAGATAATCTGGTATAAACTCTTTTGAAACTTTCATTTGCACGTCGGACCAGTCATGCCAAAAGCTCACACACAGTCGCAAATTAATGAGATGCTAAAATCAGGTGAGGCCAAGCAAGGCCCGCTTCGCAGGGCCATAACGTCTGTAAAAACAGGGAAAATAATCTCAAATGAAATCGTACAATCAACGACTTTGCCTCCTGCTATTGTCACCAAATCTGATATCTATATCATTTACAACGATATAGATATTCAGCAGTTTAAAAAGGAGGTCAGGGATCAGACTAATATAATCTTGCAGGCGCTGAGAAATACTGCGTTCAGTAATGCAGGCGTGCAGTATCAGCAGTTTCTTGATCAGTTCGCTGCATTAATGGAGTTGCCAACAGAAGATCATCTGAATTTGGTCAGGTCAAAAGGTATCGACCTTTATGCTACTCTTGAAAATGAATTTGTGGCTACTGCAGACGAAATTCATCCCGTTAAGAATCCCGATCAAGATTTGGAAAAGAGATTTTATGCTGTAGCAGAAGCCAACCTTAATTTGTTCGTCCATATGATTATCATTAATCTAGCTAAATTCAATCGCTTAGATGATGTTCAGGGACAGTTGCGTGCAAAAATTGCATTATTTAGAAGTAAATTACAAACACTTCTTAACAAGTATGTATTTGCAGGATCTGATGGAACTGAGTCGCAATCAGAAATAGATGAATGGAGAACATTATATGGATGGCTTTTGCTCAAAGAAAATGATCTAGTTACCGCTATGGCAATCTATGATAACGACGAAAACATTAAAGGTCAGGTCACATTCCAAAAGTTATTCAGTGATGTCATGTCAGTTTTCACACCTCAATATGGCAGAGAATCTACTCACTCTGAAATAATAAGGGAAACGTTTGGTTATTGGGGCATTCCCGAATCACGGGTCCGCATCGCGCGGCAAATAGCATATTATCTCCAGCAGTGTGAACAGGTCCGTAGCTATTTAGACGAATTAGTATTCGAAACCAATAATTTGTCGGATACAACAATGGAACCAAATCTGGACATCCGATCTCTAATAATTCATCCGGCCGAAGATAATCTTATCCCTTAGCACTGAGAACTATCTTTCAACCACGAAGCTCTCCCGTAAATTAATGCGGAAGGGCTTTCCAACAACAATTCCACGTTAATAAAATCACTTTTTCGTTTTCTGTAATAAACATAAAACTAACCGTGGCAACTGAGCTGCCCTCATAATATAGGCAACGTCCGCTCCTGGCACATAGCTGCCCTTGAGATGGAACCTCGCCGACATGGGGGGCGGAGGTTCAAATCCTCTCGTGCCGACCAAAAACTCCTTTAAGAACCAGCCTTTACGGCTGGTTTTTTATGCCTGTTTTCTGTACGGGGAATTATCGGAGAATAATGCCGACACCGTACATCCACTACGCAACAAAATCTCAGCTATTCACATCACCGGGCAGTCATCAAACTCCGCATTCCTGGCATCATTAATGATGTACGTGATCACCCCGAATACAGTGTGTGAAGAACTATAGCCATCCGCGTCTACGGGCAGCTCCTCTCTTCTCCCGTTCTCCAGATTTATCAAATGTGGTTCCGAGTGAATTCGATACCGCTTGATCCGAAACTCACCTTCCATTGAACATATCAACAGCGAACCATCACAAGGCGACAGCGAAGAGTCGACGACAAGCAGCGCACCCTGCAGTATCCCCTCCCTGAAATGTGAGCACGATGCCCGCATGAAATAAGTTGCTGATGGCTTGCTGATAAGCTCTTGATCGAGAGAGATGCGATGCTCAACATAATCAGATGCTGGTGACGGAAATCCCATGACTATAGTCCTCCGTTTGGATTGAACAGCTGAAAGGTACGGTTCTCACCTTCCTGCGTTGATACATCGCGGAAGGTGGTCACGTACCATTCGACCCATTCGTTGGCCTGCTTCATCGTCCAGTGCCAGTTAACCTTGCCCAGTTCCTGGACAAACCGCTGCGTGGTGACGGTCTTCCGGCCATTCGGTTCCTGCTGTATCGAGGCATACCAGGCCATTTCAATATCGCTGCGTCGTGGCATCATTACGCCCTCTCTTGAATACCGGATAAAAACACAGTATAAATACTGTATATTCATCCAGTAAAGAGGCAATAAGCAATGTTCGTGGAACTCGTTTATGACAAAAGGAATTTTGATGGTCTGCCCGGTGCAAAAGATATCATTCTGGGCGAGTTGAGTAAGAGGGTTCACCGGATCTTCCCCGATGCTGATGTCCGGGTTAAACCGATGATGACACTACCGGCGATCAACACTGACGCCAGCAAGCATGAGAAAGAACAGATAAGCCGAACGGTTCAGGAAATGTTTGAAGAGGCAGATATGTGGCTGGTTTCAGATTAAACACATTGATTCGTTATGTTGGATAAGTACAATCCGTCGCGACTGTGAACCATTCAATACTCGCTATATCGAATGGCTACCAGTCGGCCGCAGTTACGTTCTTGCATACGACGTGACTGCGGCAACTCTCATCATCGTACATCCATCAATTTACCAGCCCAGTCATCTTTGATGATGTACATTCTTACTCCAAATATCAGGGGGTAAATTATTTTATATAGTGTGGTAACCCATAGATATCGCATATTGCACTAACGGAATAATTCAATAATAAATAATACCGTTATAAATTATTTACCACCAATTAATAGCCGGTGGTAATTTGTTATTCTGGATGCTATTTGCCCCCCAGAACCCATAAACACAATCCATTGCTTATCTTTTAAATATCACATGATGCTTCCCGCCTCATGTTGATACTGATAGAATACCTCCATGTAACAGACATCAAAAAAATATGTATTCAACATTCTTGCAGTTATTGGATAGGTATAAAACACGGATTGCATAAAAATGAACTCATCTATTACCATAGTTACAGCATTTTTCGATATAGGACGAGGAGACTGGACGAGTAATAAAGGTTTCTCTCCTCATTTAGAGAGAACACCTGACACCTATATTCAGTATTTTAAAAACCTATCTGAATTAGATAATGATATGATCATCTTTACATCCAGTGAACTTAAACCCAAAATTGAAAAAATTAGAGATGGGAAAAACACTGTTGTAGTGGCTTTAGACATTAATAAAAAATTTCAACATATCAAAAAAAGAATTGCACGAATTCAAAAAGATAACGAGTTCATAAGCAAGCTTGAAACTCGCCAGTTGATTAACCCCGAATACTGGTCCCCAGACTATGCACTGGTTTGCAATCTAAAAGCATATTTTGTAAACAGAGCGATAGAGTTAAAGCTAGTAAATAATGATATGGTTGCATGGGTTGACTTTGGTTACTGTCGTAGTGCAGAAGTAACCAGAGGGTTATCTCGATGGAATTATCCATTTGACCGAAACAAAGTAAACTTTTTTACAGTTAAACAAGGTTTGACAGTCAAAACCATCCATCAGGTTTTTGACCACATGATTAACAATCGCTCTTATATTATTGGTGGATCAATTGTAGCAACACAAAAGAAATGGAAAGAATTTTACAAACTGGTTTGTCAGTGCCAAATAAAAACCCTCAGACATAATATAGTAGACGACGATCAGGGTATTTTTATAATGTGCTATTATTACAAACCTCAATTAATAAAACTAAATTACCTGGGTAAGAACCGATGGTTTAATCTGTTTAAACTATTCGGAAGGAAAGATTTAATGACTTTATCAAGAAGATTAAAAGTATCTCTTATAGGAAAATAATCTTTAATTGAGGTATGAACAATGCTGTTTCTGGTCAGGATCGGCATTGTTTTACAAAAGTCAGTTATACAGTCAATAGATACTCAGGCCAGATAATGTTTTGAGCATCCTCGGGGTTGATTCGGTTAAGCATCACACGATATTTTTTCCATGCAATAAGTGCGTTCGATTCATCTTCCGTTGCCATACCCAGCTCAACTGCATCCTGCAGGGGGGCAATAGCGGATGTTGCTATCATCAACAGGTTTGCTTTTTCCTGCGCAGCCTGTCCCTGAAAAAAGGCTTTTTCCGCCTCTGCATCATGGACCCATTGTGTGCCGTCCCATTTAACATACCCCCCTTCAGGAGCTACTGAGACAACATTATCAGGCAGTGAGCCCAGCGTCTCAATAACAGTGGGTCTACCTGTGCTGACGTCATAAACGGTTTCTCCCCGGTGGTCTTCTACTTGCGACCATTTATTGGTCTGAGTATCGAAAACAGCCACAAACCCCGCCTTCACTTTTGGCGGCGCTATATCGGTACTATACGCAGGTAAGCCCATATTGGCCGGAATAAAGCCATCCCCCTTACCGATAAACTCATTCGTTGCTGATGAAAGGTTGTAAATAGTAATAACGCGGTTGGTATCGGTCATTTTAAAAGTCATTATGCAAGCCTCACTAAATAATTAAATGCAGTATTTTTTACAGTGTTTTCAGCCTGACCAGATGGTGAAACAGTCACACCATGGCTATGCGCGCCAATGTAAACAGAGTGAGCATGCGCCCCAATACCCACCACGTGATCATGTGCGCCAATTCCTACGGCGTGAGCGTGGTCGCCGACGCCACCAACAGCTCCCCAGTTTGTTCTGTCAGAGCCAGTATTGGACATTGCAACGACATCCCCTGCCTGACCGAACTGCGTTCTCCCGGATATAGGGTGATTGTGAGCCCCCGCGCCTGTTGTTGATTTAGTACCGTAGTCAAAAACTGATACCGATTTGGTTCCATAATCAAACCCGGTTGTATCCCTGCTTCCGAGATCGGTACTTGCGATCGTTGCACCGTGATCGTGCCACTTAATACCATCCTGTTCTTGTGTTAATACCCCTCTACCTGTTGGATTACCTTTAATCGTCTGACCACGCATATCAGGAATAACGCCTGATGGATAAGCTATGGCAAGTAACGGATAGGCAGACTTATCAAATGACTGTCCCTGCATAATGGCGTGGTTAGCAGGTGGCGTTTCTGAAGGCCAGGGGATAGGCGCACCGACAGGATAGGATACAGGCGGGGGGTTCCTGCCAGAATACAAGATATCCCACGGTGTAGATGTATTGTTATCACCGTTAAACGTTCTGAAATACAAACGTCCATTAGTATAATCCGCACCTATTTGCCCTCTGTATCCGGGATTGTCGCCGAACGGAGCATGAAGCCCCCACCAGTCAATAACGGCACAGTTTGAAGGGGGAGCATTTAATGCGGCGCCATATACAAAAGACGTCGAACCTGCTGGCGCGTTGTTAAAATCCGTCCCCGTCGAATATGATGCTGATGACAGTACCAGTGCGCTGGCGGCCCGATTTATCGTGTCTGCTAAACCGAGATACTGAAGAAGACCAGCGACATCTTTTCCGCTCAGATTAGTCAGCGTTTCGTTAAGAGGCTGTTTACCTGCTAACGCATTGAGTATCGTCGTTGCAAAATTGGGGTCATTGTTTAATGCATTAGCTAACTCAGCCAGGGTATCCAGAGCTTCAGGAGATGAGCCAACCAACGCGGCAACCGCAGCCTGAACGTACTCGGTATTTGCAATCTGTTTGTTGCTTACACTTAATGGTGCCGTGGGTGTGGTTGGGAGCCCCACCAGCTCCGGACTATCCAGTGGGGCTTTCTGGTTTGTCAGGTCTTTGACTTTTTTAACGGCTTTCGATGTCGCTGCATAAGCTTCACTGTCGCTGTCGTCATCGCTGCTTAACTGCACAAGTCCCTTTTGCGTTGTACTGGCATCCCCCAGCTTCAGACTTTCAGCAATATCCCGCGCTTCATCACGATATCCCAGTGAGGCTGCAGCTGCACTTTCAGCGCCAGCCATCGCAGCTTCTGCACGCTGAGCATCATCGGCTACAGCAGCTTGCAACTGCTCCGATACCTTGCCTGCAGCTTCCGTTGCTGCGTCTGTCGCCGCCGTTTCAGCAGCTTTTACTGCCTCGTTCCGGGAAGTCAGCGCCTCATCCCTGGCCTGTTCGGCTCGGGTGGCACTCTCAGTGGCTGCATTTTTTTGGTTCTCAGCCGTTTCGGCTGACTGCAGGGCTGATGCTTCACTTGCGGATGCCGATCTCGCACTGGCTGATGCAGCAGTCTCTGATTTAGCGGCATTTTCGCTGGATTCCCTGGCATGCTCTTCACTCAGGGCCGCAGCTGCAGCGCTATCATTACTCTGTTCTGCAGCCTGCGTGGCCGTGAGCGCGCTTTCACGCGCGGAAATTTCAGATGAGGCTGCATTACTGGCATGCTCACCCGCCGTTTGTGCTGAGGCTGCGGCGCTTCCGGCACTTCCCGCTGCTGACTGTGCTGAAGCTCCTGCCTCCTGCTGCGCTTTTTGTGCCGTATCAGCGGCGGTCTTTGCCAGTTCGGCCTGCCCTGTCGCTGTCTGTGTAGACGTTGCCGCACTGTCAGCATCAGCACCACTGGCCAGAACGTCCTGCGCTGTCTGTCGGGCATTATCGGCAGCAGACCGGGCAGACTCATCAGCAGCATCCTCAGAGAGTGCCGCCTGGCGCTGTGACTCTGCCGCTGCCGTTGCAGAAAATGCCGCTGAATCCTTACTTTGTTCCGCTGACTGTGCTGCGTTTTCCGCACGCTCCCGGTCCTTCTCTGCCTGCTGGCACAGCGCTGCCGTGCGGTTAACCATTTCCTCAAAACGTTTCATCACCTCCGGACGCAGGTCCGCATCCGCCGGCGCATCGAGAAACGCATTCAGGGTATCCGGCGCATCAGTCGGCGTGACATAAATTTCACCGGCCAGCGTGGGAGGAAAACCTTCCCGCAGCAGTGACACACTGTAATAACCCGGCTCAGCCTGAATGCTGTAATGGCCATCCATCCCCGTGACAGTCGATGAGATAACCTCCACCACAACGGTCGGGCTGGTTTTCTTCGCATTCAGCTGAATAGTGCAGCCCTGAACCGGTTGGCCCGCCCCGTCTTTAAGTACACCCGAGATAAGTACTGCCATAATCCCTCCATAAAAAAACCGCCCGGAGGCGGTTTCTGTCTTTAACTGATTGTTATCCCTGCGGATGATTTTTTCGTCACAATAACCAGCAGGTCACTGATTCTGGAAAATGGCCAGCCAGTGCTGTTACCGCGTGTACTGACGCTGAAACTCAGCGTCAACCGACCGCTCCCGGCAGGCATATCCAGAGTCCGCGTAAAAGTCGCCGGTACACCTCTGCTTGTCTGGTTGTATATCTCGGCTCCGTTTTTCCTGACAATCAGCGTACAGTCATCCCATAAGTCGTTACTGGTCTGGCTGTCATACGTTGTGCCCTGAAAGGTAATCGCAGGAATGGAAATCTGTCGGTCAAATGACTGGTCATCTTCAATCACAACCGTCAGTGTCCCGTTGGCGTACCGTTTTTGACCTGTATTGGGTTCAAGAAAGTAAGGAAATTCCTTACCAGCAGCCTTAACGATATCCCCCAAAATACGCTCAGCCCGGAGCGTCCCGTTGATGGTGCAGTTTTCCGCTATCGTCACATTATTGAGGGTGCCGGAATTCGCGCTGATATTACCGCTGATATCCGCATTACGGGCGGTCAGTCTGCCGTCAGGCGTCAGCATAAAAGTCGGCGGGTTCCCGCCGCTGGTGATAGTGGGGGCCGTCAGATATTTGAGGAACACCTCGTTCATAAATATCTGGTTGCCCTGAGCCACAAACATCGGGGTCTCATTGCCGTTTGCCGGGTCGATAAACGCGATACGGTTTGCTGCCACCAGGAACTGGCTTATCTTCCCTTCTTCGGTGTCTTCCATACTCAGACCAAGACCAGCCACATAGTGCCTGCCGTCTTCGGTCTGCTCTATCTTCACGCCCCACATGGCGTTCCATTTGCCGTTCGCGTCCTGCCACTCTTTCGAAAACTGATCCAGCCGGCTGGCGTTGTCTTCCGTCAGTTCCACCTTCTCCAGCAGTTCTTTCCCCAGGTGACTTTCGGTGATCTCCCCTTTGAAGAAATCCAGATAACCCGCCGCATCGTTGCTGGCCTGCCCTTTAGCCTCCACGAACGCCGATTTCCCGACCTGGTTCACGGCCCGGATATAGAAGTAATAGTCCTTGCCCGGTTTGATACTGCTGCTGGCCGCAATCCAGTACAGCGCCGTGCCGAGATAACGCGCATCAGTTTCCACCTGGCGGATATCGGCGATCTGCGTATCCGTAAACCAGAATTCATACTGCACCGTGGGGTCGTATACCGCCTGGCGCAGGGTGGCGGTTATCTGAAAATAACCGGGGGTCAGTTCAACATAAGAGGGTACAGCCGGCGCGGCGATGCTGAAATCCGTGCTGGCCGGATCGCCCTGCTGCCCCTGGGAGTTAACCGCCCGCACCGTCAGGGTGTAACGCCCCGGCGTCAGGTTGCGGAAAGTGTGCTCCGTTTCGGTCAGGGTCAGGCTGCTGGCCAGGCGGTCGCTGTTATCTTCCGCTTTTACCGTCAGGCGCAGGGAGAAGTTCACCCCCTTCACCACACGCGGGGTATCCCATCGCGCCCGCGCCTGATACTGCCCCTCCTCTGCCAGAATTTCCGTGGTGAGGTGCTGCACAGCGGGCGGAGTGTTCGTAATGCCGGTACCGGGGAGCGGATCAAATGTCGCCCCGTTATCCACGATGGAGCCTTTCTCCGGGACATGCTGCACGGCGGTAATAGCATACGTGCCATCATCATTTTCCCGGATGGCCACGCAGCGAAACAGGCGCTGGCGCAGGTCCGGCAGTTTCAGCCCCCACACGCTGTACGTCGCCACACCATCCGGTAACTGGCTGACGGTCACGTGGTCCGGGGCCGGATGTGCGGTGATGGTGACGCTGACGGGCTGGCCATCGCTGCCCACCAGGTTCAGCAACACATTGCCCCCTGGCGGTATCTCCACTTCACGATCCAGCGTGAGCGTGCGGGAAAGGCTGTCGACCGACAGGACGCGCCCGCCCACGGTCACGCCGGCATAATCACTGTCGCAAACCTCAATGATATCGCCGGGAACGTGGCGCAGCCCGTCAGCCCCTACGGAGAAATCCACCGTCTGCGTCTCCAGTAATTCGGTGGTGATGGCCCATAGCCCGGCGCGGTGCGCCTGCCCACGGCTGGTACAGGCAAACGCATCCATTTTGAGGACATTGCGCCCGTAGCGCCGGATGGCAGCATCGTTTTCAACCAGTTCGGTGGACGTTTCCCAGCCGTTATTCGGATCGGTGTAGCGGACTTCGGCGGCATTGTGGCGCTCTTTCAGTGCGCTGAAACTGTAGACGAACGGCGCACCGTCAGCGGGCATCACCACATTACTCTGCGTATAGGTCCAGACTTTATCGGCGGGCCGGTCCTGCACAAACGTCAGGGTACTGCCGTTCCAGACCGGCATGCAGCGCATCAGGGAACAGAAATCCCCCAGCACGTCCCACGCTTTACGCTGGTCCGTCAGATACGCATTGCAGGTGATACGCGGCTCTGTCCCACCGAATCCATCCGGTACAGACTGATCGCAGTACTGTGCAATGGCATACAGCGCCCACTTGTCCACATCGGCAACACCAATGCGGCTTCCCATGCCATAGCGCGGGTGAGTCAGCATATCCAGCACACACCAGGCCGGATTATCTGTCCAGGCGGGTTTAAACGTCCCGTCCCAGAGTCCCGTATATATCCTTTTTATCGGGTCGTAATTAGAAGGGACCGGCACAATACGCCCGCGCAGGAGATAGTTTCGCGTGACCTGCTGGCTGCCAAACTGCTCCGCGTCCACTTTTACCCCGATAACAGCGGTGTTCGGGTAGCGTTGTTTCACATCAATGATTTCTGTATAACCCGACCACACCGTTTTGTTCTGCAGCAGGTCTGTCGTACTGTCATCAGTAAGACGCCACATGCGGACTTCAAACGGCCGGGGCGGCAAATCATCAATCACCACGGACGCCAGAAACTGCGTGGTCGTTTTACCCGTAATGGTGATGTCCCGTTCCACCTGCCACTGCCCGTCACGGCGAAACTGGATCAGCAGCTGTACGCTGGTTGGATTACGATCGCCTTTGGTACTGGTGCTGACCAGCGACTGCACACCAAAGGTAAAGCGCAACCGATCCACCGTTTTGGTGGTAATGGTGCGGGTCACCGGCTCTGACTTTTTCACCTCCACACCCAGCAGAGTTTCAGCGCCGGAGTCTTCGAACCCCTCCATCGCGGTCTGCTCATCCTCCCCCACGCGGTAAACCACGGTGACACCGTGAACCATCGCGTTACCGTCGCTGTCGAGGACCGGCGTTTTGTTAATTCTGACGCTTTTCAGCCCGTCCACCGGACCTTCTATCGGCCCCTCACAGATGGCATCAACAACGGTCAGCATCTGACTGGATTTCAGGTCGTCCGGAGCCTCATGCGGCGTTTTACTGCTGCCACCACCCTTACCCATAATCTGTTCCCTCTGAAACAACAAAACCGCCCGGAGGCGGTTCTGTGCAAATACAAATATGCTTCAGTAATATCATCGACCGATAATCACCACCTGCCCCCCGCCGCCTTCATCCCGTGTGCTGATTTCCTGGGAAATGGTGCGGGAGCCGACCAGCATTTCACCGTACAGCACCGGCAGGGCATTGCCCTGCGCCACCATGTTGTCCAGCGATGAAAAATACGTATTCTGTTTGCCGTTGTCGGTCTGCCGGGACGAGGGGATTTTTGCCTGCGGCGTCAGCATCTGCGCCACACCGCCCAGCATCATGGCCGCCCCCAGTGAAAACAGGACCGAGGATACCGAAATGCCACCGGCAGATAACGCTGCTCCCCAGGCAGCCATTGAAGCACCTGCCGTAAAAAAGGACGCGCCTATGGCCACTGCCCCCAGCACCACCTGGAACAGACCACCGGATTTTGCCCCGGCCATACGCGGGACAATGTGAATAATGGCCCCGTCCGGCAGCGGCTCATGCAGACGGGCTGACAGGCTCGTTTCATCCATATCCTGACCGGCGATGCGTATCTGATACCAGCCGTCGCTCAGTTTCTGCCGGAAGCCCGGTATCTGCATAGCCAGCGCGTAAATGGCCTCGGCCCCCGTTTTTATACTGAGGCTGAAACGGCGGCCAAATCGTTGTAACTCCACGTGAAGGCAGACTCGTGCCATGCCCGGTGTCGCCATATCGAGTGTGTGCGGCGTTGCCATTTGTCGGTATACCTCTCGCGTTTACTGAGCTGATCAGGAATATGGTGCAGTAGCTCGCCATCGCCGCAATAAATCGCGGCATGGTTGGCAATCGATGAACCAAAACAACAAATCAGAATGTCTCCGGGTTGTGCCTCTGCGGCATGCACCCGGTAAAAACCGATCTCCTCCAGATTATCCAGGTACAGATTTTTGCCCTGTTTCCACCAGTCATCCTCCCGCGTAAAATCCGGTATCTCAATACCGGCCAGATGGTACGCATCGCGGAACAGGGTGTAGCAGTCCGTCACGCCATGCTCAAATACCCGCCCTGTGAGGAACGGCACGCAGCGAAATTTATATATCCGGTCATCGCAGACCAGCCACCACGGCAGGCCACTTTGCACCTGCAGATGGCGATCGACATCGCTGAGAAACGGCAGGCCATCGGGATGGCTGTGGACCAGGGCCACCACATCGCCTGCCGCCTGCGCCTGAAGGTAATCTGCCGGATCCATACGGAAATACATCGTCGGTTCAGCGGAAAGATTCTGGCAGGGGAAAAACCGCTCCCCAGCAGACGTGTTCACCGCATAGCCGCACGATTCTGCCGGCGCACACGCAGCGGCATGCGTCAGGATAGTTTTTTTCATGGGTGTATCCATCAGGAAAGGCGGTTAATGGAGAGGAAGCAGCCGATGCGCGGCAGGTTATTACGCAGCCCGCAGCCGGTACGGCATTTACTGCAGGCATCTTTTGCAGGGTCTGCCGTGGGCTTGTCAAACTCATCCGCCACGGGCGGCCCGGCATAGCCGCACTCCTCAGAACGGTAGGTCCAGTTGCAGACATGAGCCAGCATGATCCGCGCCGGAAACACGCTGCCGTCCGTTTCTGTCGGTGTGGCCAGCACGAAGGTCGCCGTGGTGGCTTTCAGCTCCGACAGTTGTTCAATCACCCAGCGGCTGACCACTTCCTGTTCCGGATCGGCCTCCGGGTTGCCGCCTGTAAAGTTCACCGCATCGAGAAAACGGGCGTATACCACGCGCCTTACTACCGTGGCCCCGACCAGGCTCTGCACATCTTCCGCAAGTCCCGTAACCATGCCAAACAGGTTCGACACCGCCAGCGTCGGGCGGGCGGATGTCCCTTTCCCTACCAGATCGAACCCGGTTCCCTGTATCGGGTAAACGTCATACTTCCGCCCCTGCCAGGTGACCGGCTCTCCCTTCTCGTTCAGTTCGTTTGAAAAATAGTAACGCTGACCACCAATGGCCGTCAGGTCGATTTCCCACAAATTGATGCGGGCGGACTGTTCGGTTTTCGTGGTTTCGTTAAGGGTGTTCTGAGGAATATCCTGCATAAGGATCCTTAAGCAATAACCTGCTCAAATTTACAGCTGAAGTCGGAATACGTGACGTTGTCCGTAACAGACCATTCCCGGCAGACAACTTTAACCGTGCGGTTGTATTTTGGCGGTCGCCACAGAAAGGCTTTATATCCTCCGTGCCCGGCCAGAAACGCTTCAAGTGCGGTGCGGGAATTGTCCGACGTTGTCCGGAAGACAGGCTGGAAGTTAATTAACTGATGGTTGAGTCCGGTCGGGCGACGTTGCTCATAGCCATCCCCAAATTTTATGGTTGTCACTGAAGGGGAAACAGAAGACTGCATCCCCTCCCTGGGTACCCAATGAAAGGTTTTCACTTATCCTCCCGCCAGCATGCCGCCATCACGGCCCTGAGTTCTCAGGATACTCATGACACGCGTGTCGATCATTTTGACCAGCATCTGCGATGCCTGCGGCCCTATCTCCCCGTTTTGCCCGTCATTCTGAATGGCAATGTGATAAACAGGTGAATAAGCAATTCCCCCATTCATACCACCACCAGAAGAACCCGGGTCACCCAGCGCCCTGACACCCAGCGTACCGTCTGTCGTTTTCGCCAGAGGCATAATGGCTTCCGGACCAGCTTCACCAAACACGCCTGCCCCCTTTGCAAAAGCAAACAGGGTCGGGCTGTCATAGATGCCGTTGCTGTAGGAACTTAATGAAGGTGAGTCATAAACACCGCCTTTCGCATTAAAGCTAAAACTGCTCCCAAAACTGCTGATGGCTGTGCCGGTGCTCGCGGTGGCTGCGCCGCCAAAAAGACTGCCGCCGATGCCCGTAATGGATTTCAGAATGGTGTTGGTAATCAGCGCCTGCGCTGCCATATCGACAAGGTTTTTAATCACCGACTGTGTCAGGGAGGCAAACAACCCAATCATCCCGTCCCGGAGTGTCTGTGTACCATTCAGCATGCCGGTCAGCATGTTGGAGGTTCGCTCCTGGGTGGTTTCCATCAGGCCGATGGCGAGGCTGTTCAGATTCCCCTGCGACTTATACAGCTCCACCGCCGTCTGGTACTGCGCATCAGCGGAATCTTTATCCGCCTTTTGCTTCAGCAGTTCGTACTGCTCTTTGCTGATAACATCGTTCTGATAAAACGCCTGCAGCAGTGACTGACGCTCGGCCAGTTGATTACGCAGTTCAACCAGAGGATCAACCGTGCCGGCGATATCAATCAGAGGAGCGGACATTGCCGCTGCCTGTGCCTGTAACAGTTCACGGGCCGTACTTTGCGCCAGCGTGATTCTGGCTGTCTGATACTCCTTTTCATCCAGAAGACGGGCATCAAAAAGAGATTTCAGCTCCTGGCTCGCTTCGCGCTCTTTCGTCAGAGACGCTCTGGCCGGCGCATACTGTTCTGCCAGTTCGAGGCGCTGTTTCTGATAATTTTTAGCATTCAGCAGCAGCGTCTTCTGAATATCAGCCTCGCTGGCCCCGTCAGCGCGGGCGGCTTCAAGGAGTTTTCTGGCGCTTTCCTGCTCCTGCAGGTTGATACGTCCGAGGCTTGAGGCATGCGCGGCTTCAATTTCACGCCGCAGTTGCTCATACTGGTTAACCTTCGCCTTTTGCCTCTTCCCCGTATCCCCGCCTTCCCCGGTCCAGGGGGTATCGGGTTTATCGCTCCCTGTTTCATTCCCTGATTTATCCGGCTTCGGTATGGGATCGGTTTTTCCTGATTTAGCCTGCTCTATGGCCTCTTTGACTGTTTTTTGCCGTTCCTTGAGGAGTTTTAACCCCTGCTCAACGGCATCCAGATCCCCTTTGTAACGGGTTTTATCGTTCTGTACGCCCTTAAGCTGTCCGAACGGATCGAAGCCACTCAGTCCATCGATACGGTTTTCCGCATCCTGAATTTCCTTAATCAGTTTATTTCGCTGAATAACCTGATTTTCAAACTGTTCATCAATGTCCAGCTGCTTCACGTTGAGCTGGTTAAGCGACAGTTTTTTGAGTTCTTCATTCGTTTCAACAACAGCATTTTTCAGGTCAATCGCTGACTGACGGGCATTCTTCGCCTGATTATGGAAATAGAGCAACGCCGAACCGGCCAGCATTGCCGCCCCCACCGGACCGCCCACCAGTGCCAGCGCCCCTCTGGCCATACCTACCGCTGCAGAGACTGCACGGGCTGAAACGGAAAGCTGTTTATTGGCGGCATTCAGCTGACTCTTCGCCTGGGTGGAAAGCAGTGTCTGCTCGGTTTCCTGGCGAATTAAGCGGTTAAACTCACTCTGATAACTGACGTTAAGGCCAAATTGTCTGGCGCTTTTCTCCATTTCCCGATAACGCCCGAATTCTGCGTTATTCTGTGCCAGCGTGGCAGCGGTACTTTCCAGCGTTTTTCGCGCCATATCCACCTGCGCCATCGCGCTGGCCCTGACCGCCTGCTGCTGCTCCACCCAGGCACCAATGTTCCCCCTGATACCTGCCGTCAGTTTTGTCGTCAGAACAGGAATCAGCGTATACAGCGCCACGTTGGCGACCGTATTAAAATTATCCGTCAGGCCATTAATCGCATCGGTTATAGTCTGAACACCACCACGCAGCGGGCCGTTTCCGCTGTGCCCCACCTTAATAATCAGACCTTCAAAAGCCGAAGTCAGACTGAGAAGATCGCCGTTCAGGTTATTTACCCTGATTTCTGCCTGCTCATGCGCGGTCTGCGTGCCGGTCAACGCAGCAGTCAGCGACTCCACTTTCTCGCGGTTCTGCACCAGGATGGATGCAGCGCTGATGTTTTCCACCCCGAACAGCTTTACGGCCTGCCTGGTTGACAGGTTTTTCCCGGCCAGGTTCTCCAGCGCCTGGCTCAGCCCGACAACGGAAGGCTTCAGGGTTTTGTCCGCGCCCTTCTCCAGATGCAGAATAACGTTGCGCAGCGCGGTCCCGGCTTCACCGCCTTTTACCTCGCGCTCCGCCAGTACCTGTATGGCGGCATTGAGGGTTTCAAAACCCACGCCAGCCTGTGCCGCTGCCACCCCGCCATTTTTAATTGCGGCAGCCGTGTCGGCTATCTCCGACGAGCCAAATTTCGCGCCGGCAGCCAGTACGTTGATATACCGGTCGGCTTCACTGGCCCCCACACCAAACTGGTTTAACGACAGCGCCAGCGTTCGGGTGGCATCCGGAAGCGTGGTCCCTGCCGCCTGGGCCAGCGTTAACGCGCTTTTGGTCGCCGCCGTCAGCCCTGCAGAAGTGCTCAGCAGCTCAGGTTTTGCCGAAGCCATCAGCTTAATGGCCTCGGCAGCCTGTGATGCGCTGTATTCCGTTGTGCGGCCCATTTCCTGCGCCGCCTTATCGTACAGTTTCATCTGCGCACTGGTGGCACCGGTGATGGCCTGCAAATCCGACAACGACTGGCTGTACTGCCGCGTGGTGTTAATAATGGTGCCCAGCGATAACCCCGCCCCGGCATAACCGACCAGCCTGCCAGCCAGCCCCGATACCGAAGCGGATACACGCTTATAGGCATCCTCCGTCTTTTTCGCATCAGCCTGGGCATTGCGGTTAAACTGGCGTGACTGACTCTCAGCGCTGCCGTAGGCGCTCATCAGCTGCGATTTAAAGTTCGCTGCATTCAGATGCAGCCCAACGGCAAGAGAGGCAACGTCACCCATTACATTAATACCTTCATGACTGCCGCACACTGCGCATCCAGATTCGGATTCACAGCGGCGGTGTGAGATTTAACAGGGGGCGGGTTACTGACAGAACCTTCTGTCGAAGGCTTTTTGAAAATACCCTGTTTGAGGAAGAAAGCACGCCAGTGGAAAAGCGTGTCTGCAGGAAGTGCCGCAATTTTTGACGGGTCAGGCTCGCCCCAGCGGTCGGCCAGCCAGAAAACCAGCTCCAGCCAGGGCGAGTCACTCAGTTTTTTTCGGCGGTTTCCAGCTTACCGATACCGTGTTTTTTCACTTTGTCGATAGCGTCCAGAAGCGCAACGTTATCGTGTGCTGCCAGCAGCTCCTTCGCCGTGGGTTTATCTTTGGCTTTAATCGGGGAGCCGTCAGGCTGAACCAGGCTGTCGATAACAATCTGTACGCTCAGCTCAGACGCCATGCGGGCATTGCCAGAGGTTTGGGCCTCAATGAGCGCATCTTCATGATCAATAAGCTCAGCCGCCGTCAGTCGGCGCAGGTAAACTTTTGTACCGAATATTTCAGTTTCAGTCGGCGTGGGGTTCGTTTTGAGCAGTGCTTTTTTCAGTGCGGAGAGGCTAAATTCAGACATGATGTATCCTGTTTTTCAGACGAAAAAAACCGCCCGGAGGCGGTGTATAACGAGAAACGGATTACGCTCCGGCATCTGGCGCTGGCGCGGCACTCCCCCATTTAATGTTGTTTTGCTTACCCTGCACCGTAATCTGGATAACTTCACTGGCAGGCGCTGTGATTTCGTTCATCTGCCAGCCTGAAAGCGCAAGGATCATTGAAGCCGTTCGTTTGTTCGGCAGCTCAATATAAAACTGAACGGTCTTACGCTGTTCTGCAGCATTGAGGAACGCGGTGAAATCTTCGTTTCCTGGGTCGTCAATAAATCCCAGCGATTTTTCCGGCCCTTCCGGCAGGTCGGATATCGACTGCTTACTCTTGTCCAGCAGGGTGGTACAGTCGACAAATCCCCCCGTCTGACCTGTCGCACCCAGCGCCTTACAGTTAATCAGGGGTTTGAGCGCAGCCACAGCGGCCCCCACCTCGCCGAACTTCACCACCGTCCCGGCAGGAAGCATCGCGTACTCAGGGGATGATTTTGGCGTGTTATTTTCATCAGCCATAATGATTCTCTCTTAAATAGTGGGCAGCGGTTGCTACCTGTTCTGAATGCCATTGCGGATTTCTACGGTCAGAATGCGCAGAACCTGCCGGACGTTGTAATCCAGTGCCGGACGGATGAACGGATCGGCAACCTGTTTAACCGTACCGAACTCCTGCGCCAGCGCTTTCATGTAATGCTTTTTGCTGGGACCAACCCGAAGGGTGACCACCGTATTTCCACGACCTTTCCGGGTGGATGAGCGAATTTTGATGGAATCACGCATATGCTCTGCAGAGGACGCATCGTCGAATCCGGCATGTTGTTTCATGTCTTCTTCAACCACTTTCAGCGCCTCACGCCCCGCGTCACGTAACACCTTCGTGCCGACCTTTTCACCGAGCGCGATAAGCTGCCGCTCCAGCTCGTCCAGGCCTTTTACGTCCATGGTGATCATGGTGAGGCGTCCCGGTAGTAAAAGGTAAAATCCCGCACGAACCGGTACTGAATATTGCCGCTGGTCAGTACCGATTTACTCTGCTGTATTCCACCCCGGACCACATACTGCACGGGAAAGCCCTCAAGCTGGCCATGCACGATAGCGGTCCATTCCGCGCTGATTTTCTTATCCAGCTGTATCAGGCGGGTGTAGTCATTGAGCAGATGAATCGCTATCTGGAAGCGGCCCGCAATCAGGCCTGTGCGTAACAGTCCGGCGTACATTTCCGGATCGGAAATACACTGGTAAGTAATCCCCTCCTGCAGCTGATCCGGCAGGAGGAGAGGGTAAGCATCCAGCCCGGTTAAGCGTTCAAGCGCTACCTTCAATGCCTGCTCGATCATGGCGTGCGTCTGCCTCCCCTGTGATGATGATACGGTCCGCCAGGCGCCCGACGTTACGAACGGTATAAACCCGATCAGACGTCGTTATTTTCCAGTCGATATCAATATTCAGGCTCGGATGAGTGGTAAAAAGACACGTTTCAACAACCTGCTGCTGATCCAGTGTGCGGACCTTTCTGCCCGATACCAGCTCGCACTTCGCCCAGGCTTTCCCTGTCACGACCAGCTGTTCCGGCAGGTATTCGCCCAGCGGCCCCCGCCCGGATTGCATATACCCAATCGAAAGACGGCAGGTCATCTCTTCCGGCTTCAGGCTCATACGGTGTTCTCCTGCAACGGGAAAAGAAGGTGCCGGACCGCAGCCGTCTCCAGCCACTGACCGGTGAAACCGTTCAGATACGCATCCCCGACCAGATACTGCATGGCCAGCTGGATATCCTCATCCGCTACAAAACCGCGTTCACCTTCCGGCAGCGCATGTAGTTCGTCATCGCTGCCCACCAGTTTGCAGTAATAGTCGCGCTCAACACTCTTCTGCGCAGCCGCCACCATTTTTGTGAGCATATCGTCATGCTCAGTGAAATCCGGCTCCAGGCGGAGTTGGGTTTTCACGTCATCCAATGTCAGTATCATGATCATCGGCTCCCTGGCGGGGACTCAGCGCTTTTTTCGCATCTTTTGGCCATACTGCTATATGGCGTTCAACCAGTTTCTCTGCGTACTCAGCATCAAAACAGGCCGTATCACCGCGTGAATAACGATGGTATGGTCCCAGGAAAACAACCGCTTTCCGCTCCACTTCTGCTCCCGTCAGGCCCGTGGCCCCGTTTGTTTCACTTTCGATCAGATCAACACCTGCATCACCTGAACCCGCTGCAGTATTCTGACCGTCATCCCCGTCCACTGTATTTTCCGGCGTCAGTTCATCCGGCTTTTTCACATCCCCGGCTGCTGCCGCCGCTGCCGTTGCTTTTGCCGCTTTCGTTGTCATCGTTTTGCTCCTGAAAAGAAAAAACCCGCTGCTGCGGGCCAGGGAAACTACGTGCTTTTACTCTGTGTGACCGTGGTCGCACAGAGTGCAGGACCGGTTAAAACAGCACTTTTGTCCCGAGAACAAGACCTTCCGGATGACGGAAGCCGATATCGTGCTCCGTCACCACACGGATCAACGACTGGTTACGGGAGAACGCGGAAACCAGATTGCCGTCCCCGTCCTGGTAGGAGGCTTCCTGCGAGAAGGACACCTTCATGTTGCCATC